>NZ_CP177130.1:1869557-2181150 GCF_046736035.1 Salinicoccus sp. HZC-1 | reverse complement strand
CCAGCTGGAAAACTCTTTACCGCAGTCGAATGTAATGGATTTAAAGAGACGATAAGGTAAAGCCGAAAACATACTGTTTAATGCTTTTTCAATGTCGGATGCCTTGCGACCTTCCGGTCGTAAGGTGATGATCATCTTAGAAACGCGTTCAACAAGGGTGATGACTGCGCTACCATGGTGACGACCAATAATCGTATCGCCTTCAAGATGACCGAACGCTTTATCAAAGTCAGGAAATTCAACTGTTCTTTCTGAAATGTGACGTTTGAAAGTCTGACGACCTCTTTTCTCATGATGACTGTTAGGCTTTCTTTTCCCTTTCATCGGAAGTGAGTGAACAGGAAGAATATCTTCTCTGAACATTCTGTACAGAATTTTAACAGAACAGCTGATAGATTCTTCATTTCTGCCTATGATGGTGTCAGGTGTCCAGCCGTCGGCTATCCTTTTTTGAATATAACTGATCTGATGCTTAGGAAGGACGATTCTACGTCTTCTGCAAAGAGATTTTCTTTTCTTATCGTTCTGATAGAATTCCAGTACAGATATACCTGCTTTGAGTGCATTAATTACATTATAGACGATCTCTCTTTAACGCTTAATTCTCCGGCAGATCTCACTGACCGAAATTTTCTGGTGGTAATATAATTCTATGGACGCAAGTTCATCCGTGGTAAGATGTGTATAGGCCATTTGTGCTAACTCCTTAATGTTTTCTTTGGTCGGAAATACATATTAAGTTTAGCACAGAAGGCTTTTTTAGTTGTCTAGCTTAATTTTACAATCTGCGTACATTTAAATTTTTTAAAGCACACCGTAGGTGGCTAACTTGATTATAGAATTTCTCTAAATTTTTTAATAAAATATAATCGGAAATTCAGCTAAAAATTTGGAACTTTAAAATTGATACTTATAAACTTATTTCTCGTTAAAAAGGTAAAAAATATAAATATATTTAATTATGGAGAGGAAGTTTGGGATGAAAAATATCATCATCAAAGGTGCACGACAAAATAATTTAAAAAATGTTTCGTTAAGTCTTCCAAAGCATCAATTGACCGTTTTTACAGGAAAATCAGGATCTGGAAAATCTTCATTAGTATTTAGTACGATTGCAGCTGAATCTGAGCGTCTACTCAATGAAACTTATTCTACATATATACAGAATCAATTAACTCATTATGAGAAACCTGATGTAGATTCCATTCAAAATCTTCCTGTTTCAATGGTCATTAGTCAGAAAAGACTTGGTGGTAACTCGCGCTCTACAGTAGGTACAATTTCCGACATTTATTCTGCTGTTCGTCTACTATGGTCTCGTATTGGTCAACCATTTGTCGGATATTCAAATGAATTTTCATTCAATAATTCGGCAGGAATGTGTGAGAGATGCCAAGGCTTAGGATATGTCGAGGAAATTGATATCGATGAATTGCTGGATTATGACAAATCTTTAAACGAACATGGAATTAATTTTCCTACATTCGGACCAGATCACTGGCGTGGTAAAAGCTATACGCATTCGGGTCTATTTGATAATGATAAGAAGCTGAAAGATTATTCGAAGGAAGAGATGCATCAATTACTTTATTTAGAGCCGACCAAACTGACCAATCCTCCTGAAGAATGGCCCCGTACTGCAAAATATGAAGGGGTCGTCTATCGATTCAGGCGACTGTTTATTATTAATGATGGCTATGAAAAGAGCAGGTGGCCGGATGAATATGAGCGTGTTGTAACGACAATGGTTTGTCCTAACTGTCACGGAAAACGTTTAAATCAACGTATTTTAAGCTGCAAAATTAACGGTGCAGATATTGCTGATTTTACAAATCAAAGTATCGTAGAAAATATCCTGTTTTTAGACTATCTTACTGATAAAACAGCTGCATATATTGTAAAGCCGCTTAAACAGCAACTTCAATCTCTAGTTGATATTGGACTTGGTTATTTGACACTTGGTCGAGAAACACCTACATTATCAGGTGGTGAATCTCAGCGTATTAAGCTTATTCGTCATTTAAGTAGCCCACTGACCGATCTCGTATACATTATCGATGAACCGAGTGTTGGACTGCATCCTGAAGATATTGAAAATATCAATCGCATAATTATGTCTATTCGGGATAAAGGAAATACAGTTATTGTGGTTGAACACGATCCTGATATTATTAAGATTGCAGATCACATTGTTGACGTAGGACCAGGTGCCGGTAAAAATGGGGGTAGAATTACATTTGAAGGAACATACGATCAACTTCTCGACTCCCACACTGCGACTGGACAAGAACTCAAAGAAAAACATCAACTAAAAGTTCCAAGGTCATCTCAAGAAATGATTCATATCGGTCCAGTTACAAAAAATAACGTCAAAAATGTTGAAGTGTATCTCCCTAAAAATGCTATTTCTGTTATTACAGGGGTTGCTGGTTCTGGTAAGAGTACGCTCATAAAAACTGGGTTTAAACAGATTAAAAATGTTATATTCATCGATCAAAAAGCTATTAATGCTTCAAATCGTTCAAATATATTAACTTATACCAATACATTTGATGAATTACGAGCATTTTTCAGTAAGGAGACAGGGCTAAAGAAAAGTATGTTCAGCTATAATTCTGAAGGTGCTTGTCCAAACTGTAAAGGAAAAGGAATTCTTAAAACAGAACTTGCGTTTATGCCTGATTTTTCACAAGTTTGTGAAGTATGTCATGGAACACGTTATAGACAGGAAGTTCTAGATGCTAAAGTAGATGGTTACTCTATTGCAGATGTCTTACAATTAACGGTGGAAGAAGGAATAAATTACTTCAATACACATCATAAAATTCTGGAGATATTAAAATCCCTCGCTGCCACTGGTCTAGGCTATATGACACTTGGACAATCATTGGACACACTTTCAGGTGGAGAAATTCAACGTGTAAAGCTCAGTGCGTATTTAATCAATCAAGTGACTGACCACATCTTTATTTTTGATGAACCAACAACAGGGTTACATCAAAGGGATATCCATGTGCTGATCGAATTATTTAATCAATTAGTGGATGAAGGTAATACCGTCGTTCTAATCGAGCATAACTTGTCAATGATGACAGAATCAGACTGGTTAATTGATATGGGACCAGCTGCTGGTCAACAAGGAGGAAGATTATTATACAGTGGTTACCCAGAAGGTGTCCTTAGCATACAAGATAGCGTAACTGGGAAACATTTATCTAATTACATTCAAAAATAAAGGGAGTGTATTTAGTAGTGAAAAAAGTAAGATATTTTTAGTGATGGTAAAGTAAAAGCAAGTATATGTAGTAAGAAGATATACTAAGCTGATACTTCGTTTGGGCAATATGTGCCCTATCCTTAATAAAGATAGTGAATTAATAGGTATTCACATAGTGATTTGACCCCCTCCAGGTTTACAGATGAAATAAAACATCTGTAAACCTGGAGGGGGTTCTTTATGACTACCAGACATTTTTCGGCCGAAGAAAAGCTGGAAATCGTTCTAGAATTGAATAAAGGGACACCGATAAGCCATGTATGTAAAACATATCCGGTGAATCCTAAATCAGTGAGAGAATGGAAGGAAAAATATGAGAAGCATGGATGGGGCTGAGGGATTAAAGAAACGAAAGAAACACAGAACCTACACCCGCGCATTTAAAGAAATGGTCGCAAAAGAGTATCAGACGGGCAGTATTTCCATTTATGAACTCGCATGCAAATACGATATACCGTCAAAAACAACTGTACGACAGTGGATTATACGTTACAATAATGGTGAAGAAATAAGAACGACGAGAGAGGGGGCTTCACCATTGACTAAAGGACGGAAAACAACGGTTCAGGAACGGATTGAGATCGCAAAACATCATGCTCAGGGGGATGTCAGTTACCGAGAACTGGCTGAACGGTTTGATGTGAGCTACCAGCAGGCGCGCACCATTGTGATAAAATACCGGGAATATGGTGAAATGGGACTCGAAGATAAACGCGGCCGCAGGAAATCAGAAGATCAGCTGACGGAAACGGAACAACTAAACCGGGAGATTTCAAAACTCAGAGCAGACAAGCGAAAACTTGAAGTGGAAAATGCCCTGCTAAAAAAGTTGGACGAACTCGAGAGGAACTAAAATACAGCCGGGTTCAGAGTCATCAACTTCACACTGCCATCACAGCCCTGCATAATGAAGGCTACTCCATCTCTGAATTATGCCGGGCGGCGGGTATTTCAAGACAGGCGTACTATCAGTATCAGAAACGCAGTGCATCGGCTTCTGAAACAGAGAACGATTGGATTGCGTCAAGGATAGCCGAATTCTATGTCGAAACAGAGGGCATATACGGCTATCGTCAGATGTGTTATGAAATCAACAAAGCACATCAGACGCACTATAATAAGAAACGCATCTACCGGCTGATGACACAGATGGGCTTACGGTCGGTGACCCGGATCAAAAAGCAGCAGTATATGCCACACACACCGCAACAGGTCGCTGAAAACATATTAGACCGGGATTTCAATGTCGACCACGTGAACGAGAAATGGTTAACCGATGTGACGGAATTTAAAGCGCTGAGTGGAGAAAAAGCCTATCTCAGTGCCATTATCGATTTGTATGATAATAGTATCATCGCCTACAAATTCGGACGCTCTAATAATAATCAGCTCGTCTTCGATACGTTTAAAGCGGCGATCCAAAAATGTCCGGATGCGACGCCATTGGTGCATAGTGACCGGGGATTCCAGTACACCTCTTTTGGCTTTAAAAAAATTTTGGAGGCCCAGCAAATGTGCCAGAGCATGTCCCGGGTGGGAAAATGCATTGATAATGGACCAATGGAGGCTTTCTGGGGCAAGATCAAAGCTGAACGGTTCCATGTCAAACGCAAACAGAAGTATTACGACACCTATCACACGATCATCAAAGATATTATGTGGTATATCGAGTTCTACAACCACCGCAGGCCTCAGCACAAATTCAAGGGGTTGAGTCCGTTGGAATTTAGAGCATTAGCCGCATAAAAAAACTCCAGAGAATCTAGATTCTCTGGAGGGAAACATTTATATTATTTCATTTGTAAACCCAACTGGGGTCAGATCATAGCTGATAAATCTTTTTTTTCTTCTTTTGTTGTGGCAGATAGTGATTTAAAAGATGAAGTATTTGATCCTACTGAAATTATCATACATATTTTTCCTTTAGAAAAAGCCGATGAGGCTTATAAAGTATTTGATGAAAAACGAGAAATATTAAAGTCGTATTTAAACCGGAGTAATTATTCATAAAATTAAACGTTTAAGTAGTTTGATATAATTGAGCAATATATTTTTAATGTGTATATATTAAAGGTAAAATAGAATTATAGTTCTCACATATTGATGACGAACTCACTATTAAATTAGGAGGAATTTATATTATGACTAAGAAAATCGCAGTAGTATTAGACAATTTATTTGAAGATATAGAATTTACGAGCCCGGCTGAGGCTTTTGAAAAAGAAGGACATGAAATTACTGTTATTGGTAAAGAAGCTGGTAGTACAGTAAAAGGTAAACAAGGGAATACTGAAGTAACGATTGATAAAGCAATCGATGACGTTAAACCTGATGACTTCGATGCATTATTCATTCCAGGCGGATTCTCACCAGATATGTTACGTGGTGATGAGCAAGGACGATTCGGTGAATTTACAAAAGGATTTGTTGCTAATGAAAAACCTGTATTTGCAATCTGTCACGGACCACAGTTATTAATCGATACAGATTTATTAAAAGGTAAAAAGCTAACGGGTTACTTATCTGTACGTAAAGATTTAGAGAATGCAGGTGCAACAGTAGTAGACGAATCAGTTGTTGTAGATAGTAGTATCGTAACATCACGTACACCTGATGACTTAGAAGATTTTAATCGTGAATCATTAGCATTATTGAAATAGAATATAATCAAACACCTAGCAGACTATAGACTTTATATGGATGAAATTTCTAATTTGAGGAGGAGATAGAAAAATGGTTAATGTAGCGCTATTGGTTCGACTTGAAGCAAAACCTGGAAAAGAAGCGGAAGTTGAAAGCTTCCTACGTGGGGCCCTACCTGTGGTTCAGGAGGAGTCAGAAACGATCGCATGGTTTGCAATCCGACTTGGACCTACGACATTCGGAATCTTTGACGCATTCCCGGACGACACAGGTCGTCAAGCACACCTTTCTGGTCAAGTGGCTGCGGCATTGATGGAGAAAGCTCCTGAACTTTTCGTAGAGCCACCAGTGATTGAAAATATTGACGTCCTTGCTTCCAAGCTTCCTAAATAAAGTCATATTATCGTTGCCATCGTATCTGTCCTGAGACAGTGGATGGCAGTTTTTTGATTATTAGTTTTGGCGTGAGCTATATAAAGTGGAACACCTATAGGGAGGGGAAGCGATGGAGTTGAATAATGAATGGGAGCTCTTCAATAGTAAGCATTCAGCAGAATTGACTGAAATTGTGAAGAATGGAGAACAACAGTTAGACATTTTAGCAGACAAAATTGAAAAGATAAAGTTGGAAAAAAGATTTTTCCAGCTATAGAAGAAGAGACTAGCTTTCATGTATATAGAAAAGTGACGGCAAAAGCTTTTTATTTTCAGCTTTTCCATATCAGCTGGGGAAAATATAAAATTCATTATGAAATCGGTGCAGGCGATTATGAATCAAAAGGGTTTATGCTGCCCACAAAACTCCACGTTTTGATTGATGTAGAAGATAAAGAAACAAGAACAATAATGAACAGCAAGCCTAATGTATTTAAAGATTTTAACCATATACAAACCCATAATATTATAAAAGAATTTGTTATTGATTATTCAAGTCAGGAAGCTTTTAAAGCTATATTTCAAGATATAGAGAATGAGTTAGATAACTGGCATAAAAGTAATAAAAATGCACTGTTAAATGTTATACCTAGTATAAAAGTGTAAGGCTCATGATTGATGAAATTACAATTCTTCATATTTGAATAATGATAAAGCAAGAACATTTAAGCAGTGGCATAAGAATACGATATCAACGTTTTGTTGATATCGTTTTTTTTTTAGCAATATCACTGGTTAGGGCAATCGTATCACAAGTAATGAGGTTAATGGAGCCTTTTGGAATCTCAGGATTAACCGATACACTGAAAATTATCATAAATAGATAAAATATAACTATTTAATAATATTATCATGATATATATAAGGTTTGAGCTTGGTATTCTACCGAACTCAAACCTTAGAAGTCATCTAAAATTATTTTTTAAAATTCATGGTGTCAGCTTATAGATGGGCTTATCATTTATAAATTAAACATGTGATTCTGTTAGTTCTAAAAATTCTTCAATATCTTTATGCACTGAATCCAGTGCTTCTTGCCAGAAGTCTGGTTTTCTCAGGTCAACATTTAAGTGCTTTTCAGCAAGGTCTTCTGTAGTCATGCTCGCAGTATCGCGAAGAAGTGCAATATAGTCATCTTCAAGTAACGTTTCGTCTTCTAAGAAACGGTTGTATATACCTAAGCTGAAAAAGTATCCAAATGTATAGGGGAAGTTATAGAATG
This sequence comes from Salinicoccus sp. HZC-1, assembly GCF_046736035.1. Lineage (GTDB taxonomy): Bacteria > Bacillota > Bacilli > Staphylococcales > Salinicoccaceae > Salinicoccus. The sequence goes on along the minus strand of NZ_CP177130.1, from coordinate 2,173,573 downwards.
GTACACCTGTAATATGAAAATGTAACTTTGTTGCCCAGAACATTGGATGGTATGAACGAAGTGCATCTTGATAGGCTTCTTTTTGTGCTTCTTCCATCAGTTCTTGCAGTCTGTTGCTGTCTACAGTTCCCTGTTGGCGTTCATTATATAAATTGCGTTCAAAGATATAGCGTGCATGGATATTCATCATAAAAGTCGCACTTCTAGCAATTTTTTCATCTAGTAAGTTGATTTTTTCTGCATTGGATCTTGCATTTTCAATCGTTGCGTTTGAAACGACAAGTTCTGCAAATGTAGAAGCTGTTTCTGCAACGTTCATTGCGTAACGTTGGTTAAATAGTGGTAAATCACGCAGGACATAACTATGGAATGCGTGTCCGAGTTCATGTGCGAGTGTTGACACGTTGCTTGTGCTACCGGCAAACGTCATAAAAATACGTGACTGTTTAGATTCAGGAAGATTTGAACAGTATCCACCTGGACGTTTTCCTGGACGATCTTCCGCTTCAATCCACTGCTCTTCAAAAGCTCGATGTGCCATCTCTGCCATTTTTGGACTGAATGATTTAAAGTTATCGATAATAAACGTTGCTGCTTCATTGTAAGTATACCGCTTGTTAGTGTAATCACCTACGTCAACACTTGCTGTAACATCGAGCCATCCTAATTGATCAACACCAATTAGTTGCGCCTTTCGTTCAAAGTACTTTTTGAAAGGTGCTTTATTTTTTGTAATAGTATCCCACATCGTATCAAGTGTTTCTTCTTCCATACGGTTGTAGTCTAGTGGTACTTTCATATAATCTTTATAGTCGTGAAGTTCATAGTCGTTTAAACGGAATCCTGATAAATGATTTAGCGTTGTAGAGAATAAATCAGCTTTTTTCTTCCATGTTTCTTCCCAAGTTTTTAAAAGTTTTTCACGATGTTTTGGATTTTCTTCTGACTCCATCTTGTTTTCAAATTGACCGGCTGAATAATAAACGGTTTCATTATCTTCAGTTACTGGAATTTGAATAGAAGCGACGAGTTGATTGTACATATTATTCCAGCCCTGTAAGCCGTCTAGTGACAAATGATTGATGATTGTTTCTTCTTGAGTTGATAGTAAATCTTTTTCTTTTTGTCGTATTTCTTCTAACGGGAAATGCATCGGTTTAAAGAAATCTTCCTCTAACAGCTTGCTAAATTGAACTTCAGTCAGTGCACTGATCTTTTTATTTAAAATAATATTCTGTGATGAGAGGTCTTTACGTAAGTTCGCAATCGCATTTAAATTCTGCATTGCTTTTTGATCGGTAACATCTGCAGATACTAAACCATTCGCAAAACTCCCCATCTCACCAAGCGCGTTTGAAATTTTTTCATAGTGTTGTAAGATTCCTTTCAGTGACGTAAAATCATTTGAATGTTCGTCCAGCTCCCAATTATCGAGTTCGTGAGAAAAAGCTGTAATACTATCTCTTACTTCTGATAATCGTTTTTGGAAAGCTTCAGATCCACTTCCACCAGGAAATATACTCTCCATATCCCATTTTTCTTTGTAGTTCATCAATTACCTTCCTCTCTAAATTAAAACTGTATTTATTTTTATCATACAGGAAATGAATGTAGAGAAACATTAATCACGCTGATATACATTAATAGTCCGAGCATGCACCTATGCTAACGATAAAAATAAGAGCAATATTTGTAGAATTTAAACTAATGAGAAAAAGCGATTTTAATTAACACAGCAAGAGTTAGGATTGTAGATGAGATGACTCTTGTTGAAGTGCTTAGAAAGAGGAAAATTAAAAGTTCTGCGATTGATGTCCATGAAGAGTCAAAGATGAATCGTAATTTAATTGGCATGGAGAATGTAGTCTTAACGCTATATATTGGAAAATGTTTTACGTTTATAGTCGAATATAATATAGACAAACTTACTTTATATAAATTCAACCTGTATAATTTGTTCATTCACTAGTTTGGAGGATAACTAGAAGTGTATCATAAGTGATCCAGGAACTAGATTTGATTATGACAAGAAAACTTGTTATAAACTCACTGCCCTAAATTGTTAGAACGGTGAGTTAAGTATCAAGATACAATGAAATTTCTCGAATTATAAGTCTTTAAATTTCATCTTATCACTTTCTCTATTTTTATTTATCAAATCCTCTATATATAATCCCATAAGTACTACAACTTGAAATAGGATTAAACTAGCACCAAAAGTGAGTGACACTAAATGGTATAGATAGAGCTGTAGAAGCTATCAAAATAATGCATGGTAAATCCATTTATTCATCTGTTTGTTTTTAAAAAAATAAACTTCTAAAAGGCCGAAAGCTATACCTATTAACAAATATACTATTATATAATTATTCACTTTCTGAACCCTGATTTCTTTTTTGACATTGGAATGAATAATTAAATTTTCTCTGTCTGCCGCAAAATGATTTATATAAGCGAAAACCTGAGTCTCAGCTGTTAATGTTTTTTTGTGAGTTTTGACTTCATCCTCTTTTACCGGGTTATCAATAAGCAATTCAGCCTTTATAACCTTCGCTCTTGGGGCTCGGGGACATACGTTCTCAAAAGTTATTATTTTTTCTGGAGATATTTATGTCCCAGCCACAATATAAAAACACAACGTAAAATTGAGGTGTACCTAGGAATCATGCAGCTTAATATTTATCGAGTTCCAGCATTTCTCTAAACGTTTCACCGTTATAATCTCTTCTAAAAATGCCGCGTTTTTGCATTTCCGGAATGACTAAGTCGACAAAGTCTTCAAGACTTCCTGGGAGTGTTGGAGGCATCAAGTTAAATCCATCTGCGACACCTTCATTCATCCATCTTTCTAATTCGTCGACAATTTCTTCAGGTGTGCCAATGAGGGTTAAATGTCCACCTCCAGCTTTAAGATAACCGAGTAATTCTCTGACTGTAGGATTTCTGTCTTCTATAATTTCTAAAACAGTTTGATAACGTCCAACAGGTCCTTTGAATTCTTCGACGGGTGGCAATTTTGGTACTTTTTCGTCGAGTTTCCATGATTTTGTATCTTGCTGAATAAAGAATTCGAGCTGATTAAGTGCAGTATCAATTGGAAGTAGATTGTCTAATTTTGCTTTCTTTTCTTGCGCTTCTTCTCTTGTTTTACCCACGTAAGTCACTAGTCCTGGAAATACTTTGATATAGTTGTTTGGACGACGGCTTTCTTTTATGGCTTGATTTAATTTTTCACGATAAATATTTGCTTGTCTTAAGTTCCAAGAAACTGAATAGACGGCATCAGCATATTTCGCAGCAAGTGCAACACCTTCTTTTGAAGCCCCAGCTTGCATAGCAACTGGTTTACCCTCTTTTCTTAAAGGTAAAGTTAGCGGCCCTTTAACTTGGAAGTTTTCACCATTGTGATTGAATGGCTGAATATTTTTATTTTTAGTAATTGTGTTATTTTCTTTCTCTGGATTGTAGCTTTCAATTGACCACGATTCAAATAATTTATTCATGACTTCAGCAAATTCATCCGCTTTCTTATAACGAACGGCTCGCTCAGGTAATTTAGATATACTGTGGTTTTGTGCTTCGCGGTCGGTCATTGATGTCACTAGATTCCATCCCATGCGTCCTTTTGTTATGTGTTGCAGTGTGAGTAACTGTCTTGCTGTGGTAAATGGGTTATTAAATGTACCTGAAATAGTTGAAACAAGTCCAACGTTATCTGTGACCTTACTCATAGCAGTTAATGCAACAACTGGGTCAAAATAACTCGCTGGTAATTCTGTTGCACTATCTGCGGGGAAGGCTTGTGAATCTGCGAAAAATACGGCATCAAATTTTCCGCGTTCTGCAATTTTTGCCAGATTTTCATAATATTCAATTGTCGTGAATTCATTGACACTCGAATCATCTTCTAACCATGCTGCCTGATGATGACCCACACCATACATTAAAATTCCTATATTTAACTGTTTAGAATTATTCATAATATATACCGCCTAGTTCATAGTAAGTCCACCGTCTACCGTGATGTTTTGCCCTGTAATCCCATCTGCTGCCTCAGAACAAAGATAAACAACCATATTAGCAACGTCTTGTGGTGTTGTTACTTTTCTCAATGGTGTGGACTGTGCGATTAAATCAAATACTTCTGGTGTTGTGACTGCACTTGCGTCTGTTGTTTTCAGTAAACCGCCAGAAACAACATTTGCACGGATACCATACTGTCCAAGTTCTGCTGCAACGTTTCTGGTGAACCCAATTAAAGCAGCTTTTGCAGTGGTGTACTCGTGATATGGTACTACAGGATTTTGATATAGATTCGTTCCAATACTAATTATTGCACCGTCTTTACGTTCTAAAAACTGTGGCATTACACTTTGTGATACGTTAAATGCAGCTTTTAGTGTCCCGTCTAACTGTTGTTCATAATCCTTGTAAGTTAAATCTTTAAATGCTTTTTGAGCGGTTGGATCAAATTTAAAATTAACGAGTGCATTGTTTACAACGACATCAATCTGGCCGAAATGTTCAGTTCCTTTTTTTACTAATTGTTCAACTGCTTCACGGTCTGTAATGTCCGCTTGAATCGCAATCGCTTGTGCGCCAATTTCTTTTTGTAACTTCTCTGCTTCTTCCTTACTTTTGTTGTAGTTAATTATGACATTAAAGCCTTTTTCACTCAGTGCTTTTACGATATAGCTACCAAGTCCTCTTCCGCTTCCCGTTACTAAAACTGTTCTTGTCAAATAAATCACTCCTATAATTTTTTGAAATAAAAAAATACGCAACCTTCATAGGAAAGTTACGTATCGAGAGTAAATTATATGTCCACAAAGACATAGATATACAACTGTATCGATGTAACACTTTCCTACGCCAGTTTTAACTGGATCAGGTTCAAAGGGTCTGAGGTTACCCTCATCTCAGTTTATATAAACACCCCTAGTGCGAATCTATTCTATTTAACATCATTGTAGTACTTTACAAAGATACGTCAAGTAAACCACAAATTATTTGAATTGGAACAAACGCAATTCAAATTCAATTCTGTAACTGTACTGCTTTTAAGTTTTTATATGATTGAGTGAATGTTAAAAAGATAGTTATCAGCATAATTAAAATCTAATTTTATTTGCAATATTTAACTTTTTAGAGTAACTTGAGGTTATTGATTGGAAAATTAAATAGTTAAGACCACTGGAAGTGTCTTTGAAAAAGGCTGAGATTAAAGTGTAGACTTTGGGATTCCGGGAACCTGATACAGTTCATACTGGCGTAGGAAAGTGGCGAAAGTAATATATGTTGATACATACTTGCGCTGTTTTTCTATATAGAAAAACAGCGCTTTTTTTTATGTTAAGGGGTGACATAATGCTTATTGCAATTACACATTTTAAGATATTAATTTCCAAGGATATTATTCATTTCAATACGATTTCATCCTGTATCGATTATCTTTTACTTCGTACACCCATGTCCGACAACGAGTTATCATCGTTCCTTTGTCAGCTTATTCATTCAGGTTTTCCCAAAGAAAAAATCATCATTCATACTTCGACTAAATTGCTGGAATCTTTTCGTTTAACTGCCATCCACTTTAGAGAAAACGATCCAACTGCATTAACGTATAAAAAAGAACATCCGGATATTTCAGTCAGCATGTCTGCTCATTTACCTGAATCTGTCAAGAAAGCACAGGACAATCATCTCGACTTTGTATTATACGGCCATATATTTGAATCGAGTTCAAAGAAATCTTTGCCGCCGCGTACACATCAAGAAGTACGTGATGCACTGTCTTATGATATTCCTGTCGTTGCACTTGGAGGTATCAATTCAACAACTATCAATCAATTACCGGCAGGTTTCAGTGGTATCTCGGCAATTTCTGCACTTATGGATGCATCACCCAATCAAATCACCAGATTAAAAGAAGAATGGCAAATATTAAATTTTATGTAAGCAAATGCTACATTGCTTAGACATTATAATGTGGTTAATACATTTCCCAGCTGTCGCAGTACTTAAAAATCTATCACTTGAAAGGATGAAACAATATGCAGTGCACCGTTAACGGAGAACTCCATTATTTTGAAAAGGATATTACCATAGCTACCCTGCTGGACCACCTGGATGTAGATGATAATCGTATTGTAGTGGAACACAATGGGGAATTGATTAAAAAAAGTGTATTTAAACAACAAGCAGTGAAAAATAATGATCGACTTGAATTATTAGAATTTGTAGGAGGCGGATAATATGTTAGAAATTGGGGATTTAAAATTTAACTCAAGACTATTTTTAGGTACTGGAAAGTTCTCAGATGAGAAAATACAGGCCGCAGCAATTGAAGCGTCAGGTACAGAAGTGCTGACTTTCGCTGTCAGACGTATGAACTTATTTGATAAAGACCTGCCCAACCCGCTGGCAAATATTGATTTAAGAAAATACACGACATTTCCGAATACAGCAGGGGCGAAAACAGTGGAAGAAACTGTACGCATCGCAGAAATCGCAAGACATGCGGGTGTCTGTGACATGATTAAAGTTGAGATTATTGGTGATGATAAGACATTACTGCCTGACCCAATTGCGACATACGAAGCGTGTCAAATACTGCTGGACAAAGGTTATACAGTCTGTCCATATATTTCAAACGATGTCGTGCTTGCAAAAAGACTCGAAAGACTCGGTGTTCATGCGATTATGCCGCTCGCTTCTCCTATAGGTACGGGACGCGGTATTAATAATCCATTGAATTTAAGATATATTGTAGAACAATCCAGCATCCCTGTTATTGTGGATGCAGGAATCGGCTCACCAAAAGATGCGTGCTATGCTATGGAGCTGGGCGCAGATGCGGTATTATTAAACACCGCTGTATCGAATGCCAAAGACCCGGTTAAAATGGCAGAAGCGATGAAGCTTTCAATTGATGCAGGGGTACTGGGTTATGATGCAGGACGTATTCCGGTTAGGTATTCTGCACAGGCCTCAAGTCCCGCTGAAGGACTGGAGTTTCTTTAATGGAAAGATACGACAGGCAAATGAAATTTAATGACTTTGGAGAGAATAGTCAAAAAAATCTGATGTCAGCCACACTGATGGTGATGGGCGCCGGTGCACTTGGAACACACGTTTCTGAAATGCTTGTGCGTATGGGTGCAGGTAAACTCATCATCATCGATATGGATATTGTTGAAATGACCAACCTGCATCGTCAGGCTTTATATACTGAAAAAGATGCAGAAGATATGACGCTGAAAGTTAATGCTGCCAAAGAAAAATTGTGTCAGATAAACCGTAATGTTGAGATTGTACCGATCAATGCAGAAATAAATTCCAGTAACATCTCCGCAATCTTAAGAAAGTATCAGCCGGATATTGTAATAGACAGTATGGATCATTTTGAAATTCGATTTCTGATTAATGAAGCCTGTCATAAGCTTGATATCCCCTGGGTATATGGTGCCGCTGTAGGCAGTAAGGGAAGTGTGTACGGGATTGATTTTAAAGGACCATGTTTAAAGTGTTTGATGGAGACTCTGCCATCGACGGGGGAAAGCTGTGCAATCAACGGTGTGCTTCCTCCTGTAATTTCCCTCATTGCCAGTATGGAAGTTTCTGAAGTCATTCGTTATTTATCAGGAAAAGGTTTTTCCAAGCAGCTCATTACTGTAGATACTTTTAAAATCGGCTTTCAAACGATAAATATAGATGAATTAAAGAATGAAGACTGTGTGGTCTGTAAGAATCGGGTATATGAACAGTTGAATAAAAATATGCTGGCCACTGTACAATCTAATTGCGGAAGTGTATATACACTCAGGTTCGACGAATCGGTTTTCAATCAGGAGCTGCCCGGTAAAACTATCAGGGCAAGTGCATTTGTTAAGTTATTGACTTATAAAAAATATAAGCTGACCTTATTTAAAGATGGCAGAATGAATGTTCATGGCATCTCTCGAAAAGAAGAAGCAAATGCTTTATATCATGAAATGATTGAGAAACTGAGTGAATATCCTGTATAAAAATATAGTGTTAACTATCTCAAATAGATGAGTTTTTTATGTTGTTTTATAAATACTAGACAAAGAATTAAAAAGGCATCAGTTATTTCTATAGGGTGTTGAATTAGGTGAAGATACGGTAATCAGAAGGAACTATTTATTACAAATTTCGGTGGAACGTTAAGAGAAAACCGCATCATAAAGTGATAAGCTGAGAGTTATCATAAGTAAGCCATTTCATAGATGGTGGGGATTGCGATTATATAAATTCGTGTTATATTGAGTCTTAATGAATTTTCATTTGATGTCCGGGTTCAGCAATCTGACCTCGGGCGTTAACTATGTATATTATTGTAACAGGAGTGAATTAAGTGCATATCAATGTGCTTTATGAGGATAATCATCTGCTCATTGTCGAAAAACCGGTGAATCTTCCGGTTCAGGAAGATAGTTCCAAAGACAAGGATCTGTTGACTATCTTAAAAGAGTATATAAAAGAAAAATACAACAAGCAGGGTGATGTATATCTGGGACTGATACACAGACTCGATCGCCCTGTCGGTGGGGCGATGGTTTTTGCAAGAACATCTAAAGCAGCTTCCCGCCTGTCGAATGAACTGAGGAAACATCAGATTTATAGAACATATGCTGCGGTCACGCGGGGACATCTGCCCAAAAATCATGGGAGATTGATAGATTATCTGTGGAAGGACCGAAGGAAGAACATTGTCAGTGTTACAGAAGAGGATAAAAAAGACGCTAAAAAAGCAGTCCTTGATTATAAGGCTCTGAGTAATCATAAAAAGGGCAGTCTGGTCGAAGTGGAGCTGAAGACCGGCCGTTCCCATCAGATCAGGGTACAGCTTGCAAACCAGGGGACGCCGCTCTATGGTGACCAGAAATACGGTCAGCATGTAAATAAACCGGGTGAACAGATTGCGCTTTGGGCAACCCGCCTTAGCGTCAAACATCCTACAAAAGATGAAATGGTAACCGTGGACTCTCGGCCACCGGATAAATATCCATGGACAAGCTTCTTTTGATTTAACAGGCATAAAGTGCTCTCAGAAAATCGCATCACGATGATGCGATTTTTTTGTTTTTCAATTCACGTTATCTATTATTATCGAATAATTTTTAATGATAACTTCTTCTTCCATTCTTTTGATACGCTTACCAATGATCTGACCGCTCATATGAATTTGTCCACCCAGCACTTTTCATTAAATACAGGAATTTCTTGAAAATTCTTTAAGGATTTTAAACTCTATATCATCTGGTTTCATGGCTGACTCCGTTCATCGTGAGACATAAATGCTTCTAACTGTTTCATCAGAGTAAAACAGAGAGAGAACTATCTGCAGTAATGCTGAGCCGGGCACTTTACGGGGCAGCCAAGTACTATAGATTTGAAGAAAATTTCATTAAAAACCGCATCATTTGGCAATGCTAAGAAATGTATCAGTATCGCAGACGATGCGGTTTTAAGGTTATATTAATATTAAACATCCGTAGAAAACAGGCTCGATAGACGCATTTAGAATCACTGTTCTATAAATTCTATCGGTAACTGATCGCTGAAAGCATGAGCTAATTTGATTAAATGATCCAATCCCTCACCAGGGTCTTCGAGCATAGTATCAGAAACTACAGCAGAGTAAGAACTGAACTCTTTTTCGCTCTTAACAAAATCATCCAATTCCACTTTAAACTCTTCTTCGTCATGCTTAAAAGTAATCGTAAGTGCTTCTTCACTTAATGTATATTCTCCCTTTATTTCATTGCCATCTTCACGGGTGACTTTGCCATTATCGAAACTTAAAGTCATGAAGACGTTCTGATCTTCCAATTCATCCCCTTCAGTAAGGGGGCCGGGCGGGTAGGCTAGATCAAAAGTTTTACCGGATAGATCATTACTGTTATTGCATCCCATCAAAAATAACAAAGAAAATATAAATATAGAAAACAACGATTTTTTCAAAACTATTCTCCCCTTTAATATGTATGTCCACATCCGTATTTCTATTAGTATCTAAAAGACGTAAATTTTTATATGGACCATTTTTTATGTCTATTTGGTTATTATCATTCATTTATCCTGTATATAATTTAAGACCGACTTAGAAAAATCTATCGCATTATCATGATTCACCAGATGGCCTGCATCCTTTACTATTGTCACTGAAGCTTTCTTCTCTATATGTTCATCGATCGTTTCAAGTTCATGATCACTTCTGCTCCCAAGGATTATGTGAATGGGTAGGTTTTCCTCGATAATTTGGGCGTTTTTTGCAAATGGATACCATTCTCTGTTTTTGCCAATTTCGAGAAACTGTTTCCAGCCTGAACCATGAAGGTTATCAAAATAGGACACAACTTCCTGATTTTCTAAGAGATTTGCCTGAATATTAACTTCGGTATTATGTAATTCAGTATAATTATGAGGTTCTTTAAACATAATCCCTGAAAGGTTTAAAGTTCTTACATAAGATTTATGTCTTAGCGCAAAGTGTACGGCTATTATTGCACCAAGAGAGACACCGACTAAATGTATTTTGGTAATGTTTAAGTTTTCGATAGTTTCCATTAAGTCATCAGCAGCGCTTTCAAAATAGTCATCGAGGTTATCACATCTGGATTTACCATGTCCTCTTAAGTCTGGTAATAAGATATGATACGCATCCTTAAAAACTGGAATGATATTTTCGAAATCTGTCATACCGGTCTGCAAACCAGAATGCAGAAAAACAATTGTTTCAGAACCAGAGCCTATATTTTCAGTATGTAAAATCATTTATATCACTGCCATCATATAGTAATAGTAAGATTTAAATTTGTTTGCTATATATTCCATTATACTCGAGTGACTGTTCAAGGCAATAAGTAGTCTGAATATAAAGAAAATATTTTGTTATTAAGTTTGAAAAACTATCACCATAACGTAAACCGTTGCGGTAATAGTGATAAATCAAATCCATATTCAAATAAGCTCTAGTATAGTGGAAAGCGGAAATTAAATTTTCTATGGCGTACTATTCATGAATTTAATATCCTTTCTCATATATATAAACTCAGGAATCCAGAAATACTCTCTGGATAATCATGATCAGGATCCACAAAATAATGCCGGTAAACAGAAAAATGGTAAATATGATGATGTAATCTATGAATGACGTTGTGTTAAACCATCCGCTGAATATGAGAATCGGATAAATAGTGACAAGCATGACAATGAAATGGATTAGAGTGCGTACTGCCAGTGATAAATGATTCAAATCGTAGATTACAGAAGCACCTGCAACAATCGAGATAATCAGTCCTACCAGAAATGTGCTTTTAGCATTGTAAATTTGATTATCATAATAAAGAAACACCGCAATCAGCGTCATAACAGCAAATGGAATGATCCCTCTGATTATGGCCTGGATGGTCAGCATAGTAATTGATCCCTCACAATTTACATTTTTAGTATTATAGCTCTATAGTAGCATTATGCTTTAACGTGCACACAATAAAGTCGTATGATTATAGACAAGTATTCATCTGGAGGGTTCAACATGGAAATGAATTATTGTTCAAATTGCGGAGACAAGCTGGAAATACGTCTGATTGATGAAGTGGAACGGCATTCTTGCCCAAGCTGTTCATTTGTTCATTGGAGTAATTTCAGTGTGAGTGTCGGTGCTTTAGTCGTAAAAGAGGATAAATTACTACTTGTTCGCCGCAGTCAAAATCCGGGAAAAGGGAAGTGGACGAATCCTGGAGGTTTTGTCGAACAGACAGAACTGATCGAACAGGCAGTCATCCGGGAGGTACAGGAAGAGACCGGCATTAAGGCAAAAGTGAAATCAATTGTCACGCTCGGGGATTTCCCGGGTCGGGTACATAATGTCTATATTACATTTTTGCTGGAATATGTAGAAGGGGAGCCACAGCCGGACGAGGAAGAAGTGGACGGCGCAGGATTTTTCTCCCTGAAAGAAATGGAGTCCATGAATGTCGCCGATCTGACATGGGGACTCGCTAAAATCGCATTTGAAGCAGATTCAGACGGATTGTCACTGAACAGGTTGGATAAAACAGCATTTAACGGCTATACGTTATTTAACATTTAAAATAAACTAAAAAGAAGCAGAGTGGTTGAGCATGGAATAAAAAGTGAAAATCAGTTTTTAATTGTAGTATTCACATAATCCCTTGTAATGATTCCCCGGACCACTCGAAATCTAATGTTCGGGGGAGCGTTATATCACTAGTAACAATGGTTCATATGTCCAATATCGTGGTATTGACATGTATAACATGAAAAGGGACAGGTGATAGTGTGGAACAGTCAGAAGCTGTAAATCGCATTACTGAAATCTTAAGTGAATCGAAAATCGGTGTTTTATCTACAGCACAAAATAATAAGCCGAATGCACGTTATATGTGGTTCTATAACGATGGTCTGACACTATACGCGAAAACAAATGACAAATCTCCAAAATATGATGAGATAGGGGACAATCCGCAGGCTCATATCCTGCTTGGTTTCCATGATTCATCCAATCACGCTTTCGTAGAATACTACGGGGATGCTGAGAGAATAGATGATCAGGAAACAATTGACTGGTTATGGGAAAAGCAGGATGAAAACTTCTTTGATTCGAAAGAAAACCCGCACTTAAAGGCGTTGAGGATCACGCCAAAGGCTATAAAAATAATGAATGACGATGAATATGAAGACGTTAAGCTGCTATTGTAGCCGGCATCAGAGAGATTTATGGACGAGAGCCTGGCCAGCTTCAATCTGGCCGGGCCTTTTTAATATAAGGGTTTCATTCAATTGCAGCTCAATAATAAAAATTACAACTATGATGTCAGGAATAGAGATAACTAAACTGTTCATCCAGAAAAGGAGTGATGGGAATGTTGGCTTATGTTTGGGCGGAAGATGAAAATAGATTGATTGGTAAAGGCGGGGGACTTCCTTGGCGCCTGCCTGCTGATATAGCGTTTTTCAAGAAGATAACGATGCGCGGTGATATGGTGACGGGCCGCAAAACTTATGAAACAATCCCGAACCGGCCGTTGCCGGGACGGCGCAATATCGTTTTAACGGCGCAGAAAGACTATGAAGCGCCGGGGGCAATTATTGTCCATTCAAAAGAAGAAATACTCGAGCTTGAAGCAAAAAATAATGAAGATCTGTATATCATCGGCGGATCGGCACTATTTAAAGTATTCGAAGACGAAGTCGATGAACTATACCGGACGGTCATCCATGATACTTTTGAAGGGGACACATATTTCCCTGAGGATTTTGATTATGGCGGATTTGAATTGGTCAAAACTGAAAAAGGCATTGTAGATGAGAAAAACAAATATGAGCATACTTTTGAATTATGGAGACGTAAATGATCTGAATATATTAAACGATCCACAGAATTTTTCAATTTGAACAATGGATCAACTATGAAATGGATCCGGATTCCTATTCAGCAATATGCTGATAAACTTCCTCTGCAATCCTCTCTGAGCCTTCAGCGTTGGGATGGATGCCGTCCAGCTGGAACCATTGTCTTTTTTCCTGGGTGAGCTGGTTGATGTCGATGAGTTCCGCTTCTTTCTCTGCCGCTACTTCTTTAACGATCTGTGTGATTTCATCGATATTGTCATTGTTTATATCACCGGGTAGATCGGCTTCGTTAAACGCCTTTGGCGGTGTTGCTAAATATATCTCTGTTCCGGGCTCATTATCGATATAGACATCCACCAGTTCTGAATATTCTTCCCTGAATTGTTCATGCCCCTGCCAATTGTTGATTTTAGAGTCATTCGTGCCAAGCATGATTATGACGATATCCGGATTGAATTCCAGACTGTTCCGATATTCTTCAGTGTCAGCATAAGGAAAATCGGCACTCTTCATGGCGGCATAATTATTTGCTCCGAAATTCTCAACCCAGTACGCTTCCCCTAAAAGCTCTGCTAATTGATGTGGATAGGCATTATCAGACCAGTTGTTCACCATCAGGCCATAAGTGATGCTGTCTCCGACTGCGGCCACTTTAATGCTGCTGTGGTCACCTTCACCTGTCTGATGCGCGTTTGAAGCACCGAAGTTGGTAGTGGCGCAGTATATAATGACAATTAGAATTATCACTGCTGCAGCTTTAAACAGTACCCATTTGCCCGCTTTATTTTTCATGAAAACCACCTCGATTTTTCTGAGTGAACGGCATGATGGTAAGTTAAAAAGTTTCTGATTTGTACTTCATTCTACTCGATTCGGTGCCGGGGTCAATTGGTACTCTTTGGATATTCATACATATTTCAGCGACAACCAGGGTATTGTAAATGGAGACGATGAATTATATACGTCTGATAGTGGCTGTAATAAATATATAATCTTTCCGTAAAAAGATTGGATAGGTGATAATATGATTTTCAGAAATATATTAAGTATAATATTTTTAATCCTGTTTTCCATTCCTTTTATAATGAGGATACGTAAAGAACAGAAGGAAAATAAAAAAGTGTCAAAATGGAGTATCTTTTTCATTATAATGGCGGCCGTACTTTTGATTATTTTAATCGTCTCGCTGTGGATTAATCTTATGTAATGAAAATGATATTACAAAGCGGGACGCTAAGGCAGTAAACGAATTAAAAACCACACCGGAATGAATATAAAGCAATATCATATGAGCAGATACAAGCTGTATCCGCAGGATGATTATCTGCCGGGACAAAGTTTGAATCTCCCGGAATAGTGAAGAAGCCCGGTCGCTGTTTAAGCGACCGGGCTTCTTCGTTCATATAGATCTATTTGTTTCCTTCGCTGATTTCACTGACAGCGAGTATCGCATTGGCGATTTCTTCCGGTGTAATCTTGTCGCTCAGGTTGGCGAATGTGTCGCCGGGATCTGTTGCGAGTTTACCGACTTTGACAAGATCTTCGAAAGCCACATCTTCAAGGTGCATTTCCTTAAGTGTCGTAGGCATGCCGATGCTCTTGTAGAAATCGATATATCTGTTTAATGTTTCATCGGAACTGTTTTCCAGTACCAGCTGGACGAGTGTGCCGTATGTCACTTTTTCACCATGGGACAGATGGTGTATGTCCCCGGACAGGGAAGTGAAACCATTATGAATGGCGTGGGCTGCAGCAAGTCCGCCGTTTTCGAAACCAAGTCCTGATAATAATGTGTTGGCTTCTATCACAGCGTCCACCTGAGGGGTCACAATCCCTTTGGAAGCGGCTTTATAAGCTGCCTGGCCGTGTTTGAATATTGTTTCCTCACATTTTTCGGCAATAGCGATGGAAGCGAGTGTAGGCTGGCCGCCGACCATGTTCTCACCGTTGCTTTTGAGTGCGGCTCTTGCTTCCACCAGCGTGGCCATCGCATCACTCATACCGGCAGTGAAAAGTTTTACCGGTGCATTGACTACGACTGCGGAATCAATGATAATCAGGTTCGGGTTCTTATCATAGAACCTGTAGCCTGTGAATTCACCTTCGTCGGAATAGATGACCGAAAGGGAACTTGTAGGCGCATCGGTAGATGCCGTCGTTGGAACAATGATGACCGGTGTCGTCAGATTATCGGCCGTTGCCTTGGCGGTATCGAGCGTCTTACCGCCGCCGACCCCGATTATGACATCTGAATCATTCTTTTTACCTATTTCGCTCAATCTATCAATTTCAGCTTCAGATGCCTCTCCGTTGAATTCTTCATACGTGAAATCAATATCGACATTTTTGAAGCTGTCTGTAATCGTTTCGCTGGTAATTGACCAGACCATCTCATCAGAGATGATTAAAGGTTTCTTAGCCAGTTTCTCTGTTTCTTCACCCAGGCTCGCCAGAACGCCCTGGCCCTGTATATATTTCCCTGGGGATTGGAATACGTATTTCGCCATTTGAAAAAACCTCCAAATTTATATTTGATATACTTCATGTTTATCCGTTATATGGGATGGCAAACCTGTATAAGTGAAAGTTCATAATAATTTCACACAATGGACTCGCTTTGGTAAATAGGAATTCACTAAATTTATGATTGAATGGAGTGGGTAAGACAATAAAGAATAATGCGTTTTACAGAGAATCGAATTTAAAACTTTATATGGATTTTAAATTACTGGTATAATTCAACCATATAAAAAAAGAAGAGGTGTATATATGGATTTGCCCCTGATGCTGATTATTGTCTTATTTATAAGCCTTGGTATTTTTAGCCAATGGCTGGCTGGCATAATAAAATGGCCGGCCATAGTCGTCATGTCCATCACCGGTCTCCTAGTCGGTCCGGTTTTCCAGCTGGCTAATCCGGAACAGATGATGGGCAGCGGCCTATACAGTACGATTGTTTCCCTGGCTGTCGCAATCATTTTATTCGAAGGCAGCAGCAACCTGGATTACCGTGAATTAAAAGGGGTGTCCAAAGCCATCAGACGTGTGATTACGATTGGTGCTGCACTGGCCTGGTTCCTCGGGACACTGGCTATGTACTATATAATGGAGTTTCCTCTGCCTATTTCATTAGTGATGGCAGGACTGCTCATTGTGACAGGGCCGACAGTCATCACCCCGTTGCTGAAACAGGCAAAAGTGAAAAACTCCGTGAACTCCATATTGAAATGGGAAGGGATCATATTGGATCCAGTGGGGCCTTTGCTGGCACTGCTCTCTTTCTATGTATTTCAGGTATTGGGAAACGGCTCTGGCGGCAGCTTTATACTCGAGTTTTTAGTCGGTTTTGCTGTGGCTGCCATTTTAGGTTTCGGCGGGTCGTTGCTGTTCAGGTGGCTGATTAAAAAAGAAATCATTCCCCAAAATCTAATGGCGCCAATACAGTTTGCATTCATATTATTGATATTCAGCATTAATGAAGCCGTCCTCCATGAATCCGGTCTGCTTTCAGTCACGATTTTCGGTTTAGCCATGGCACGGATGAAAAACCGTAATCTGGTTTACAAACAGTCTGATCACTTCATTGAAGAAATATCATTAATATTGGTATCTACGGTTTTCATTCTGATCACTTCGTCTTTGACAAGAGAAGTATTAATCGATGTGCTCAACTGGCAGCTGGCCATCTTCTGTCTGGTGATGATCCTGCTTGTCCGTCCGCTATCGATATACTTGTCTACGATTAATACGGAGATTGGTCTAAAGGAAAGAGGTTTCATCGGGATGACGGCACCGCGGGGGATTGTGGCCCTTACAGTCGCCCAATTCTTTGCCGGGCTGTTTATAGACGCCGGCCTGCCCATGGCTGAAATGATTACACCTGTAACATTTGGATTTGTATTTGTAACTGTCGTGGTCTACGGATTTGGATTCAAGCCGCTCAGCCAGGTGATGAATTTGTCGAGTACCAATCCACCCGGGGTGATAATTATCGGTGAAAATAATTTTTCACTCCAATTGGCTAAGAAATTGAAGGATCAGGGTATACCGGTAATGATGTCAGATCTGCTCCATTTTACGTCCAGCAGGGCAGATGAAATGGGGATAGAAACATTCAGAGGCAACCTGTTGTCGGAAGATGACCGCATATATACGGATCTGACCAGTTATGATAAATGTCTTCTGATGACACGTTCATTCGTACTGAACAACCTGTCCTTTAATGAGCTTTCCACCGAGTTTGGATTGAGGAATGTCAAAATGCTGCCGATATCCACAAGTGACAGGATTGTCAAATTCCGTCCTGAAGAATCGCTGCGGCATCATATGCTTTTTGAAGAGACGGCCACTTACTATTGGCTGGATCAGTATATTAAAGAGCATAACATTTCAGAAATACCCGGCAGTGAGGCGGAAACTATTTCTGAAAATGATATCGTACTATATTATATCGACAGCAGTAAAAATGTTCACTTCAAACCGATTACCAGGGAATTGGAATACGGTGAAGAGGGCACCATCGGCTTATTGAAAGACGGGAAGACCTTTAAGGAAAATAATAAATAAGAAAAGCGGGCATTGATTGAATACCAATCAGTGCCCGTTTTTAAGGTGCGGCATTAACTCCATCTATGGAAAGCGGTCTGTAACAAATATATTATCTGAGATATAATGATGATATAAATGAAAGACAGTGGGGGAGTAACATGAGTGTCTGGTTTTTATTGAACGCTGCGCTGCTCATCTGGGCAATATGGAATGTGGCGGCGGGGCTGTCAATCCACTCAACATATATGCATATTCTGCTCGGGTTTGCAGGCTTCCTGTTTTTCATATTCAACTGGACCCGCAACGCTGTTTTTTCTACAATCCGTAATGCTGAAAGCCGGCAGACGAAAGTGAGGCTCGCCCGGATGTCGAAGCGGATCGTCCCTTATCATCGTTATATAGGAACGACGGCGCTGCTCCTCATCATCCTGCATGGAGTATCAGTGGTGCACTTTTACAGTTTTGATCTGGCCAATATGAAGGTATTGACCGGCTTTTTGGCCGCCGTCAATCTGCTGATACTGGTTCTGTCGGGCTGGTACCGGCTTTTATTCGATTCAAGCCTGAAAATCAGAAAGCTGCATATCAGGCTCGGTATATCACTGTTCATTTTTGTAGTGCTTCATTTTATATTTTAATGGGGTGTCTCATGATGCAGACGAATACTGTATTAATTGATATACAAACACCTTTTCCGCACAATTGGCACTTAGACTGACATAGCGATTTGAGACATATATAAAACACCATCTTTAGGCTGCTTGCGCCCCAAATTCTTTGGGCGTCAGGTAGCCTAATTTTTCTAGGATCCGATCTTCGTTGTAATAACGGATGTATTCATTCACCTTCTCTACGACATGAATAGTGTTCATCGAATTGAATTTGATGTATTGGAATTCCTCTGACTTGATATTGGAATGGAAAGATTCAATGACCGCATTATCCCAACAGTTTCCACGCCGCGACATACTGCCCACCAGATGGTTCTGTTTGATTAAATCCTGATATGTATAGGAAGTATACACACTGCCTTGATCAGAGTGGAGGATCACGCCTTCCGGGTTTCCGCGCACTTCCAGCGCTTCCTTCAAGGTATCGGTGACCAATGGCGTCTGTTGGTGATCGTACATCTTGTACGCGACAATTTCATTATTGAACAAGTCCATGATCGTTGACAGGTACATCGTCGAACTGCCGTACTGAATGTAAGTGATATCGGTCACCCATTTTTGGTTGGGTGCTGAAGCCGTGAAATTACGTTGCAGAAGATTCGGCGTTACAATAATGGATTCGCCTTGTGATTTCCACTTTCGTTTCGGTTTGATCCGGCATTGTAAATTATGTTTCTGCATGATGCGCTGGATTGTATTGCGATGCCGGTCGAACCTGTACTCTTTCTTCAGTAACGTCTTGATTTTTCGATGGCCAAAACGATATTTCGTTTTCTTACACAACGCGACAATCGCTTCTTCCACTTCCGTCAACAGGCGTACGACACCTTCGGCCAGCCACCGGTAATATGTCGAGCGCGGCACCGCCAAAGCGGACAAAATGGCCGTTACTGTATACTTTTCCCGGTATTTTTCGACCACTTGAAGCACTAGTCCTTTTTCAACTCCTCTTTCATCTCCAAGTACTTTTTTAAGATATCATTCTCCATTTTCAAGTGCGAATTCTGGCGCTCTTTCTTCTCCAGTTCACTCGTGAATTCCGGTCCATGCCCAAAAGAATATTGCTTGCCAATCGGTTGATCGAACCGGTGGATTTCATTTGCCCGGTACCATCTCATCCACGTCTCAATCTGTGATTTATTTTTGATTCCATGCGTCTCCATAATCTCTTTCGTTGTCAGCTGCCCACTCATTTTGTCTTTCACGACGGCCCATTTCGTTTCACTTGAATATACGTTTTTGCCCATGCAAAAACACCTCCGATTTCAGTACTTGTGGTAAGTGTACCATTTCGAAGGTGTTTTATAGTGTCCCATTTAATTATGTTAGTCTAACTCTAACCATGATGTTCTTGTTTAACCATGCTTTGTATAGTAAATAGATAAGAACACGAGCATATGGGAGTGAGTGCGATGTCTACACAAAAAAAGTGGGCAGTTGGATATTTTATTGCTTTTGTAATCATGCTTTTCCTGAATTATTGGAGCGGAACGAATGTAGGGAGTGTAGCTGATAATAATCAGGCGATCATTCAGCCTGCCGGGTTTGCATTTTCTATTTGGGGGTTAATCTATGTGCTGCTCCTGGCATGGATCGTTA
The DNA here is from genome assembly GCF_046736035.1 of Salinicoccus sp. HZC-1. GTDB lineage: Bacteria > Bacillota > Bacilli > Staphylococcales > Salinicoccaceae > Salinicoccus. The sequence continues at coordinate 2,153,351 of NZ_CP177130.1, read as the reverse complement.
AACTCTTCTTCTCAAAGACCTGGGAAGGTTCCATGGCCTACCGGTTAAGATATTGGCCGGCCATCAACTTCCTGTTAAATGGTGTATGGATTCTCGTATTCACACAACAGTGGCTGTTTGTTTCTGTTTTAGTGATCATCGGCCTTTTATATACTCTGGCAAAAATGTATTCTGCAATGACGGAGACAGGCTATGACTGGTTTGACCGTTTCCCTTTTTCCATATATTTTGGCTGGGTGACGGTTGCGACCATCGTTAATATTTTTACATTGGCTGTGAATTACGATATTGAAACCATTTTATGGTTGGATGAGCTCGCATGGACCATCATCGTATTGATCGTTGCGACGCTAATCGGGATGGCAATCGCGCTTTACTTCAGAGATTGGCTGTACCCGCTCGTTTTCATCTGGCCGTACTTCGGAATATACACGGAAAATGATACGTACATGAGCTTGAACATCACTTTGATGATCGCAAGCCTGGCATTGCTAATTGTCGCTGTCATCGTCGGAGTGAGGAAACTCCGTCGTTAACATGAATGATGGAGGCATAAGTACCGGCTGACCATCAAAACAGAGCGCGGTATCTTAAATTTAAGAAGCCGCCCCCTGTTTTTCATTTGAAAATGACAGTAAACATAAAAAGTGGGACGCAGACTGGATTTCCTTCTGCGTCCCACTTCATTTTGGCCGGATTTAAATGTCGGCCATTTAAAATATCATAATTTGAAATCTGATTACGAGTTGCTTTTTTGAGCCAGTCTTACGAGGACTCTGGCAATTGTTTGTTTCTCATCGTCATTGGAAGTCGCTTTCCAGAGCTCTTTGAGCACCTGTTCTTCGCGGTTACGAGGTTCTTCGTTGGATGACAGGTAATCGGCAGCTTTTTTCGCAGCTTTGGCCAACTGGTCTTCATCCATGCCCACTTTTTCACCTTTGTTCACTTGATCTCCTAAATAATTGATGAATCTATCATAGCTCTGGAGAATCTCATCCTTGTTTTCCTGATCCATGTTGCGGGCTTTCTCTTCCGGGTTATTCATTTCCTCATTACTCATAATTAATGCCTCCTAAAATTTGAATTTCTCGAAATGGTTTCGCGTCATTCTCTTCGGATTGTTATGAGTTCCTCTGATGTGAAATCGATGGTGCATCTACAGATGAAATGCTGTCTACTCCATATATTAACCCCGGAGGGTGGAAAATAAATATTTTTGCCAGTTTAAAATATAAAAGAGTCAATTAAATTTGATGGGAGCAAAAAAATTTCCACCGGTATAATTTTCCGGTGGAATTTCCTTTCTGTCTGCGGTTATTCAGTAAGATCTATAGTCTCGGGTGTATCCAAGTCGTCATCGTTCATAATTTTGATTTTTTGAGGGATGAGTTTAAGCACTGTCAGGTTTGGGTCTTCCTTCGATTCGAAAAACGATTTATCCTGCTTCTGCCATAACCAGTCGATGGTTTCGTCATCTTCGACAATTTCCACTTCTGCCATGATTTCCAGGAAACTTCTGTTTGAAGTTTCTTCATATCCCAGCAGAACATGTGTCCGTGGATTATCTTTGATTTCATCCACTTTGAAAGTGACTTGACCCCCTCCGGGTTTACAGATGAAATAAAACATCTGTAAACCCGGAGGGATTTTTATATGGCTAACAAACAATTCTCATTGGAAGAAAAACTCGCAGTGATTGACGCAGTGAACGCGGGGGGCAGTCCCAGTGAAGTGATGAAAACATATGGCGTGTCTAAGAGCACGCTTCATAGATGGCGGCAGAAATATAATAAATATGGTAGAGAAGGATTAAAAAAGGCAAAAAGGCATCGTCCCTATCCGCGGGCATTTAAAGAAGCCGTGGCTAAAGCGTATCTGGATGGCGGGACTACTGCTGCCACACTCGCGCGCAAGTATGATATTCCTTCTGACAGAACTGTACGGGACTGGATTATGCGTTACAATAATGGTGAAGAACTCAGAACGACGAGAGAAGGTGCTTCACCATTGACTAAAGGGCGGAAAACTACGGTTCAGGAACGGATTGAGATCGCAAAATATCACGCTCAGGGGGATGTCAGTTACCGAGAACTGGCTGAACGGTTTGATGTGAGCTACCAGCAGGCGCGCACCATTGTGATAAAATACCGGGATTATGGTGAAATGGGACTCGAAGATAAACGCGGCCGCAGGAAATCAGAAGATCAGCTGACGGAAACGGAACAACTAAACCGGGAGATTTCAAAACTCAGAGCAGACAAGCGAAAACTTGAAGTGGAAAATGCCCTGCTAAAAAAGTTGGACGAACTCGAGAGGAACTAAAATACAGCCGGGTTCAGAGTCATCAACTTCACACTGCCATCACAGCCCTGCATAATGAAGGCTACTCCATCTCTGAATTATGCCGGGCGGCGGGTATTTCAAGACAGGCGTACTATCAGTATCAGAAACGCAGTGCATCGGCTTCTGAAACAGAGAACGATTGGATTGCGTCAAGGATAGCCGAATTCTATGTCGAAACAGAGGGCATATACGGCTATCGTCAGATGTGTTATGAAATCAACAAAGCACATCAGACGCACTATAATAAGAAACGCATCTACCGGCTGATGACACAGATGGGCTTACGGTCGGTGACCCGGATCAAAAAGCAGCAGTATATGCCACACACACCGCAACAGGTCGCTGAAAACATATTAGACCGGGATTTCAATGTCGACCACGTGAACGAGAAATGGTTAACCGATGTGACGGAATTTAAAGCGCTGAGTGGAGAAAAAGCCTATCTCAGTGCCATTATCGATTTGTATGATAATAGTATCATCGCCTACAAATTCGGACGCTCTAATAATAATCAGCTCGTCTTCGATACGTTTAAAGCGGCGATCCAAAAATGTCCGGATGCGACGCCATTGGTGCATAGTGACCGGGGATTCCAGTACACCTCTTTTGGCTTTAAAAAAATTTTGGAGGCCCAGCAAATGTGCCAGAGCATGTCCCGGGTGGGAAAATGCATTGATAATGGACCAATGGAGGCTTTCTGGGGCAAGATCAAAGCTGAACGGTTCCATGTCAAACGCAAACAGAAGTATTACGACACCTATCACACGATCATCAAAGATATTATGTGGTATATCGAGTTCTACAACCACCGCAGGCCTCAGCACAAATTCAAGGGGTTGAGTCCGTTGGAATTTAGAGCATTAGCCGCATAAAAAAACGCCAGAGAATCTAGATTCTCTGGAGGGAAACATTTATATTATTTCGTTTGTAAACCTAACTGGGGTCAGATCAAAGTGTCTTTCCCGGTTTTTGTATAGAGCACATGCTCATAATTATAAAAGATCATATACCGGCTGTTCGGCTCATTATTATACGATGTGGACATGACGCCCACTTTAGATACGTCCAATATATTTTCAATCTCTTCTATCAATTTAACTCTTTCCATGTTTTTCACCTCGACAACTCCGTTCCCTTGATGAAATTCAGATAAACATATCCGTGGAGGAGGTTGCTGGAGAGCCGCGGTTTTTCTCCATTTATTTTTCTCAAGACTTTACCTTTGGTCAGGTTTAATTTACTTTTGAATACAATCATACAACAAAAGGGACATGAACTTGAAATACCCCTTATCATTTTAAATCATAATGTTTACTTCCATAATAATAGAGAAAATTAATAATAATTCTTGGATAAAGAGGTAGCCATGCTGAAAACTTCAAAGTATCTGTATTTTATATTCCTTTTTTTGATCAATGCTGTTTCCTGGCTGATTGTGCATCTCGCCGTATCGAAGCTGATCGGCAATATGGAAGTTCGCAATATCAACCGTTTATCTATATTATTTAAAACATACCCGTTCGAAAGAAAAGGACAGCTATGGAACGACGTGTTTAAAATTAAAAGGTGGAAAGCACATATACCGGAAAGCACTTCGATCATGCCGGACAGCTTTGATCAGTCCCGGATGAAAGATACAGATTTGAAAACCGTAAGCCAATTTATTGATGAAACGAACCGGGCTGAATTGACGCACTGGGCATCGATTTTACCGGTCCCTTTATTTTTCATATGGAATCCCAAATATACCCGGGGCATCCATTTATCCTACGCACTGCTCAGCAACATGCCTTTCATCATCGCCCAGCGTTATAACCGGCCGCGGCTGAGACGGATGTACAGACTGAAATGCCGGAATGAGAACAGGCATAAGAAGGAGCATGACGATTATGAAAAAGAAAATTAATTTACGCAGTCAGCGGAAGAATGAACATGTGCAGCATGCAATCAACCAGAATTCACAAAGTGTCCTGTCGGATTTTGATAATGTTCATTTCATCCATCAGTCACTCCCTTCTTTCAACGTGGAAGATGTGGATTTATCGACCCGTCTCGGTGAGTTTGAATTATCCGTTCCTCTGTACATAAACGCAATGACCGGCGGCAGTGAGTGGACGAAATCAATCAACGGAAAACTGGCCCGGGTTGCCAGGGATGCCGGCATCCCCATGGCTGTAGGCTCCATGCATGCGGCTTTGAAGCACCGGGAACTGAAAGATTCATATACCATAGTCAGGGAGACTAACCCGGACGGTATCATTTTTGCGAATGTGGGCGCGGATGTGTCGCTGGAAGGTGCCGGAGACGCGGTCGAAATGATTGATGCAGATGCGCTCCAGATACATATTAATGCCCCGCAGGAACTGATCATGCCGGAAGGGGACCGGAATTTCAAATCCTGGCGTAAAAACATTGAGAGTATCGTACAGCATGTAAGTGTGCCTGTCATTGTGAAGGAAGTGGGATTTGGCATGAGCCGGGAGACGCTGCAGAGTTTAAAAGACATCGGCATACGGTATGCAGATGTCAGCGGCCGGGGCGGGACCAATTTTGCATCCATCGAAAATGCCCGGCGCAAAGAGCAGGACATGTCCTATTTGAGCGGCTGGGGCATTTCCACCGTCCAATCTTTGCTGGAAGCCCAGCCCTTTCATGAAGATATGCATATAATGGCAAGCGGCGGAATCAAATCCCCGCTTGATGCAATGAAATGCCTTGCGCTCGGTGCGAAAGCGGTGGGGATGTCCAAAGTGATCCTCGACACCGTTGAAAATCAGGGAGTCGAAGAAGCGGTAGCGTATGTGGAACGGTTTTATGACCAGATGCGTAAAATCGCCATTCTGATCAATGCCGCAAATATTGAACAGACAGCCGGCAGCCCGCTCGTCTTCAGCCCTGAAATTCTTTCATGGCAGAGACAGCGGGGACTGCCGGACGATGAGAGGACAAAAAGATGACAAAAACAATAACGATTATCGGAGCGGGTGTCGCCGGTCTCGCCAGTGGAATCCGCCTGCAGAACGCGGGCTATGACGTCACCATTTTAGAGAAGGGCTCTGTACCCGGCGGTAAAATGAACCGCATCGATCTGGACGGATATAAGTTCGATCTGGGGCCGACCATCGTGATGATACCGGAACTCTACCGTGAAATTTTCGAACTGGCGGGCCGGGATCCCGATGACTACATCCCAATGGAAAGGCTGGACCCGATGTACAGCAGTTATTTTGACAAGGGGACCAGACAGTACCAGGTGACCAATGATCTGGTGAAAACATTGAAATGTTTGAAGGGATCAGCGGTCAGGATGCCGAAGGGTTCTTAAGGTATTTGAGCGATCTCTATCATCGTTTCAATATCGCAAGGGACCATTTTTTGCAGCGGCCGTTCAGAAACCGGAAAGATTTTTATAACCCGTTCATAATCAGCCAGGGGTTGAAACTGAGAACTTTGAATAATGCAGAAAATCTGATGAAAAAATATATAAAAGACAAACGCATGAGGCAGATGATCAGTTTCCAGACGCTCTATATCGGCATATCACCGAATAAAGGGCCCTCACTCTATACCATCATCCCGATGATCGAGTTTCTATACGGCATATGGTTCATCAAAGGCGGCATGCGCACAATGGCATCAGCCATGGAGCGCCTCTTCCTTGAACTCGGCGGTAAAATCGAATATGACACAAGCGTCGACCGCATCGTGATAGAGGAGGGAAAGGCTACCGGTGTGTCGGCGGGGCAGAAAACCATCGGTTCGGACTTTGTAATGTGCAATGCCGACTTCCCCTATGCAATGAAAAACCTGGTGAAAGAACCCGGGCATAAGGGTAAATACAAAGATGAGAAAATCGATAAAATGGAATATTCATGCTCCTGCTTCGTGCTGTACCTCGGGATGGACCGGAAATATCCGGAAATCGACACTGTGCACAATTTCATATTTTCCGAGAAGCTGGATGCCAACATCAATCAGATATTCGACGGCAGCGTCATCGAGGATCCTTCGCTGTATATGTACATGGCTTCGAAAATCGACCCGACACTGGCACCCGAGGGCAAAGACGGCATCTATGTCCTGATGCCGCTGTCGGATATCAAGACGATGAAGTATCAATGGACGGCGGAGACTTCGAAAATGTACCGCGATAAGATCATCGGCAAAATCAGGGAGCTCCCCGGGATGGAGGATATTGAAAATGAAATCGTTACAGAAACCATGGTTTCCCCATTGGATTTCGAGCAGCAGTTCAATGCAAATAACGGCGCGACATTCGGGCTTAAACCGACACTGACCCAGAGCGTCCATCTGAGACCCCAGAGTAAGGCCACCCACTGCGACAACCTTTACTTTACCGGAAGCAGTACACATCCGGGGGCCGGTGTGCCGATTGTATTGTTATCCTCCAAGATTGCGGTTGGAGAGTTGTTAAAAGATGAAAATCACCGATAGGAGCTGTGGAAATGATGAATGATTTCACCCCCTCGTTAAAAAGTGATTATAACCAGTGCCAGACGGTAATAAAACAGTACTCCAAAAGTTTTTATTACGCTTTTTCATCCCTGCCGGCGGATGATGCCGATGCCGTCTATGCGGTCTATGCTTTTTGCCGCAGGGCGGATGATGCGATAGACCATGCCGGGACCGAAACGGCGGGGATGGAAAACCTGGAGCGGCTGAAAAGGCAGCTTGATGATTTTATCGGGGGCACAGTACCGGATGATGCGATGTGGCGCGCACTGGATGATGTAAGGAACCGCTATGATATCGATACTTCAATGCTCTATTCCCAAATTAAAGGCCAGCAGATGGATATTCATTTCGAACAGCCGGCAAGCCTGGATGACCTGGTTGCCTACAGTAATTATGTAGCCGGATCGGTGGGGCGGCTGCTGCTGCCGATTCTCAGCAATGACTGTTCACAAGAGCGGCAGGAAAAGGCTGAAAAGCTGGGAGTGGCCATGCAGATCACCAACGTTCTGAGGGATGTCGGTGAAGATATTAAGGCGCACCGCCGTGTATATATCCCTGCCGACCTGCTCGAACGGTATGGCTGCAGCCTGAAACAAATTGAAAATGCAGAAATAAATACCGCATTCATCGATGTATGGGAACATCTGGGCGCTGAAGCGGAAAGACTCTATGATGAGTTCAGAACAGAAATCATCCATTATAAAGAAGAGGCCCGTCTGCCGCTGCTGGTATCGTTGTCCGTGTATCGGGAGATTTTGAGTGAAGTGCGGAACAATGACTATGACTGCTTCAATAGACGCAATGCGGTGCCGCTTGCACGCAAGATGAAAATCAGGGATCTAGAGAAGTATTTCATAGAGAATCTCAAGGATGGGTAGGAGGTCGATTATGTCAGAGAACAAAAAGGCAATCGTCATCGGCGGCGGCTTAGGCGGCCTGTCGGCAGCAATCACACTGAAACAGAATGGTTTTGATGTCGCGCTTTACGAAAAGAATGACCATCTGGGCGGAAAGCTTAACCGCCATGAACAGGATGGCTTCGGCTTTGACCTCGGCCCGTCCCTTCTGACCATGCCGTACATCATGGAGCGCCTGTTTGCACGAAGCGGCAGGGATATGTCGGATTATGTGGAGATTGAAGCGGTTCCTCTGCAGTGGCGGTCCTTTTTCCCGGATAAGACATCCATTGACCTATACAGCGATTTAGAGAAGATGGCGCATGAGAATCCGGACCTGAGCCGAAAAGACATGGCAGACTATGAAAGATTCCTTATGTACGCAAAAGGAATTGATCGATTGACCCTTCCGGGCTATTTCGAAAAAGGCTTCGATGATATCCGGTCCATCATCAAATTCCATGGACCTTTGACAGCGCTCAAAGGGTTCGATTATTTTTCCACCATGCAGCAGGGGATAGATAGGCGGATCAGCAATCCATATATGCGGGATATGCTCGGTTATTTCATCAAATACGTAGGGTCGAGTGCCTACGATGCGCCGGCCGTTTTGAATATGATGGCCCATATGCAGCACGAACAGGGTGTATGGTATGTCAGGGGCGGCCTGCATCGGCTGGCGGAAGGCATTACGCAGCTGGCAGAAGACATCGGAGTGGAGATACATACGAACCAGGCGATAAAAACAGCGATCACCGATGGGCAGAAAAGCATCCAGTACATTGTTCTGGAAAACGGGACAACAGTACAGGCGGACTACTATGTATCCAATATGGAAGTGCTGCCTTTCTACAGGCATGTTCTGGATGCGCCGCCCAAAAACCTGAACAAACTGGAGAAGAAACTCGAACCGGCAAGTTCCGGCTTGGTCCTCCATCTCGGCGTGGACCATATGTACCCTCAGCTCAGGCACCATAACTTCTTCTTTTCAAAAGATTCAAAGAAGAATTACAAAGAAGTATTCGATAAGAAAGTATTGCCGGGAGACCCTACAATCTATGTCGTGAATACGAACAAGACGGATGCTTCACAGGCACCGCCGTCTCATGAAAATCTGAAGATACTGCCTCATATTCCACCGTTGCAGGAAAAAGAATATACGAAGGCGGACTATATGAAGTTCAGGGACAGGGTCCTGACCAAATTGGAGGACATGGGCCTCGAAGGTTTAAGGGAACATATCGTCACCGAATACATGCTGACGCCGCATGATATCGAGTCGCTTTATAATTCCGACCACGGCGCCATTTACGGCACTGTATCAGACCGCAAAAAGAATAAGGGGTTCAAGCATCCTAAAAGCGCACAGCATGTAGAGAACCTGTACTTCGCGGGAGGCACGGTGAATCCGGGCGGCGGCATGCCGATGGTGACTCTGAGCGGGCAGCAGGTCGGTGCCATGATTACAAAAGCGGCGAGAGGAACAATATAGCATGTGGCATATTATATTATTACCGGCCATCTTACTCTCTCTGGTCTGCGGCTATTTGATGTTTGCCGCCCCGCGGTTTATAAAAAAGCATCGCCCTGAAAAGGAAGACGCCGTAAGCATCATCATTCCGGCAAGGAACGAAGCGCATAATCTGCCCAAGCTGCTGCGCAGTATCCACCGGCAGAAATTCAAAAGAATCGAGATCATCGTGGCGGATGACGGCTCGACAGATGGCACAAAAGACACGGCCATTGAACATGATGCAAAAGTGGTTGATGTGCCAAAAGGGGAGTGGCAGGGGAAAAGTTATGCCTGCCACACCGGTGCCGGGCATGCGTGTTATGAAAACCTTATCTTTATGGATGCGGATACCGAATTCCATGATGAACACGCGCTGGCACATATCAGTGCAGCGTACGCCCGGCAGAATAGCCGGGGCGTACTTTCTGTCCAGCCGTTCCACCAGACAAAACAGCCATATGAGACGTTCTCGGTCCTCTTTAACATTGTAACGGTCGTGGGCATGAACATATTTTCGAAATTCCATAAAAAAATGCATACCGACTCCGTATTCGGCCCGTTCATCATGACAAACAGAAATGATTACTTCAAAACAGCGGCCCATAAAGCCGCAAAAGACAGTATTATCGAAGGCATGGGCATACACCAAGCCTATAACAGCGCCAATCTCCCGATTATTTTATATTTAGGGCGCGGAACCCTTCAATTCAGAATGTATCCGGAAGGCACCAGGCAGCTGATAAACGGCTGGAAGAAGCATATTGCCATCGGCTCCAACAATACGCAGCTTTCAATAATGACCTTGATCATGCTGTGGATGGGCGGTTCAATCAGTGCGTTCCTGTATCTTATCGCCACATTGATTTGGGTCCAGGATTACAGTCTGATCGGCGTGCTGGTGTATTTGGCATACGCATTCCAATTCAAACGGCTCGGTCAGAGGCTGATCAGCATCAGATGGTATCATGCACTGATTCATCCCGTATATATTTTATTCTTCTTCTGTATATACGGTCTGTCCTTTGTACAGACATACGTGTGTAAAAAAGTGCAATGGAAGGGCAGGGATATCGACTTGAAGAAGAAAATGTAATTACAACATTTAAAATACCCGGAGTGCTCATGGGCTTCCTGGGCATTCATATATCAGCACGGACCTATAGAGACAGATCCAGTTTTATCCCTTCGTGGGTCACTTTAAAACCGAGTCTTTCATAAAAACCATGTGCATCGGTCCGTTTTTTATCAGTCGTCAGCTGGACGAGTACGCAGCCATATTCTCTGGCCAGCCTAATCGCCTCTTCGAACATCGCCTGGCCGATGCCCTTCTTCCGGTGTGATCTTTTGACCCTCACTCCTTCGATCTGAGCGCGGGTCATGCCGCCTCTCGCGATAGTTGGAATGAAAGTGAGCTGCAGACACCCGACGACCTCTCCGTTGTCCACGGCCAGGATAATCTGGTTGCCTTCCTGCTTTTCCATTGCTTCAAATGCCTTGATATATTCATCCGGCAAAGGGTCCAGGTATGTTTCCCGTGTCTGCCCGAGCGCATCATCAGCCAGCAGTTTTACGATGTCCGGCAGGTCCTCGATGGACGCCGTTCTGAATTCCATATCACCATCTCCTATAATTGTTATGAGGGTATAGAATATCGGGGATTTTTCCTTACGGCCGATATCATTCAAACTGCCCGCCACATAATAAAAATGCCCATTGCCTTTATTATATACCATTCTGATTTTAATGGGTGAGTGAGTTATATGAATGTTTGATTCATATTTTAAGACAAGTGGAAAAATATTTTTCTCCGTCTTAGTCAGATTAATCTCTTTAGATTCCGCTAATATTTCCCGGCCATAAACATCATATACCCATGATACTGTAAATGTACCATGGGTATATGATGTTTATGGCACGGTGTCGTTTGGCTAATGAATTCACAGTGCCTCTTACTAAAAGTTTTTCATAAGTTTTATTAAATATATTATCATTTTATAGGGTGCGGATGTAGTTGGTGATCTAAAAGATGATCCTAGTAATCAGCGGAACCATCTATCTGCAGCTTATTCATTCTGTCTGCTTTTTTTATCTTCTTTTTTAGAATTGAAAAAAAGTACTGCGATTATTATCACGCTTATTACTAACAGTAAAATTGCAGATACAATTAAATAGTTTTCATCTGTTGGATCACTACCGATAAAAATTTGAGATATAGTATCAGGAAGACTAATTGCCATGATTAAGAATGCATAGAACCATTTTTTCATGAATAGTGTGACCACGACAAAAATACCAAGTAAGATAAATCCAATTGTTCTATTTATCTGTGGTGATGACTGGAAAAACTCATATACTGGATAGTTTCCGGCTAAAAACAATCCGCCAACTAATATTGCCATATAAAATAATGCATATACAAAACACAGAAAAATACCCATTTTATCGATTTTTGCAGTTTGAAGGTTGGTGTAATGTATAAAAACAAATTTAATGACAGTATAAAAAAGAATCGGGCCGAGCAGAGCGATACTGATATAATATAACAGCATAGACAGGGTGTAATCGAAACTGCCGCTGATTAATGTTGGAATGGTGAACATACCGATTAAAAATACGAGCAGCAGCATTAAATTTCTTCTCAGATGATTCGTTTCAGGTATTTCACTCGATAGTGTTTTTATATAATTTTTTACCGATCCACCGGTTACACTTTCTAAAGAGTCGCCATTTTGTTCCGCCAACGTCAGATGATCTCTTAATTCTTCTTCCAATTCATCTCTGTACTCATCATCTTTCCCACGCGCCATCATCTCAATTCGAAACTCTTTTAAAAACCTCTCGGATTTCTTACTAAGCATTTTTATAGCCTCCTAATAAGTTGGACATACCCTGATTTAATCTAGTCCATTTTTTACTGAAAATATCCAACTCTTTTTTTCCTTTGTTACTGATACTGTAATATTTACGTTTTGGGCCGCCGGTTTCTGATTTTACCATCCGTGTTGAAACATATCCTTTTTTACTTAATCTGAGCAGGACGGGGTATATACTGCCTTCGCTGATATCAGGAAATTGTTTTTCCTTCAGTTTTTCAGTGATTTTATATCCATATGTCTCACCTTCAGCAATCAATGCGAGAATCGCGCCATCTAGAAGACCTTTCATAATCTGGTCGGAAACGGACATTTCCTACCTCCTTTTAACTATCTTACTATATAATATAGTGCGTTATAATGTAGTTGTCAACTATCTTATATTAAAAGATAGTAGAGGGATGGAAATTGCATACTTTTTCTGACAGGATAAAATAACCGCCCGATAATATCCTTCAGATTATATCTAAAAATCTGATAAGTTTTTCATATATAGTTGCCGTTTTAGTGATGGAATACCTTTATAAGGGTAGAGAAATAAAAAAGGAGAAATGTGATATGGATATGCACCAGGGAACGATTGAAATCGCAGAACAATGGATCGAACTTTGTAACAGCCAGGATATTGAAGGATTGGCGTCAATCACATCTGAAGAACTGGAAGTCCATGGACCTAAAGGTACTACAACACTCAACAAGGAAGATTTAAAAGAGTGGATGGAAAGGGCAAACCTGAAACTGGAAAACTTCGAAGCATATGCCCGTGACAATAAAGCCATAATGGGGCAGCACGGCACATGGCTGAATGAGGATGATTCAGTAAAAGGGGAACAGGAGGTCTACACAGTACTGGTGATTGAAGATCAAAAAGTGAGCGCTCTTGCAAGATTCGACGATAAAGAGCAGGCATTTGATGTATCGGGATTGGAAGAGGCAGATAAAATCAATTAATTAATATTCATTTAAATGACTCTGGATGCTATTAATTTTGAAAGTATAAGAAAGTTATATTTTACAATATTTGTTTATGGTATAATCTATATAACAGAATTTATCGTAAGGAGGTAGAGTATGTCCAATTTACATATAAAGAGAGATTTATCTACAAGAGATCTAACTATTTTGAGTAGTGAAATGGATAGGGTGCAAAAAACAAAAGGTATAGCATTTATTTTATGGTTTTTCCTGGGCGGCTTTGGTGCTCATAGGTTTTACATGGGAGATATTGGTTATGGTACAGCCATGGCAGCAGTTACAGTAATTGGAGCTATTTTAACTCTCGGGATGTCTCTGTTTGTTACAGGCATTTGGGTGTTAGTTGATGCATTCCTGATCAGTGGACGAATAGATAAAATAAATGAGGCGCGTGAAAGAGAAATTATGGCCAATTTAGGATTGGGAAGAGCATAATATTGATCTGAATCTTTTTATCAAGGCTCAAGCTATGATTCTTTTAGGAGTCGATTAAATTAGACTGGAAGAATTCCTTCTTAATTTTCCAACTGGAATATGGTAAAATAACAACAAATACACGGAGGAGGTCTTGAAGATGGGTATCCCTAGAATTTGGAAGACTTTTTTGAATAGCTAACTTAATAAAAAATATTCAAAAGTCTTGCTATAACTATATTCTAGAGGGGTCAGTATGTCCATTTTCAGGATGATCCTATAAAAACACTGGGAGATAGCATAAGGCTGTCTCTTTTTTGTGTTCAAAAATATAGTTTGCAGGCTCATAAGGAGTGCAAATTATAATGAATGATCTATCAGTAAAATTAAAAGATATTGATTTGAGTTTTGGCAATAAGGATATATTAAGCATAGAAGCGCTGTCTGCCTATATGAACGACAAGATCGCAATCATCGGAGCGAACGGTACAGGGAAATCCACGCTGCTCAAAATCATTGCAGGGGAGTTCAAGGATTTTGAAGGCAGTGTCCAGTCGGAAACGGACTTCAACTATTTTGCACAGATCGATGAACTGGATACCCGGGTGGATGAGAATTTCAACTTCGAACTCTTAAGCCGCCTGGATGTGCCGGATAATACGGGACTCAGCGGCGGGGAAGAGACGAAGTTCCGCTTGGCACAGGCATTGTCGGAGTATAAGCTCGGACTGCTGCTGGATGAACCCACAACCCATCTGGATCAGCACAGTGTAAACCTGCTGATCGAAGAATTGAAGTATTATTTCGGCACGTTGATATTTGTCAGCCATGACCGTCATTTTATAAACAGTATTGCGGATAAAATCTGGGAAGTGTCAGAGGGTACCGTCAAAGAATACGCCGGTAACTATGATGATTATGAAATTCAGAAAGAACAGGAAAAACTGGAGAAGGAACGCCAGTATCAAAATTTTATCATCGAGAAGAAACGGTTGGAAGATGCGGCTCAAAAACAGATGGAAAAAGCGGGTAAGATGAGTGGCGATAAAAACAGAAAACAGGATATAAAACCGGACCGTCTGAGCTCGAGCAAACAGAAGGATACTGTGCAGAAACAGGTGTTCAAAGCTGCCAAGTCCATTGAATCGAGGATCGGCCAACTGGATGAAGTGGAACGTACCGTTGACAGGATCCAACTGAAGTTCCCGCTTTCTAAAACGATGGAGATCCACAACAAGTTCCCGATCATGGGACAGAGTATCACTGTGCAGCGCGGCGACAAGATATTGTTGGACAAAGTAAATTTCCAGTTCCCTTTGGGACAGACAATCGCAATCACAGGAAATAACGGCTCGGGTAAATCGAGCCTGCTGCAGGATATTATGAATCATGCCGAGGGTATGGAGATTTCACCGAAAGTCAAAATGGAAAGTTACAGACAGATGGATTATAAGATGTTCACCAATGAACCGGTTATAAAATACTTGATGAAGCGGACGGAGTTTCAGGAACCGATGGTGAGAAGCATTCTGCAAAACCTCGGGTTCAATCAGGACGAAGTGACGAAACCGTTGCATAACCTGAGTGGAGGAGAAGCGACAAGAGTGTCACTGGCTTTATTGTTTGTTAAACCGTCCAACGTCATCATTCTGGATGAACCGACAAACTTCATAGATTTGAATACGATTGAAGCTTTGGAAACATTCATCAACGCATACGAAGGGATAGTCATTATCACTTCACATGACAAATACTTTGTGGAAAGGATTGCCGACAGTATATACAAAATCGAGGAGCAGAAACTTAATAGGATAAAGTAAATGAATCGTTTAAGTTGTTCACTCAAATGATTCCATAAGACAAAATTAACCGCAGGGAGTCCAGAAAAAGGACTCCCTGCGGTTTTTTATAGATATTAATTAGTAGATACATGATCGTTTTCGAGAAAACCTTTTAGTTTCTCATACTGTTCCTTCGCATCATTCCAGCCAAGTTCATATAAGTCTTCCAATCGCTTTTTATTGTTTTCGGTTCTTCCCACTTTCAATGTCCTGCTTGGTGCCATTACAAAGGCGTTGCCCCGTTCTTCCTGGTCATACAGATATTCGAGTGTTGTATTATAATGTTTGTAGCGTACTCCCAGCTTCTCATTAATCATCGGATGATCTTTATACTTGAGGATTTTCGACATCCTGCTCGGTTTTTTGAAATACCCTCTGGGTTTCGTCAAAATGACCACATTCTTTTCAAACCCATCCTCCTGGGCTTTTCTGATAGGAATGGGATCTGAAATGCCACCATCCATAAGGTTGCGGTTATTGTATTCGACACTTGATGCGACAAAAGGCAGGGAACTTGAGGCCCTCAAAAGCTCAGGGATGTTATTATAATTCTCAGCTTTCTCGTAGTAGCGGGGTTCGCCGGTCTCGCAATCTGTCGCTACAATCACAAATTGTTCGGGGCTTTTGATCAGGGTATCGATATCAAACGGGACGAGTTTATTCGGTATTTCATCGAATATGAAGTCCATACCGAAAAGTTCGCGTTTCCTTACATAATTGGACAGTGATATGTAGCGTTTGTCTTCAACAAAATCCAGGTTCACTTTTTTATTTCTGCCGGGCTGCCTTGAAACATATGAAGCACCCATGCAGGCGCCCGCAGAGACGCCGATTACATATGGAAAATAAAGATTCCGACTCATAAAGTATTCCAGCACCCCTGCTGTATATAAACCGCGCATGCCGCCGCCTTCGAGGACCAGTCCTGTGTCTGTCATTTTCTGCACCTTCAATTCATAATAGTTCATGTAAGTAATAATTCTAACAGACTGACGGATAATTCGTAAGTTCACTCAGTGCATAATCATTTTGCATAATAAAAACCTGCGCCCCGTTGTAGGAGGGCAGGTGATTAAACTTATTTGTCTTTCAGAATCCGGCTGTCCATCCGCCATCAACTGTAAGGACCGTGCCGTTTACGAAACTTGAATCCTCTGAACCGAGGAACAGTGCGGCTTCGGCAATCTCTTCCGGTTTGCCTGTACGCGGGATGACTGCCTGCGTCAATCCTGCACGCTCCATGCCGAACTCACTGATGTTTCTCATGCTGGAGCTGATGTTCGTTTCAACCGCACCCGGCGCGATGCCGTTCACACGGATGCCTTTTTTCGCGTACATGAAAACGGTGTTTTTGGTCAGTGCCACAACCGCATGTTTCGATGCACCATAAGCGACACCGGCATGGGCGCCATTCAAGCCGCCTGTTGAAATCGTATTGACGATGACGCCTTCTTTTTCATTCTCCAGCCAGTAATTGACCGCTTTACGCATTGCACGCATGGTGCCTTTTGTATTCACATCGAAAATCTGATCCCATTTTTCATCCGTAATTTCACCGACCGGCTCAAATCCATCCATGATACCTGCGTTGTTTACGAGAATGTTCAACTCACCATACTCACTGATCGCTGTATCGATCATACTCTCTATCTGTGCTGCATCCGATACATTGACGCTCACTGCTTTGGCAGTGCCGCCGTCGTCAGTAATTTCCTTCGTGACAGCTTCGGCACCTTCGGTATTAAAGTCCGCAACAATGACTTTCGCACCTTCCCTGGCATACAGTTTCGCAATCGCCTTGCCCATACCGGATGCTGCACCTGTAACAATCGTAACCTTACCCTCAAGTTTTGCCATTCTTATCTCTCCTCATATTATAGTTTATCTTTATTTTATGCCTTACTTGTGGTAATGTAAACGATTTCAAATATATGTCACAAAGTGTCTATTATTAGGGCATAGAAGTTTTCGAGGAATAAAGTCCTTCAGCTGTAAATGGCTATGATTTCAATTTCAATCGCCTCTGCAGTCATTGTGATAGGGGCAAGCGACTGATGATTCCCAATGCTTTTTTCCAGTTCCTTCCGCATACTGTTATTCAGGTTTATGAGATCCTTCAAAGGATCGAACAGAATAAATTGATTCTCATAGGTTTTCTTCACTTTGGCGAGTATGATGTTATCTTCACCGAGTTCATCGAACTCATTTTCTTCGATGAGCAGACAATTCTTATGGATTTTACTGAAAATCACCTTTTCCATCTGAGCATTATAGACCGGCAGTTTAATCTTATCGAAATCTATGTTGGACAGTTCGGTGTCATCCGGCTTTGCACTTATAGACTCCGCACGTTCCAACTCATCCTTCATCAACCGGGTCATATCATACATATCAAATGTGTCATGTATCACAAGAGGCAGCGTTGCCTTGAATATCATCCGTCTGCTCAGATCCTCTATATGCCTTAAAGAGTCCCCTGATTCAAAATCCACATAGAAGTCATTGTCTACGAGGCTTTTTTCGAGACTGATGAGTTTCGATGCCGCATTATTGATGATCTCTCCCTTGATGACGGAAGATCTGCCCAAACCAACATGCGTATCATTGAACCCAAGCTGTCCGCCTTTATCCGTCTGGGATTCTATCTCTGTGAACTGAACCGCCTGGCCGGCATTGGCAAATGTATAGTAGGTATCGTATAGGTCTTCATTAAAATAAATTAGGTTATAGAACATAGCCTAGCCTCCATTGCTGTAGGGTGGAAAGTTTCTTTGAAGAGTCTTTTGATGCTTGTCCCTTTTTCCGGTGCGAGTTTCCGGCAGGGGAACTTTTGATGGTTGATTTCGCATACTCCTTTCAACACCATATTTTTCAATGTCACCCGACATATTTTTATTATAACACGAACATATGTTCGGTTAAACAGAAGCGTGAAAAGAATTGAATTATCTAAGGTAGTAATGGTTTATCAGTTGCTTTCTTCCAGGATTATTTCCACAGGGAAGACAACATTAATATTTTTTAACTTTGAAGAATCGTACTTGAAGTGAAAAGGAAAAAAACAGCTGATTTTTTCTTTAGGATATATAATTTTTCTTAGAAAAGAAAATTCGGTTTGATATTTTGTTCTGGAGATGTAGAAAAGGAATGTTTATATAAAGTCTCCAACGCTGCATTAATTTAAGTCGTGTATTGACGGTGATGAATATAAATTAATGCAATGCCAGTGGGGAACCGATATAAAAATGTACTATTCAAAGCTTTTAAATATTCTTTCTGTTGAAGTATCAAAATCTCAGAAAGATGTATATCTAGTTTATGACAGGATATTAAGGATAATAAAAAGACGTTACATCCGTTGTAACGTCCTGATTTCTTTCTTAACCGATGGGTGTCCAGTAATACAGTGCCGCCACGATCAGCATGATGATCGGAATCGCCGGAAGCAGGTTGGCGACCCGGATGTTCAGGATGCCAAGCAGTCTGAGACCGATAGCGATGATCATGACGCCGCCAGCGCCGGTGATTTCGATGATGAACTGGTCCATCAGATCCGGTGGGATGAAACGGTCGATCTGGGCGGCGAAAAGCGTGATGGATCCCTGGAACAGAAATACCGGGACGGCGGAGAAGATGATGCCGATGCCGAGAGCCGATGTCAGGAAGATGGACATGATGCCATCAATCAGGGACTTCGTAAAAAGCACCGTATGGTCGCCCCGCAGTCCGCTGTCCAGCGCACCGACAATGCCGACTGCACCGACGACATAGACGAGTGTCGCCGTGACAAAAGCCGCCGCCACACCGCCTTCCTTCGCACCGGTCTTCGTTTCGAGCCATATGCCGAAACGGTTCATCTTCTCCTCAATCTGCCATTTCTCTCCAAGCATCGCACCGAGCGCAATGCTGACCACGATGATGATAATCCGGTTGCTCTCTAATGCCATATCGATACCCAGGACGATGACGGTGATCGAGAGCCCCTGGATGATGGTGGTTTTCATATTTTCATTGATGTTGCGCCAAAAGAGGCCGATGAAACTGCCGGCAATGATTGCCAGGGCATTCACGGCAGTACCGAGAAGTGACAGCATTTTGTTCCCTCATTTCTGTGATGTGAGTTCAATATGATTGTAAAAAATGTTCTGATTACTTTTGATTAGTATAAGGATATTACTGGCTTCACGGATTGTCAAAGGGAGTTTCAACACTAAATGGTAATTTCGGACGCGTTTATGAAAGTTTGAAAAGGGAAAAATAATATGATCATCAACACTCGGGGAGGCAGTTATAAATGGGGAAAACCATCATGATTACAGGGGCGGGATCCGGACTCGGAAAAGGCGCGGCGATTGGACTGGCAAAGGAAGGACACAAGGTCATTGCTGCTGTTGAAAATGAAGACCAGATGAATGAACTGCGTGAAGCAGGACAGGATGCAGGTATGGATTTGGAAATATTCAAGATGAATATCACAGACCCGGGCGAACGGGAATCCATGAAGGATTATGAGTATGATATATTCGTGGCCAATGCTGCAATCAATGAAGGCGGCCCGATCTGGGAAATGCCAATGGAAAATATCAGAAGATTATTCGAGATCAATGTCTTTGGCACTTTGGAAACTGCGCGCATTGCAGCAGAGCATTTCGTCAGTAAGCGGCAGGGGAAAATCATCTTCATGTCATCCAAAGCTGAGAAAATGAGCTCTGCCTATAAAGGGCTTTATTCATCTTCCAAGCACGCCCTGGGAGCCATCGCAAAAGCCTTGAAAGAGGAAATGGAAGAATTCAACGTTCAAGTTGCCACCATAAACCCCGATCGGTTCGGCACCGGATTCAACGACAGGGCTGTGGAAGCGAATTGGAAATGGTTCGATGAAAACAAGCATCATACTTCTCTCGATAAGCTGAAAGCCAGTGGAGAGAGTCTGAAGCATCAGATGGATCCACAGACAATGATTGATAAAATGGTTGAAATCATCCCGGAGGACCATCATAAGTTCCGGGTGGTCTATCCGGAAGATACGGCAGAAGATATGCGTAAAGAGGAAAAAGAGAACTGGGAAATCGAGATATAACGTTTAATGGATACTCATACAAAATAAGGGAGGGGGAAAGCGCATGCTTTTCGCTTCCTTTATTTTGTATTCTCTGTAATTTTTAACTGATGTCGAAATCGATTTCAAGTCTGCACCTGCGTTTATGTATGCGTGATAAGGGAAGATGATAACCATCATCAACAATTAGGGAGGCAGTTATAAATGGGAAAAACCATCATGATAACAGGTGCCGGTTCCGGACTTGGAAAAGGAACAGCAATCGGACTGGCGAAAGAAGGGCATAAGGTCATTGCGACTGTTGAAAATCATCCTCAGGTGACTGGGTTGAAGGAAGCGGCCGGGGCGGCAGGCGTAGAGCTGGAGATCGTAAAGATGGATATCACGAACCCGGACGACCGGGAACGCATGAAACGCTATGAGTATGACATCTTCGTGGCCGATGCAGCGGTCAATGAAGGCGGCCCGATCTGGGAAGTGCCGATGTCGGCTTTAAGACAGTTATTCGAAGTCAACGTATTCAGTACGCTCGAAACCGCGCGGATCGCAGCGGAGCATTTCGTGGAGAAGCGGCAGGGTAAGATCATCTTCATGTCATCTATGGCCGGAACGATGGCCTCTGCGTATAAAGGCCTCTATGCATCTTCCAAACATGCATTGGAAGCCATCGCCAAGTCGCTGAGACAGGAGATGGAAGAATTCAACGTACAGGTCGCCACGATCAATCCCGGCCCATTTGATACCGGATTCAACGACAGGGCAGTGGAAGAGAAATGGGAATGGTTCGATGCAGACAAGCATCATACTTCCGTCGATAAGTTGAAAGAAAGTGAACAGGGGCTGGAGAATCAGCTTGATCCTCAAATGATGATCGATAAGATGGTGGAAGTCATTCCGCAGGACCACCATAAGTTCCGGACCGCATATCCTGAAGATACGGCAGAGAATATGCGTAAAGAGGAAAAGAAGAACTGGGAAATTGAAATATAGAACTCTGTCAGTTCAAGTCAAAAAATATTTTCGATAAAACAGGTTAGAAATTAAGAGCATCCCTCCGCCGATCGGCAGAGGGATGTTTTATGCTGGCGATATACCAAAGGAGAAACTTTTCAAATGACAGCAATTAATGTCGCCGGGTCCATAGCTTAAAAATAATCGTTGTTTGTTACAAAAGACACCATTAATTAGAGAAGGTATATTTACTTTGTATGCAGGCTGTAGTAGGTTGATATACATATATGGAATATTGTGAAAATTATGCGAAGTTGCGTTTCATGATATCCATTAAATCCATATAGGGAAAGGGGAATGAATTTCAATGGCGAAAGAGGACTCGTCTAAGAAAAAAGGATTTACCATGCCACATATCTACGTCATTCTATTCGCTCTGATCACCATCGGTGTGATTGCTACATATATTGTTCCGGCGGGTAGTTATGACCGTGAAACGGTCGATGGTGTGGACATGATCGTACAGGGTACATATGGCGGTGTGGAACAGACACCTGTCGGCTTCATGGAATATATGACGGCCGTGCCACGCGGTGTCATCGCAACAATAGAGATCATTTTCGGTATCATGGCAATCGGTGCACTGTTTAAAATAGTGGAGGATGCCGGTATCATCAGACTGATCATCAATTATCTGTCGAAATCATTTTCAAGCAAAGGCCTGCTGATTATACCGACAGTGATGGTGCCACTGGCCATTTTCGTTGCGGTTACAGGGAATATAGAATCTTCCCTGATATTCCTGCCGGCACTGCTGCCGCTGTTTCTGAGACTCGGATTTGACAGGATCACTGCAGCTGCAACGACGCTTGTTGCGACCGTCACCGGATTCGCAATCGCCCTGACGGCGCCTGCAAACCTGGGAACGGCACAGGCGATCGCTGAACTGCCACTGTATTCCGGCATGGGATACAGGGCGATCCTCCTGACTGTCATGCTGACCATCGGCATTCTTTTCGTTCTGCGCTATGCCAATAAAGTGAAGAATGATCCATCGAAGACGCTTCAAACCAATGAGGTCCCGGCTTCAGACTTCATCGACGATACGGACGATATCCAGCAGGAAGCGGTCAGCATGCGAACAAAAATCGCAACGGCAGCCTTTGTACTATCATTCGGCGGCATGTTCTACGGCGTGCTTGTCCATGGCTGGTATTTCACGGAACTGGCCGGTTTCTATCTGTTCGCCGGCATCATCAGTGGATTGATCGCCGGAATGGGACCGTCGAGGATTGCCGAGTCCATCAATGACGGCATCAGGAATATTCTCCTCGGCTCACTCATTGTCGGTGTCGCCCGGGCAATCTCCATCGTTCTCGAAGATGGACAGATTTTGGATACGGTCGTATATGGGATCAGTGTCCTCATCACTGCGATTCCTGAGAACCTCGTGCCTGTGATGATGATGATCACACAGGGGCTGCTCAACTTCGTGATTCCTTCGGGAAGCGGACAGGCAGCTGCGACCATGCCGATCATGGTCGGTGTCGTGGACATCACGGAAATGACCAGACAGAATGCTGTGCTGGCATTCCAGCTGGGGGATGGCTTCTCGAATATATTCTATCCGACTTCAGGCTACTTCATGGCGGCACTTGTCATTGCCAAAGTTCAATATACGGACTGGCTCAAATTCATCTGGCCGTTTCTTCTCATGGTGTACGGTGTCGGGGCAGTAGCCCTGGTAATCGCCCACTTGATCCAGTGGGGACCGTTCTAGAACCAAAATATGAAAAATAAAACAGGGTGCAGAATCTCTACTTAAGATTCTGCACCCTGTTTTTTATCGAATATATCTATACAAAGGAACTTCCAAGTACGCTGTTCACATCGTTTACCACAACGAACGCATTTTCATCGTACTTTTGGATCAGACGTTTGAGCCTGGTCAATTTGGATTTACTGATGACGACATAGAGAATGTCGTTCTCTTCCCTGGAATAGAACCCTTTGCCGTTCAGCATGGTCACACCGCGTCCGATTTCACTGTTGATCAGCTTGCTCAGTACTTCCGGATGCTTCGAAATGATCGTGATGGCCTTCTTCGGATTCATACCTTCTATCATGAAGTCCATGACTTTTACATTGATATACATGGCTACGACGGTGAGAAGCACCTGTTCAATCGTCAGTACCGTCAGACCGATTGTAATGACCATGAGGTCGAATATCAATACGGCATTCGCTATCTTTATATCGAGATATTTATTGGCGATTCTCGCGGGTATCGCCGATCCTGCTGTTGTTGCCCCGATCCGGATGACAAGGCCATTGCCCAATCCGAGGAATAGACCACCGAATATGACATTGAGCATCACTTCGTTCGTCTCCACGACCCATGTTTGCGTAAGTCCCAGGAACACTGACATCATGATCACTGCAAATATTGTATAGTACATCCCGCGTTTTGAAAGAAATTTGAATCCAATAATGAGCAGGATGCCGTTGAGTACGAGCGTGGAAATTGCCGGGGAGATATCAAACGCATATAGGATTATGATTGCAAGTCCTGATACGCCGCCATCCCCCAGATTTCCTGGAATCATGAATAGATTTACACCAATCGAAAAGAGGAAAGCTCCCAATATGACAGCAGCTATGTTCATCAATGTCTGTAGTGTAATCCTTGGCATCATGGATATTTTTATCTTTTCAAAATTAATTTTACCGAGTCCTTTTCTGATCATTACAATCCCCTCCTTATATGCGCTTGAGTAGCACCGATTCATAATACTAGAAAATGATGGCAAATTACAACTCTTTTATCTATATTCCTAATTTACAGAATTCTATACCTGTATCCCTTGCTGCCCAAGGGGTTTGTTACGCTTAGAGGTAAGCGTTTTCCAAGCTGTAAATTGAATAATGGCAGAACTATGACGAAATAAAATTATCCTGTTTTTGAAGGTGCTTTTATGCCGGAAAATGAAATGATTGGACTCATCTGCTAAAAGAAATATTGATGACTCAGATGATGATTTTAAGTTCATTATCAAGTGTTTCAACAAAATCGAATAGGGAAGTAGAGAATATAAGTATGTTAGTAAGAGGAGGGATTGGATGAAGGTATTTGTTTTTGGCGGTAATGAAGGCGCGGGTGAGCATGTTTTAAAAAAGCTTGCTGAAAAAGATCATGAAATCGTGACCATTGCGGAAACTGAGAACAGGGCGGAAGAGCTGAAGATGCTTGGAGCAACTGATGTGATAATTTCTAAAGATAAGGGTATCGCCAGCGCAATCGAAGGCTCAGAGGCAATTATTTACATGGCGGGTTCCAGCCTGGGTGCAGGCGAAGATCAGGAGACACTCGTTGATTACGGCACAGTGAGGAAATCGCTTGAGGAAGCGCAGCGACAGAAAATCGAACGTGTTGTTTATTTAAGCCCCGTCCGCACAGACGAGTCCGAGGAATCTAAAGAAACGGGTGAAAAGGATGAGCCGGAAGAATGGATAAAAAAGAACGAATTAGTCTATACAGTCATCCGGACAGCAAAGAGGGTCAGCAAGCCGGGAAAAGGGATGATAACTGCAGAAGAGACAATTGCGGCAGGTAATGACGAGATCCCTTATGAAGATGTGGCTGCCGTTCTTGTAGAAGCGCTCGACAATCAGAATACATTCAAGAAGGCATTCGATATTACTGCAGGGGATACCTCGATAAAAGAAGCCCTGGATTCTTTGTAATATATCAATAATAGTAAAAATTGAAGGGTGGTCCTTATGGGAAAAATCACAAAATATTTACCGTCAGCTATCATGAGCACTTCAATAGCGGCGCCGCTTGCCTACATGGCATATATATATCAAAAAGACGATCGCCAGAAACAACATGCGATTTTGCGGAACTTTCCGCTGCTTGGACGTGTAAGGTACATGACGGAACACGTGGGTCCGGAACTGAGACAATACTTATTCGCAGATGACAATGAAGGGCAGCCATTTTCAAGACTGCAATACCAAGACGTGGTTAAAGCAGGAAAATACAATGAACGATTGCTGGGCTTTGGTTCTAACCGCGATTTTGAGGAAGATGGCTATTATATACGGAATACTTTATTCCCGAAACTTTCGACTGAAATGAAACTCGATAATACAGAAAAAACAAATACTTATACGTATGTTATTGACAATGAAGGGCTCTTTTCCCGGAAAGAGCACCACGAGGAAGCGCAGATTGATCCGTATTTTCTGCGGGATGAAGACGCGGTGGTTCTTGGAGAAGGGAAGTGCCGGCAACCGTTCCATATTAAAGGGCAGGTGGGAATGTCTGCGATGAGTTATGGTGCTCTTGGGGAACGGGCGATTACAGCGCTGTCAAAAGGCCTGGCTGCTGCAGGCGGCACTTGGATGAATACGGGAGAAGGTGGAATATCCGACCATCATCTGGCAGGTAATGCTGACTTGATGATGCAGATCGGACCGGGGTTATTCGGTGTCCGGACAACTGCCGGTGAATTTTCATGGGAAGCGTTCAAGGAAAAATCCGAAATGGAACAAGTGAAAGCTTTTGAAGTCAAACTTGCCCAGGGGGCCAAGACCCGGGGCGGTCATCTAGAAGGTCAGAAAGTCACTGAAGAAATTGCTAAAATCCGGTTAATTGAACCGGGTAAGACAGTCAATAGCCCGAACCGTTTTGTCGATTACGAGTCTTTTCCGGATTTATTCGATTTTATCGAACAACTCCGTGAAGTCGGCGGGAAACCAGTGGGTATGAAAATTGTGGTTGGCGATATTGAAAAACTTGAAGAGATGGTACAAATAATGAGAGATTCTGATAAAGGACCCGACTTTATCACAATCGACGGAGGCGAAGGCGGAACAGGCGCGACTTATCAGGAACTTGCGGATTCTGTCGGTCTGCCAATTATGACGGCTTTGCCGATTGTTGATGAATTGCTCCGTGAGTACGGTATCAGGGACCGCGTCAAATTGATTGCCTCCGGTAAATTGATCACTCCGGATAAAGCGGCCATTGCACTTGGCATGGGAGCGGACCTCATTAATATCGCACGCGGCTTTATGATTAGCGTGGGCTGCATTATGGCTGAAGTATGTCATACGAATACCTGTCCGGTCGGGGTGGCGACGACAGACCCAGAGCTGCAGACAGGTTTAATCGTGGATGAAAAGCGTCACCGCGTCACCAACTATGTAACATCACAGCGTGCGGGACTGTTCAATGTGGCTGCAGCGGCCGGCGTGGATTCGCCGACGAAACTGGAACGAAAGCACCTGGTTTATAAAGACTACCGGGGCCGGATCTCATCAGTGGGCAGCATGCTGCAGCGAATTGAACAAGCGGAAGAAAAAGAACAAGACGTCGAAAATCTTCCGGATAAATAATGAAAACCTCTGATTGAATGATTTCACTGAAAAAAATACTGAAAAAAATATTGTAATTTTTCAACTGCTATTTTCCAAGGCTGGGACATATCTCTATAAAAAGAAAATATACCTGATTAAAAAAATGAAACCCGTACGTTTGACTCCATGGGGACAGCATCAGCGTGAGACTACAGGCTCAGGCGATGCCTCACAGGTCTTACGTGCGGGTTTTTATTTCCAGAGATACTTATTTACGCAGGTTAAATATATCAAATATACCGGTTGCGAAAAATTATCAGCCACTTACGGAAAAAGTGCCTTTAAGTTGATCTTTTCGTTATACACTGTAGTCACAATAAGTTAAAGGAGATGCTAATTATGAAAACAAGTTTGAAAAACACATTCATTGGTGTATTTATCTTTTTCATCGCCGCAGCACTTTATCCGGATATGAGCTTACCAATAGCAGACATTGTGCAATTCATCGTTAAAGTTGGTGTTCTGATACTGGTTGCTTCGATTATATTAAAATCCCTTGCAAATATGGTTAACTTCTCTACAAAATGAGTTAAGTGATAAGGGGGGATTTTTATGAAGGCGGAATTGATTATTGATGAACAACTGAATGACGATGAGGTCAAAATTCACACAAAAACGGCAATAGCTGGTGCGCGGGTTTTATCTTTTATAGATCACTTTACGACGGACAGAGAGAATTTGGTCATCCGCTCGGATGAAGAGTTTTTGATGATACAGAAGTTAGACGTCATCTGTGCAGAAGTACAGGATAAAACACTGACTATCTACACGAAGAGCGGTGAGATTGTGACGTCAAAGAGTTTAAGTGCACTGATGGAAGAAATGAAATCTGAAACGTTTTTGAAGGTGTCAAAGGCAGAGATGCTGAACATCCACATGATTGACCGCGTGGAACCCTCATTTTCCGGGAATTTAATTGCACGCATGAAAAATGGAAAGAAAGTCAGTATCTCAAGACGTTACGTTTCAGCATTAAAGGAAAGGCTGGGAATATGATGTTAAAAAATCTACTAAATAGTGTATTCATATCAATAGGGCTTGGCAGCTTTATATATCTTCTAAATGGTGTTGTCGGTCCGCTTGATACACTTCAACCAAAAGAAATCATCTCTGTATGGATTGCTTCTGCTCTCATAGGTGTTGCCTCTGCGCTATACTACACAAAAATATCAGAGTCACTGGTTGCAATGATCCAGTTTGGAGTTGGTATCACAGCATTTACATCAATTGCATTGCTAAATGGATGGATAACGATCAATCTGACCGATATTCTTTTCTATGCCGGTGCAATATTTGTCATCATGCTCATTATCTTCCTTGCGTTCTATCTTCTCTCCCTGCTTGACAGCAAAAAAATCAATGAGAAATTGAATGAGAAATAGCATGCTGATAAAGCACTCTCCGATCAGTTTCAGAGAGTGCTTTTTAAACCGCGTAACTCTATAACTCGCTTTCATTTAACTATCTGCACCTACGTATATTGATACAGTTTTACAAAAGGCAAGTGCCCGATGTCATCATTTTATCCTGAAATCACGGTAGCGGTTGAGCGCCCCGATGAATTCCTGTTTTCTTGGCAGTGCCAGGTTACCGGGGTGTCCGGAATAGGGGGAAATGGCGTCTAAACCGTTTTGCTCTATATAATCATATATCCAGTCCGTCGCCTGAGATAATGTCATTTTGTCATCCAGGATATTGTTCTTGAAATAATCGATCATCACTGAGATGCAGTTGGTCTGGCTCTCATCGACAAGTTGTTCCAGACCCTTGAGGTCAATCGGTTCCTTGCCGTACATTATGACAGTCCGGGCTTTCGGTTTCAGCCTGGCATCTTTGCCGGACTTCGTGAATCCGGCTTTCAGCGGAATCCTCTGGCTAATGTCACCGAACTTGTTGTCTGACATATCTGCTTTTCTGTATACATCTGCATCGGCAATTTCCTTTGCAGCATCAGTTACATCTTTCAACCTGTATTCATCCATCATCAGGACCTGATCGGCGACATCGAAATAATCTCCGGAGCCGCCGACAATCAGGATGGTTGAAACATTCTTTTCATCGTAAAGAGGTTTCACTTTCTCAGAGAAGGGCGTGATGGGTTCCTTATCCGGTGCAATGAGTTTCTGCATACGGGCATCCCGGATCATGAAGTTGGTTGCCGAAGTATCTTCATCAATCAGCAGAAGTCGGGAATCAGCTTCCAGTGCCTCCATCACATTTGCTGCCTGTGATGTACTGCCGCTCGCATTTTCCGTTGAAAACGCACGGGTGTCCTTCTTTGCCGGCAGGTTATTAATAAATGTGCTGATGTTCACTTTTTCAATATTCCGGCCGTCTTCAGCCCGGATCTTCGAAGCATCGCTCCTTACAATGACCATCTCGCGGCCATCGCCCGGTATATGGTTGTAGACACCACGTTCCAATGCCTGAAGCAAAGTGGACTTGCCATGATAGCCTCCTCCGACAATCAGGGTGATCCCTTCAGCAATCCCCATGCCTGTGACCGTCTGTCCGCTTGGAAGGCTGAATTCGACTTTGAGGTCATCGGGACTTGAGAATGGAACCGCATCTTTCAAAGGTTTATCCGAGATACCACTGTGGCGGGGCAGGATGGCATCGTTGGCAACAAATGCGACGAGGTTTCTCTGATCCAGTTCTCTGCGGATATGTGCCTGATCTAGCATCAGGGCCACCTGCTCCCGGAGTCTTTTCTGGTCAAGATTCCGGTAGAACAATGCATCGGCGGCAATTTCAGGGAGCACCCCAGTTATGATGACGGCCGCCACTCTGCCCAGAATCTTCCGTCCTGCAGCCGGCAGTCCAATTTCGAACCGGACTTCCAGTTCATCTTCACCAATGACAACGGATGTCCGCTCCAGAATTTCCTGGCCGGGGCGGTCAATCAGGATTTTGATATTTTTACTGTTCATTTCAGTGGCATTCTTCTGTTTTTGTATGCTTTCTCCAAATGTACGCGTCAAAAAATCTGACACTGCTATGATTTTATCTTTCGAATCCAGTAAATTTGCTGGAATGCCTGCCGTTTCCCGGTCCATGATGATACGCATCTTGGATGGAGGGGCAAACGGATCGACCTGGATGTGGTCGACGGCGAGCTTGAAACGGTTGAACTGATAAATGCCTTTCAGCTGCTTGTAGGCACCGTATTTCTGCCCGTCCAGGTTATTCAGTACAGATTCGAGTTGTTTAGCACTCTTCATACATATGCTCCTTCTGGAAATTATGTGTTTACGATACATATACAAGTTTAACAATGGATTGGACTGAATTATAGTGGTATGGTTTCAGGCATTCCCAGAGAGGATTAAAAACAGGCATTGATGTGAGCATCTATATGCATCAGCGATGATACATTTCAACATATCGATTTATATTACGGTCATTACATGAATAATAATACTTACTACTTGTGAAATTTAAGAGAGCGTAAAATAGTTTGTATAAATGAATAAATAGAAAAAGGGTACCTAGCAAGTGCAACAGCAACTCCATAAACCGCAGTAGTGCCTATAATGGTTTAGACAATCGCAGCACCTTGGTTACCACTTCTGGTTAAATACTATCTGATAACTATTGTGTTTGCTGGGGAGATATGGTGTAATTACTGATTTTCTACCCAGCAGTCATTTTATATAATGAACATGATAAACTAGTTCCTAACCTATGTTGTCCGTAGGTTAGGGGTTCGTTTACAGATCAGAATAAAAGTGCTATAATATGAGTAATCAAACATTGTTGCTTAACATGGCACACCAAACCCCCAATCTATGGTAGTAGATTGGGGGTTATTTGGTGTTATCGGTATAGTCATCTAGTTTACTTCCATGCTAGTCGCACAGAAGTAAACTAGATGACTCAAATTATTTTATCATACTGTCTATTCATATTCAGCTGGAGACTCGAGCGTATTCTATTTACAACATATAACTGTCTTTTCTGAATGTAATTAAAATACATCCTAATCACACGCTAGGAAACTAGTGAAATCAGTATCTCTCTAATGTATATTTAGGGTCTACCCAAATTAGACATAGCTAATTTAAATTAAAACCTGTAAATATTTAATAAACGGTCGTTTTTAATAAAGTTCACCCAAGTCATATGGTAGTTCCCTTTCACTTTCCACTCATTTTTGTGAAAAGCAGTACTTGGGACACAATGGCAAGTATAGGCAATTCAATCAAAGGCCCGATGACCAGAGCCAAAGCAATGAGAGGTTGATTTGGAAAAGCGGTGACAGCTATAGCCAAGGCAACTGGAGAATTTCGTGCAATAATCGTCAAACTTAAACTGACCGTATCTTCATAGGAAAATTTCAGTAGTCTTCCCACTAAACGGCCTAACACATAGTTGATAATAAAAAATATCAAAATAGGAATAATCAAGATATAAATGACTTCCAAATGGTCAAGCAAGTATGAGCCTTGGGAAGCAAACATTGCCATAATCGCAAATGATAGAAAGAAAATCTGAGCATTGCTGAAAAAGGGTATGACGATATTGCTTAAAACTGGTTCTTTTCTTCTCAATAGAAATCGTGTAAGGTGAGCAAGCACGAAAGGAAAGATCAGTACAATCAATATACTCTCAATGAGTGTTGGGAGAGGAATGGTTTCAATGCTGCCAGCGAATAATAGTAGGTATATAGGTAAAAGTACGACTTGCAGGATCAAATTGATCGGTAGAATCGATGTTGAAAGAGACACATTCCCTTTTGCTATGACTGTAAATGCGAGGTACCAATCCGTGCAAGGTGTCACCATAAGCATAATAAAACCAATCCATAAAGCTGGATGATCTGATAAGAAAATAGCCCCCAACCCCCAGGCTAATACTGGTGTCCATATAAAATTAATGATAGTACTGGAGCCAAGGAATCTGATATTTAAAAATGCCTTTTTCAATTGATGCAGTGGTATCGTCAAAAACAATCCATAGAGCATTAAGAATAAAAACGGGACGACCAGTGTCTCTGCATATCGTTCAATTACACCTATTTGTCCTAATAAGATACCTGAACCAACAGCGAGCAGTATAATCAAGGTTTGAAACTTTTCTAATATTCCGATAAACGCACCTCTTTTCCATTTGAAATTTTTTATAAGATGAACCTTTCTGCAAACCAGTATAAGATAGTCTATCAATGATTGTCTTGAGTGCCAATTGAAGTAATAGAAAAAAGATAAATTTGGTGGTACTCATCATTACGAATATATTGACAATAGTGCTAAACATTTTTAATATATGAGTATATATAAATATAACCATATTTATATTAAGAGCTACCATTATGATTAGTAAGAGGTGAGCCATCATAAAAGATATTAACGAAAACAAAATTGTTGGTAATAAAAAAGGTCTTGATGAAGAAACTTTATTTGTTGTATCCCAGACTTTCAAAGCATTAAGTGATCCAACACGAATCAGAATACTGAATTTGCTGTTTCTTAAAGAATATTCCGTAAATGAGATTGCTGAAAACCTACATTTAAGACAATCCACCGTTTCGCATCAATTACGCTTTTTGAAAAATTTGCGCTTGGTCAAGTATAGAAGGGAAGGTACGACTCTATATTATTCCCATGATGATGCCCATGTAATGAACATGTTGAAAGAAACAATTAATCATGCTCGTCACCACTGACCAAAGAATTATATAAATCCATTTAATATAACCATCTGTAATTATTGGCAGGAGATGATTGAATGAGTCAGGAACATAGCCATACACATGGTGCGAACAAAAAAACCTTGATGATCAGTTTCATAATCATCACAGGATATATGATTATCGAAGCGATTGGGGGAATTTTGACCAATAGCCTCGCCTTACTAGCTGATGCGGGCCATATGTTAAGTGATTCAATTTCCCTAGGTGTCGGTTTGTTGGCTTTTATACTTGGAGAAAAAGCGGCCGATTATAGTAAAACATACGGATATAAACGATTTGAAATTCTTGCAGCTGTATTTAACGGAGTTACTCTGGTACTGATTGCCATCTACATTTTCTATGAGGCCTATCAACGTTTTACAGATCCACCTGAAGTCGCCTCTACGGGTATGTTAATCATCGCAACTATTGGACTACTGGTAAATATTCTTGTAGCATGGCTTCTCATGCGAGGCGGGGATACGAAGGAAAACTTGAATATACGTGCAGCATTTTTACATGTGATAGGCGATCTGCTTGGATCGGTGGGGGCCATTATTGCGGCTCTGATGATCCTCTTCTTCAACTGGGGCTGGGCAGATCCGTTGGCCAGTGTGATTGTTGCAGTGCTTGTATTGATAAGTGGGTGGCGTGTGACAAAAGATGCCGTTCATGTATTGATGGAGGGTACCCCTAAAAACGTTGAAATTGACGCAGTGATTAAAACCATAGAGAGCATTCCAGGAGTAAATAATATGCATGATCTACATGTATGGAGTATTACAAGTGGCCAAAATGCACTTTCATGCCATGTGGTGGTAGATGGTACCATTTCTATTCAGGAAAGCCAGGAAATTCTGAGAATAATTGAAGACGAGTTGGAAGATGAGAATATTGGACATGCAACGATTCAGATGGAGAGTGAAAACCACCCTCATAAGGATTCTGTAATGTGCAGGGATGATGATATTACGCATAGTCATGAACACTAAAAAATAGAATATACCACTATAATGATCAAAAATGTTAGCAAGATAACGATTTTGACCTATAAATTGAAGATTTTTAATGTATACGATTTTATTAACTGTTCATAGTATTAGATAGAAAGAAAAAATTAAGTTCAAAGCTGTCAACTTGACTTCATCACTACAGGAAGTAGGTCATTCCTTATGATTTCTATATCTTTAGTTATATTTCATATAAATGTTATAATCTTGAGAAGCTTATTTGAATACGCTTGATATAATTGAATGATAGGAGGTAGTGAGATGAAAAAATATCTAATGCCAGCTCTAATGGGCTTAACGATCATTCTGACAGGATGCGGCAATGATTCAGCTTCAAATGAAACAAACATCAAAGAATTCGTATCACAGCTGAGTGCCAGTAATGTTGTAGAGTCAGCTTCAATAAATGATCAGA
Organism: Salinicoccus sp. HZC-1; assembly: GCF_046736035.1. Classification (GTDB taxonomy): domain Bacteria; phylum Bacillota; class Bacilli; order Staphylococcales; family Salinicoccaceae; genus Salinicoccus. The sequence continues at coordinate 2,119,490 of NZ_CP177130.1, read as the reverse complement.
CCCTTGTTGTTCAGAATGGTGGAAAAGAGGAGATCCATAATCTTCCCGAAGATGAATTTTTTATATCGATAGCGCCTTATCTTACATATACGCATCCATGTGAATTCCATAATCTGACCGGGTGCCAGGGTGAACTGGCAAACGAGAAGGTGGATGTAAAAATTACAGATAAACAAGGTGAGGTCCACATCGATCAGTCACTGACGACACTCGAAAACGGCTTTATGGATTTCTGGTTGCCGAGAGACCGGGAATATACAATAGAAATCAACTATCAAGACAAATATGTCGAGCACGTTTTCTCCACTTTCGATGGGAATAGTACATGCTTGACAGATCTGCAACTGAAGTAGTGTTTTCTGAATGAGTCTCCGAACATCTTAAAAGTGTTTGGAGATTTTTTATATTCCTATTCTATATAATTCACTTCATGATTCGTGGCCCTGGTGTGTATATCGTTATATCAAACATTGGGAATCGTTTACTTGCCTCATTATACCCCGTGGGGGTATAATGAGGCTAAGATAAATATAAGGAAGTGATAGAATGGATCATCACAAAAAAGAGCCACATTCTGACCAGGAGGAAAATCACAATCATCATAGTCAGGAAGAGAATAGCCATCACGACCATCATGGCCATGAAAGTCACAATGGGGCTCATGATGATCACGATAATCATGGGCACGGTGCACATGACCATCACGGACATATGGTGACGGAATTCCGGAATAAGTTTTTTGTTGTTTTAATATTCACCATTCCGATCCTCCTCCTGTCTCCGATGATTCAGGATTTCATGGGTGTCGATTGGCACTTTGCAGGGGACCTCTATATCCTCGCTGGCCTGTCCACATTCGTCTATTTCTATGGCGGCTGGCCTTTCCTCAAGGGGGCTTTTGATGAACTGAGAAACAGAGAACCCGGAATGATGACACTGATTGCCATGGCCATCTCCATCGCATTCTTCTACAGTATGGCTGTCGTATTCGGATTTAATGGGGAGCAGCTTTTCTGGGAACTGGCAACCCTGGTACTGATCATGCTTCTGGGCCACTGGATTGAAATGCGATCCATCAATAATGCATCCAAAGCTCTGGAGTCACTGGCATCCCTGATGCCAAGCACAGCAAACCGTATTACTGAGAATGGTGAGACGGAAGAAGTGCAGGTGGATGCTATCAAAACAGGGGATCTACTCTTGGTCAAACCAGGAGAAAAGATGCCATTGGACGGAAAGATTGTTAAAGGAAAATCCCAAATCGATGAATCCATGCTGACAGGTGAGTCCGTCCCGGTAACCAAGTCTGTTGATGACGAGGTGATCGGTGGATCGATCAATAGGGAAGGCTCACTTACAATAGAAGTAGAAAAACTGATGGATGAGTCATATCTGAATCAGGTCATCGAAATGGTCAAAGAATCCCAGAAGACCAAATCCAAAACACAGGACATCACAAATCAGGCGGCCAAATGGCTGTTTTATATCGCTTTGGCTGCCGGTATCATCACTTTTATTGTTTGGGTGAGTATCGGAGCCACTGTAGATACGGCCGTACAGAGAACAGTGACCGTCATGGTTATCACCTGCCCGCATGCTTTGGGTCTCGCAGCACCTCTGGTCATTTCTGTTTCTACTGCTTTATCTGCGAAGCATGGTCTGTTGATCCGAAAACGTCCTCAGTTTGAACGGGCACGCAATATCGACGCAGTGATTTTCGATAAGACGGGGACGTTGACTGAAGGTCAGTTTGGGGTAACAGACGTGGAAACGTTCAGTGATATGGACGAACACAAGATACTAAGCTATGCAGCGACAGTGGAGAATGACTCTGAACATCCCATTGCTACGGGAATACTCAATGAAGCAAAGAAAAAGAAACTGAAACTGCATGAAATGACACATTTCAATTCCATTACTGGCGTGGGAATTGAAGGGACAATCGATAACAGGAATATCAAAGTTGTGAGTCCCGGGTATATCAGTGAACAAGATATCACCTTTGATGATCAGAATTTCAACAAATGGTCCGAACAGGGTAAGACGGTTGTGTTCCTGATTATTGATGAAGAACTGTCAGGCGCCATCGCATTGGCAGATAAAATCAAAGAGAGCTCAAAACAGACGGTTGAACAATTGCACAATCGAAATATCAAGGCCATCATGCTCACTGGAGACAACCGGAAAGTGGCGAATTACGTTGCAGAACAAATTGGTATTGATGAAGTCTATGCAGAAGTTCTGCCGGATCAGAAGGCAGAGAAAGTGACGGAAATTCAAAATCGTGGTCTGATTGTGGCAATGACCGGGGACGGTATTAATGATGCGCCGGCCTTGACGAAAGCAGATGTTGGCATTGCAGTCGGAGCAGGAACAGATATCGCTATGGATAGTGCAGATATTGTTCTTGTGGACAGCAATCCGAAAGATATACTGGCCATATTCAGCCTTTCCAAACGGACCTTTAATAAACTGGTCCAAAACTTGATATGGGCAACCGGCTACAACATTTTTGCCATCCCATTGGCTGCAGGCGTTCTGGCACCTTGGGGCATTGTGCTCAGTCCGGCTGTCGGTGCGATACTGATGAGTCTAAGCACCATCATCGTAGCAATCAATGCGCAATTGCTCCATCGATTCGAAATGGATTAAAGCAAACTTATTTGAAGTATTATAGAGATACCTTTTATAAGAAGCGAAAATTATGCAATATACTATGGAAGGAAGACGATTGCAATTTCGACTTCCTTCTAAATTTTATAAATTTTCTCACTTGCTTTTAACACTTTGGTATAGTGGATTAATAACATATGGGCAATAATAAAGAGTCCATCCAAGACGGATGGACTCTTTATTCATCGTTGAATATATTTAGAGTTATTCAACAGGCGCCAATTCGCTTTCAATTACCCATTTATGATTTTGTACTTCTTCTCCAGTATCTGTTGTGACAAAGTCTACCATGTAAACTGTTGTTTGTTCAGCTGAATCAATCGTAGCAGTGGCACCTTCCATACCTTCCATATGCGTGGCATTCATTACTACCTCATCACCTGGTTCTAATGGGGTTTCACCCGGATTTTCCAATTCTTCGTGGATGACCCATTTATGATCTTCTACTGGATCTCCACCATTCGTTGGTGTATACGATACGGAATAAACAGTTGTATCAAAGGCTCCGGAGATGGTGGCTTCAGCGCCCTCCATGGCTTGCATGTGATCGGCTTCAATAATTGCTTGGCTCCCTACTTCGTATGTAGGATTTTCTGCTTCTTTCAAATCTTCAGGCACTTCACCAGAACTCGACATTTCCTCAGCGGAATGGTCCATATGTCCACCAGAATGTGGTTCGGACTGCATATTATAACGGTGCAGTCTTTCTTTCAGCTCTTCCTTTGTCAGACCATTGATGTATTTCGTCTTTTCCCCATCTTCATTGACTTCATAGTAGTAGTGGCTACGAGCTCCGTTATAAGGGTAGCCCAATTCATCTTCCAATTCTTTTTCAGTCAAACCATCAGTGTACTGCGTCTTGTTTCCATGCGCATCGACTTCATAGTAGTAATAACTTCCATCTTCATGGGCGGCAGTATCTGTACTATCTGCGTTTGCTACTCCTGGACTAAGCCCCAACGCTAATGCGAAAATCATTGCACCTGATAAAGAAATTCTTTGAAATTGTCTCATCTACCTAGCCTCCAATTTTTTGAGATGCCAAAACCATACCCTTAGAATATGCAGTTTAAGTGCAGATTCAATGAAAAGTGGATGTAATTGGAAAAGATTAGAGATTAATGTTTATAAATATATGTTTAGATTTTCAATGTAGAGTTTTATAACTTAGATACAACATGTCATATCCTTATTAGAATCTGCACTAAGAATCGATATTTAAATAATAAAATGGTTGAGGGCTTCCGAGTTAATTAGTGAATAGAGGCAGGAGGAAACGACTATGGTATCAAGGAAGTTAGTGATTAATGCAATGATAGTATCAGCGATATTTCTAGCGGGCTGCAGTAGCGACGGAACAGGTGAATTCGAAGAAGTCTTTAACGGCGAAATAGAACATGTGCATGGAATGGGGTATGCTGGTGGGAATGATGGATTATATCTGGCGACCCATGGCGGTTTGAAAATATTCCGTGACGGGGGATGGCATGAAACCACCAGGAACTACAATGATTATATGGGATTCAATGCTGTAGATGAAGGGTTTTATACTTCCGGGCATCCAGGTGGAGATTCGGATATCCCCAACCCTTTTGGTATTCAACGTAGTTTTAATGGCGGCAGGACACTTGAACATATCCAATTCGAGGGAGAAACGGATTACCATGACATGACGGTAGGATACGACAGCCATGATATTTTTCTGTTGAATCCTCAACCAAATTCAGCGCTGGGCCAAGGATTTTATAAAAGTAATGATGATGGAGAAAATTGGGAACAAGCAGATGCGGAGGGCCTTCAGGGGGGTGTATTATCATTGGCAATCCATCCGTCAAATTCCAACTTTGTCGCAGCAGCGACTTCCACCGGCATCTATTTGTCAGAGGATGGTGGAAATCAGTTTAAAGCATTAACAGATCCAAGCCAGGTAGGAATGACCGTATATTTCTATGGGGACGATTTATATTATGCGATAAATAACGAAAATGTTGAACTCCACAGAAGAAATGTTAAAAATGACGAAGAAGCCATCATTGATACACCGGAATTGAAAAATGATGGCATTGCATATATTGCCCGAAACCGACAGAATGAAAAAGAACTGGCCATCTATACCGTAAACGACGATGTATATGTCTCTGATGCCGGGTCAACTGCATGGAAGAAAGTTTTAGATGAGGGTCAAACCAGGTAAGCGTAAGTTTTGAGGTCATCTTTTCACTCTGTTGTTAGGCACTCGAAGTATTATTGTCGAAGAGAGGGGGCTGTGATGCTAAATCAATTATCTTTGAAGATTGGGTTGTTATTTTTTGTAGTAGTTATTACTGTTGAAATCATATTATTCTCCATATTATATACAAACCTGGTCAATGATCGTGTCGACGAAGTGATGGGAGACTTGTTGGCCCGTGGAAATACCCATCGGGATGTGCTGGATGAAAATTACACCTCATCAACCTTGAATCATGTCGCCATCATGGAATCCGAATCTGATTTTATTGTCGTCATTACAGACCGGAATGGAGAAGTGGTTACCAGCTCCAACCCAATGGAGCCGAAAATGGCAGCGGTAATCGAGCATACAGATAACGACCAAGTGCCAGATGAAGGCGTCATACTGGAGTCGGAATGGGCGGATGAAAAATATGTGGCGACAGACAGCCCGATTATCATGGAGGGTACACATAGTGGGCATGTATTCATGTTTGCCGACAGCAACCATATCAAAGAAATCATCAGCAGTCTCACTCGGCAATTTTTATTCATCGGATTGGTCACTGTCATTTTAACCATCATCACGGTGATTGTGCTTTCAAAAGTCATTACACAGCCATTGGTCAGAATGAAGAAGGCCACAGAAGCGTTGAGCAGAGGCAACCATGAAGTGGAACTATCCACCAGTCGAAAAGACGAACTCGGAGAGTTGGCAACTGCTATCACACGCTTATCAAAAGATTTGAAGCGTTTGAAAAATGAAAGAAATGAATTCCTGTCGAATGTCTCCCATGAACTCCGTACACCACTGACCTATTTGAAAGGATATACAGATATCATCAATCGGGAGACCACATCCGAGGAAGATCGAACCAGATATACAAAGATCATCCAGGAGGAGACAGAACATCTGGCCGGACTGATAAAAACATTGTTTGAACTGGCCAAAATAGACCAGAATGAATTTGCCATAAAAAAAGAAAAAGTGGAATTTGATGCGCTAATTCAAAAGATCGTGGAACGGATTTATCCGGCAATTGAAGAAAGAGAGATAGAATTTTCATATTCCTGTCCAAGTAATGTGGTCATTTCCATTGACCCGGAAAGAATCCAACAGGTGCTGTTGAACATACTCGATAACGCCATAAAATACACTCCGCGCGGAAATCATGTTAGATTGGAAGTGGTTCAAACTAAACATGAGGTCTTAACGGTTATTTCGGATACGGGGGATGGCATTGCCGAAGAAGATATGCCGTATATATTTGAGCGGCTCTATCGTGCAGAAAAATCCAGGTCCCGTTCCAAGGGAGGATCCGGTCTTGGGCTGACAATCGCCAAAGAGATTGTGGAACTCCACAACGGCAGGATGGAAGTCGAAAGTGAACTAGGTGAAGGAACGGTTTTCAACATATCTTTGCCGAAGGAGGATGCGTATGAAAAAGGCATTGTTGATTGATGATGAAGAGAGGATGCTGGAATTGCTGGCGTTGTATCTGGAACCCTACCAATACGACTGCAGAAAAGCGCTGGGGGCGAAAGAAGGGCTCCAATACATCGAAGAAGAAAGATTCGATATTGTACTGCTCGATATCATGATGCCTGACATGGATGGGTGGGACGTATGCAGAGAAATCCGTCAGCATTCGGATGTGCCCATCATCATGGTGACTGCACGGGAGCAGAAGACGGATATCGTCAAAGGCCTCAGATTGGGGGCGGATGACTATATAACAAAACCCTTCAATGAAAAAGAACTCATTGCACGGATGGATGCATTATTAAGGAGAGCGAAACCTGGCAACCATGTTGAGGTGGATGGACTGCTATGGGACAAGGATCGATTCGAACTGTCCTATAAGAATCAGTATATCAAGTTGACCCCCAAGGAATTCTCATTGATTGGATTGCTCATACAGAACCCGGGGCGGGTATATTCCAGGGATCAACTGATCGATCTGGTGTGGGGAATGCATTCGGAAACTGAAGGCCGGACTGTGGATTCGCATGTTAGAAACATGCGGGAAAAAATCAGGGAAGTGGGGTTTCCCATCGATGATTATTTTCACACAGTATGGGGCGTGGGTTACAAGTGGATTAAAAAGTGAGGTTTGTATATTATCGATTGCTTAAAAGTATGGTTTTTGGGTGCATTACTAAATTAGTTTGTAATATTTTAAAAACTGCACACTAACTGCATAAATCATGGGCATATACTTAGAGGCCATTATTTCTGAGGTGATGCTAATGAACGAATATAAAAAAGACAGCTTATCTCTGACGGGTGCGATCGGTCTTGGGACAGGCGTGATGATCAGTGCCGGCATATTTGCATTGCTGGGTCAGGTTGCCGCGCTTGCCGGCATGTGGTTCCCGATCATGTTTGTCGTCGGGGGTATCGTAACTGGATTCAGTGCCTATTCCTACGTCAAGATGAGCAATGAATACCCCTCTGCAGGGGGCATCGGCATGTTTTTGGCAAAAGCGTATGGTCAGGGTACCGTCACTGCTTCTGCAGCGATGCTGATGGCCGTATCCATGGTCATCAACCAGAGTCTGGTGGCCCGTACTTTCGGCACCTATACATTACAGATTTTCAATATGGATGCAACCAGCTACCTGGTGCCTGTGCTCGCTGTTGGTCTTTTGCTCTTTGCATTCCTAGTTAATATTTCTGGCAACAGTTTCATTCAGACGTTTACTTCGATTGTGTCCCTGCTTAAAATAATGGGGCTTGTCGTCTTTGCGATGGGCGGATTATGGGTCGCCGGTTTTTCCATTACACCCGCTGAAAGCAGTGGAAGTCCGGAAGACGCGACGGTTGTCAGCATGATTGCTGCTGTGGCACTCACCATCCTATCATTCAAAGGGTTTACGACGATTACCAACAGTGGCTCTGAAATCGTTAAGCCCCATAAGAATATCGGCCGAGCGATTGTCGCATCCATTTCCATCAGTCTTTTTGTGTATCTGCTGGTTGCATGGGCGGTCTCCAGCAATCTGCCGTTAAACGAAATCATCGCAGCCAGGGACTACTCGCTTGCCGAAGCCGCCAGGCCGGCATTTGGAAATTATGGTGTATGGTTTACCGTCGGCATTGCGATCATTGCGACAGTCTCGGGTATTATTGCCAGTGTCTTTGCGGTATCACGGATGCTTGCCATGCTGACAGATATGAAACTGATTCCACATAAGCACTTTGGCATGCCCGGACGGATCCAAAAGCATACGCTGGTATACACGATTGTACTTGCGATGGTACTGGCCGTCATTTTCGACCTCAGCCGTATCGCCTCAGTCGGTGCTATATTGTATCTCGTAATGGATATGATTGTGCATTGGGGTGTGTTTAAACACCTGCGGGATAAGGTGGATGCAAATCCAGTCATTGTCATAACCGCATTCATACTTGATGGCATCGTACTGACTGCTTTTGTATGGATTAAACTGATGAATGACTGGTTGATTGTCGTCATGTCCATCATTTTCATCATTGTCATCTTTATAGGGGAATATGTATTTCTTAAAAACCGTAATGATGGGGAAGAAGGGCATGCCCATTAAAGCATTTTTAAAAAATATTATTAACCTGAGTTTCAAAGAGGGGAAGGTCATGGTTGCAAAGGGGTGATGCTTTTTCAGAAAGGTGAATCAATAGAATTTAAAATGATTAGAAGGCATTGGATCGCTCATATCATTTAAGGTAAATATCTCTTAGAAAAAATATCAAGGAGGAATGTAAAATGAATAACAGATTTACAAAAACAGTCGTCACACTCGCAACCGTTATTGGAATCAGCTTATCAGCAGGACAAGTTTCGGCAGATTCCACCAACGCAGCTCCCCAAGCCAGTGAACACGCACAGGGGGAAGCAAAGGTTGAAAAGAGATTGGATAAGGTTGAGAAGAAAACGGACGCCATCCAATCTGAACTGGAGGCAATCGAAGGATCTATCGAAGGCGCCCCTATAACAGTTGATCAAGTACAGCTCTATAAAGAGTATCTGGACAAGTTGGAATCTCTTTTAAATCGCTTAAGCGCCGCTGACAATCATTTGGATGCTATAACTAAAAAAATGGAAAATAAGGATGCATCCATTGAAGAGACTGAAGCAGAAATTAATGATATCCGTACCAGTATTTTAGAGGTGCAGGAAACGATTCAATCCATTTTTGCTGAACAGATGTCGAGCACCGGTGTAGTCCCTGACGGTCTGGAGGAAGCAGAAGATCCAACTTATGAAGTGGGTAGCCAAGCCATTATCAAAGCCGATCATATGCCAGGTATGTATGGCGCTGAAGCAACAATTGCAGGTGCATTTGATACTATCGCTTATAGTGTCACCTATTATCCTACAACTGGTGGAGACCCAGTGGTGAATCATAAATGGGTCATTCACGAAGAATTGGAAGATCCAGGAGAAGCACCACTGGACCCCGGCACTGAAGTAACCCTGGATGCGAATCACATGAAAGGCATGGATGGTGCAACCGCTGTGATAGAATCTGCTGTAGATACTACTGTATACATGATTGACTTTACAACAACAACTGGAGAAGAAGTGGAAAATCATAAATGGGTAATTGAAAGCGAATTGGCGCCTGTTGAATAGAAACAGATGATATTAAAGAGCTTATCTTTACTGGATTATCTATCTCAAATGGATAATCTGCATGGATAAGCTCTTTTTATTATATGAATTAACAGATATATTAATGACTGTTTTGAAGGGAATTCGGTTTACTCTTCCTTGCAACGAGGGTCCTGAATGAACTTAACTTTTTTCTATAACCATGTCTAAACTAAGGTGTTTCTTATAAGTATTGCCAAAATCAAAGGAACTCTTAAGTAATAATGCAAATACACCTTAATGTATATTTTCGTTAAAATACTGGGTACAATTTTAACCGGAAATAAAAGAAGTGGTATGTCCGGAATAAGTCCCGACATACCACTTCTTTCTAGGTATTGTTCTTTAGGCGGTTTCTTTACAAGCCTCTGCACATTTGAAGCAAGCTTCTGCACATTTCTGGCAGTGGTCATGGTCATGTTTCTGGCATTCATTTCCGCATGCTTCACAAATCTTGGCACATACTGCCGCCAAATCAGAAGAAAATGGTGAGTTTCTTGTCAGTGACTGTGCCAGGAATGCACAGATATCTGCACATTCACGATCCAATCGGATACACTCCGCCATCATTTTTACGTCTTCTTCCCTCAGACAGGCATCGTAACAGTGGTTACAGGCTTCCATACATTCATGTAACGTTTGAATCAATTGCTGGTGCTTTTCATGAGCCATTGTAAATACCTCCTATAAATTTAAATACGTTTGCATTAATTGAATTCCCATCCATTTCGAATATAAACCGGTATGGTAAAACTCCATAGAAAGTGCACAGAATTTTAATGATGTGCTGGTAAAACAATGATCATCATCCGAGGGAAAAGCTTATCAATAGGTGTTTTTTCTCATACTTTACAATCCCTTCTTTTTACTTTTAATAAAGAACTTGTAATTCTTTTATGTATTAGACTAGATTATAATTTTCGAGAAATCGTGTATAAAATGAGTATTTAATCTGACGAAAACTAAATGTAAAATTAAGTTTAAAAAATGACTGTTATTGAAAGTTTATTAGATAGGGCTTTAAATTTATGACTTTCACTCTTTGATTATTAAATGTCAGCTGTTTCTTCTTCAAGTACCTTTACCAGTTTATAAAAACTGGTCTTTTTGACTCCAGACTCTTGCATCGCTTGAACTGCCGTTATTTCTTTCGCTTTCCATCTTCTATAAACTTCTCGAAATTCTTCTGAAACACAAACCGCAGGTCTGCCAAACTGAACGCCATTCTGTAACGCCAGATCGATTCCCTCACGTTGCCGTTTTCGAATGCGTTCACGCTCCTCTTCTGCCATCCACGATAGAATCTGTAGGACCAAATCGGCAATAAATGTTCCCATACTGTCTTTGTACTGTATCGTATCGAGTAACGGCATATCCAGTACGACAATATCTGTTTCAATATTTTTCGTAAGGTCGTTCCATTCTTGCAGAATCTCTTCTTTGTTCCGGCCAAATCGATCAAGTGAATGGATATATAAGATATCCCCTTTTCGTATGATGCGTTTCAACAACTGGTAATTCGCTCGCTCAAAGTTCTTGCCACTTTGCTTGTCTAAATAAATGTCCCGTTCATTAATGTCCATACTTTTCATGACTTCTTTTTGACGGCCTTCATTTTGATCTTTGCTGCTGACTCTTATATAACCAAATCTACGCTGTTCCATCATTCACCTCTAAAAGGATAATTTTATCTAACTATAACCGAAAACCGTCCGTAAAAGTATATGTAAATAATTGAACGTCCATAAAATAATTTAGTATGTTTACGAACTTTCATTTTGATCTATTCTAAATGTTTTCGAAGTGTCCGCAAAAGTGTACTTTTGTGAACCACAATATGCTGTACTTAATTGAATATGATTGTTCATAAATCTAAAATAAATACTAAGCAAGGTGTATACGGTGCTCTAATATTACCATTACGACAACCTAAGCATTACCATCAAAATCGCACGCCTCGCTACGACTCGAATCGGATAATATATCATCCTCCTCCTCATTCTGAATATTTTTTACAGCCAGATGATCTTAAAAGGAGAAAACATTTATGGAGATGGCATTCAATGCCATGAGGTTGATGATTTACCGTCTAAGAGGCAGAGGTGCCAATGCAGCAGAAAGATAATGAAACAAAGCGCTTTATCAGAGAAAATAAAAAATTTTAAATCAGCAATCAAAAATTGATTTACATCAATTCTTTTAACGGCAAAAAGTAATATACTTGAATTGTAGAGAAGGAAACGCATAAAATTTATGTAGGAGAGATATATTATGCAAAAAGCAACCATTCAATTAGAAACTTTATCATGTCCATCATGTATCCAGAAGATTGATAACGCTGTAAAAGGTTTGGACGGTGTGGAAAAAGACAGCGTCAAAGTCATGTTCAACGCAAGTAAAGTCAAAGTAAATTTTGATGAATCAGTCACGCCGATTGAAAATATAGAAAATGCGATTGAAAACCTGGGGTACCCGGTCACCAAATCAAAAGTAAAAGCTGTCTAATTTACAATAAAATGAAATTACTTCCACAGTTTATTTAGCAATAGTGTAAGCAAATAGTAAAAACGATAGGAGGAACAGAAATGACACGAGATAAAACACCGCAAGAAAGATTGAAAGAGGAGCAAGAGCATAAAGAGCATGTCCACCATACAAAAATCAACGCAGCAGCCATTGCAGATCACATTTTAGGGAACATCCACACGATGCATGTAAAGTTACATCAATATCATTGGTATGTGAAGGGACCGCATTTCTTCAGTCTCCATGGCAAATTGAAAGAACTGTACAACGTAAATGAAGAGTGGTTCGATAAAATCGCGGAACGATTGATTGCTTCCGGCCATAAACCAGCTTCGACTACTGCTGAATTAGAGGAATATTCCATGCTTTTAGAAGACCCGGCCCACAAGTATTTGGAAGCAGAAGAAATGATTGAAAATGTGATTGAAGATTTCAGAAGCACCCGTGGCTTAACCATTCGTGCTATCCATTTGGCACGAGAAGAAGGCGATGATGTGCTAGAAGATACACTGATTGCTTTCAAAAAGTATTTGTATGAAAATATTTGGATGCTGCAAGCCTATCTTGGCAAAGAAGCATTGGAAGATGACGATGATTTTGAAGTGGATGATGACGAAGAATAAACCTGCCTTGCGCACATTAAATATTTGTAATTTAGCCTAGCCAAAAAAACAAATCGTTTTTTTGGCTAGGCTGCTTTTGAATGAACTGAAGAAATTTGAGATGAAACGCCTGATTGATGAAGTCACCACGGATGAAACCACTTATAATCGAATCCACGGAGGTAATGAGGTATTGAATTTGAATTGACGTTCAGTTTTATCATATTTTTATCGAGTCCTGCAGAATGTGATCTATCACTTTGCAGGGTTTTTCCGTGGACCAGAATGTCATCATCAAATATTGAAGGGAGGCGAGATCGTTGTTTGTAGAATACCTGTCATCCATGAAGGTTTTTGAAGCTTTGAACAAAGAAGAGATTTCTGCTATCGCTGAAATTGCTTATCATAAAAATATAGAAAAAGACACCCATCTATTTCATATGGGGGAGGGAATGACCAATGTCTATTTCGTGGTCAAAGGCAACATGAAAATATATCTCATTGATGAAGAAGACCGTGAGCAGATCATCAACTTCCTCGCCAAAAATGAGATGTTTCCGCACCATGCGATATTGAGGAGTGACCCCTATTTGGCAAACGCATTGTCAACTGAAAATTCCGAAGTAGTTTTCATAGATAAAGGGACTTTGAAGATGTGATCCGGAAAAATCCAAATATCGCGGTCAAACTGCTCAATTATATAGGAGAAATGATCATCGACCTCCAGTACTGGCTACAGGAGAAGATTTTAAAACCGACGGACAAGCAAGTCCTCCTGCTGATCCGCCGACTTGCATATGCCCATGGGCTTGTACTTGGTGATGGTCGGCGTGAAATCACGTTGAAGTTCACCAAGCATGAGATGGCGAACATGATTGGTCTCGCCCGCGAAACCGTCAGCCGCAACATCTCCATGTTCAGGAAACTCGGCATACTGGAAATCAGCAAATCCGGCAAGATGATTGTCGATCTGGATGAGCTGAAGTTGTATGGATGACGATTTCAAACAACGTGGACTTTGCACTTGAAAGGCTGGTGACGGTGTTGGTCATCGCATGTCCTCATGCGCTCGGGCTTGCCATCCCCTCGTCACGGCACGGTCGACATCCATCGGCGCGAGCAACGGTTTGATTGTGAAAAACCGTGAATCTCTGGAAACTGCCAATCAGTTGGATGTGGTCATGATGGATAAGACCGGCATGCTCACAGAAGGCAACTTTGCAGTGAATCATTTTGAAAGCTTCAATGATGCCTATTCTGATGAGGAAGTACTCGGATTCATGACAGCAATGGGAAAAAGTTCGAGTCACCCGCCGACATTGGGTATTTTGGACAAAGCAGCAGAAAAAGATATCAATATCCCGCGCGCCGAAGATGTCAACAACATACCGGGCATCGGACTGGAAGCCACAATTGCGGGTAAAGACATGAAAATAACAAGTGTTTCTTATTTTGAAGATAATGATATGGATTATGGTAAGGAACAGTTTGAATCCCTTGCAGGGCAGGGGAAATCGGTCAGTTTCCTGGTCATAGACGGTGAAAACAGCGGCATCGTTGCACAGGGCGACCAGATCAAATCAAGTTCCAAAGGCATGGTGAGAAATCTGATCGACCGAGGCATCGAACCTGTCATGCTGACAGGGGACAACAGGCAGGCAGAGAAGACGATGAGTAAGACAGTACAGAACTTGTGACTCGGGACAGGATATAATATAATCGCGGTCCCACTTGCAACAGGCGTACTCGCTTCAGCCGGGCTTATCCTATCTCCTGCTGTCGGTGCAATACTGATGTCGATCAGCACGGTCGTTGTTGCACTGAACGCCATGACATTGAGATTGAACTAGTATTAACCAGCAAATTAAGGGTTGTAATTCTTAACTTAAACTTGAAATTTACGAATCTTGATAAATACGTATAACAGTCGGAGAACATGAAACTTTGGAGAAATCTCCAGGGTTCCTTCATTTTATATTATCAATCAGATCCTCAAGGAACAGCATATCGTCAATCGGCTGCGTGCCCATGGGCTTCGGACGGGCGGAGGAAATGGCTATGACTACGTCTTCTTCCGGGTCGATATGGATGACCTGTCCATGGATGCCGACTGCCTGAAAGGCCTTGTTCTCTTTGGACTTCTGCGTCCATGCGGGCCACCACATCAAACCATAATCGACCGTCTCCCCGTTTTCCAGAGTCGTCGGCTGACCGGCCATTTCTGTCCATCCTTCGGGTAAAATTTGCTTACCGCCCGCTTTTCCACCCTCAAGGAAGAACTGGCCGAAGCGTGCATAATCCCTCAAGACAGCGGAAAAACCGCTGCCGCCGATTTCATTGCCGTCCGGGGAATCCAGCCACCATGCCGCTTTGCTTTCCATGCCGTATGGTTCCCAAATCTTTTCATATAAGTAATCGGACAAACTTTTACATGTTGCACCGATGACGATTTCACTGGCCACTGTCGTCTCCCCCGTAGAATAGTTATGGACATGACCGGGTTCTCCTGCGCTTGGAAGATCAGCCATCACTTCAAGCAGGGCGCCCGGGTTCCGGGAGAGCTGGGCTTTTAAAAAAGCACGGCGGTCCGAGCCGGGATTGGTGTAAGCCTCATCCCACTCCACGCCTGAGTTCATGCCCAAAATATGACGGACCGTGGTGTTTTCATAAGCACTGCTCTTCAATTCCGGTACATATTTCACCGTCGGATCGTCAAGGCTCTCTATGTAACCGTCTTGGATCGCCGCCCCCACCAGTGTTGAAGTAATCGCCTTTGCGACCGACATCGACATCCAGCGCGTGTCGGGGCTGTTGCCGTGAAAATAGTTTTCATAAACGAGTCTCCCCTCTTTCAGCACCACGATCCCCGTCACCGAATTCAAAGCCACATAATCATATAGATCATAATTCTGCTCCGTTTTATCAGTTGTCGTGTCTTTGATCCTCGATTGGAAAGGCTGAAGAGACTCCCTCGACTGCTCAAAAGGCTCCGGTCTGGTTGAAGCGAGAATTGTGCGTGTCGGAAAAAGCCGTTCAATATTACGGAATGTGTTGATGGCAAGATCCGGGAACATGTCCCCGTTGTAAATATTATCTATAGTGCCGATTTTCTCTTTTGCATGTCTGTATGTACTCATTACCATTCCCCTTCTGACTCAATAATGATGAAAATGCCTTACTTAATCCATACCCTCTATTAATAATCCCACATCTCAAATATAAAAAAAATGTTGTGCATTTCTCCAAATCCACTATTGTTTATTCAGTATTAAAAGAGGAAACCATGTAATAAGGCAACTTTTAATGAATTGCCCCTCTAAAGTTGAACTCAATTTTAACTTTAGGGTGTTTTGCAAAACAAAAGAAGTCTATGAGATTTCATAAGACGATTCAGCTACACTCAAACTGTCCATTACATATATTAATTCAACCAACAAAGCAAACTTAACAATATATCTACTTTAACAAACTTTAGTGTGGATTATGGTTTCTTGCATGATATATAGAATTGCCATATTATGATGCCGTAGAAATTATTACAGACTAATCAGAGTGTGTCCACATCGAAATTTTATAATCTTGACCTCAGTCAATTTTTATACGAAGCTAAAACTTTATACTTTAACCAACAAGAAAATATAGAGAGATGGAGGAAGTATCATGCAGAGGGCTATATTAGATATGAAAAACCTGATTACGTTGATTAGTGCAACCTTGATCATACTTGGATTCTATGGTCGATTTGGTATGGGTAACATGTTCGTCTTCGATTTGTCACTCATCATTGCAACTGTCATTGGAATCACACCGATCGCAATTCAAGCTTATCAGGCATTAAAAGTAAAGGTTATCAGTATTGACGTATTGGTCACAATTGCCGTTGTCGGTGCTTTGCTGATTCAAAACTATGAAGAATCCGCAATCGTTACATTCTTATTCTTATTTGGTTCTTATTTAGAACAGCGTACACTCAAACGGACACGATCGGCCATCAGAGAACTAACGGAAATGGCGCCGGAAAGTGCTTTGAAACAAAACGCGGCTGGTGAATTCGAAGAAGTGGACGTTGATGATGTAGATGAAGGTGATGTTTTATTAGTAAAAACTGGTGCGAAAATACCCGTCGATGGCACCGTTTTAACTGGTGAAGGCCATATCAATGAAGCAAGTATCACTGGTGAATCTATTCCAGTGAGTAAAATGAACGGATCAGAAGTATTCGCAGGCACAATTTTGGAAAACGGGACGATTCAAATAGAAGCTGACCGTATCGGGGAAGATACAACGTTCGGTAAGATTATCGAATTGGTGGAAGAAGCACAAGATTCCAAGTCGGAAGCAGAACGCTTTATCGACCGATTCTCCAAATACTATACACCGGCGGTCCTGGTACTGGGTGTCATCGTCTGGCTGTTCACCAATAATGTTGAACTGGCGATTACAGTTCTGGTCCTGGGCTGTCCAGGCGCCTTAGTGATCGGGGTCCCTGTCTCCAACGTTTCCGGTATTGGGAATGGTGCCCGTAACGGCGTGCTTTTAAAAGGCAGCGAAGTCATCAACGATTTCAGTAAAGTGGATACAATCCTTTTTGATAAGACAGGTACATTGACCATTGGAAACCCTGAAGTTGCAGAAAAGGAGTTTTACGGAGATGACATGGATGAAGTGCTTGGATATCTGGCCAGTGTAGAGCGGGAATCAGATCACCCTCTGGCAAAAGCCGTGCTGCAGGATATTGGACCAACGAACTTCTCTGATGTAGATGAAACGGAAGTTGTCAAAGGCGGCGGCATCATCGCTAAAGTCGCCGGTCACCGTGTCGCAGTAGGAAATGTCGCTTTGATGGAAAAAGAAAATATTGAGTTGAATGAAACGGTCAGACAAGATCTGAAACGTTTTGAGGAAAACGGGAACTCCCTTGTACTGACTGCAGTGGATGGTGTGTTGCAGGTATTGATGGGGATTCGGGATCAAATTCGACCGGGTGTTAAAGCGGACTTGCAAAACCTGAAAAAGCTTGGTGTTAAAAACCTCGTTGTACTTTCAGGCGATAACCAGGGCACTGTGGATGCCGTTGCCAGCGAACTTGGATTGACAGAAGCCTACGGCCATATGTTGCCGGAAGACAAGTCCGCTCATCTTGAAAAATTACAATCAGAAGGGCAAATAGTGGCATTTGTCGGAGACGGCGTAAACGACAGTCCGTCCTTGGCTCTGGCCGATATCGGTATTGCCATGGGCACCGGCACAGATGTTGCGATAGAAACCTCGGATGTCGTCCTGGTGAACTCTGACTTCAGCCGATTGACTCATGCCTTGGGTCTGACAAAATCGACAGCGAGAAATATGAAGCAGAACATCACCATTGCGGTTGGCGTGGTACTGATCTTGTTGGCCGCCTTGCTGTTCAGTGACTGGATGAACATGACGATTGGCATGCTGGTACATGAATTGAGTATCCTTGTCGTCATATTCAACGCCATGAGATTGATGATTTACCGTCCAAGAGGCAAAGGTGCCAGGGCAAATGCAGCAGAAAGATAATGAAACAAAGTGCTTTACCAGAGAAAACAAAAAAATTTAAATCAGCAATCAAAAATTGATTTACATCAATTCTTTTAACGGCAAAAAGTCGTATACTTGAATTGTAGAAAGAAAACGGATAAAAATTATAAATAGGAGAGATACATTATGCAAAAAGCAACCATTCAATTAGAAACCTTATCATGTCCATCATGTCTCCAGAAGATTGATAACGCTGTAAAAGGTTTGGACGGTGTGGAAAAAGACAGCGTCAAAGTCATGTTCAACGCAAGTAAAGTCAAAGTAAATTTTGATGAATCAGTCACGCCGATTGAAAATATAGAAAATGCGATTGAAAACTTGGGTTACCCGGTCACCAAATCAAAAGTAAAAGTTGCTTGATCAAATTATTTATTTCCATTTTAACTGATTCCGGACATTCAATCGATTGTCTGGAATCTTTTATCATGAATCAATAGATAGGTAAGAGCTTAACTTTAACCAAAGCCGGTACACTATAATTAAGTTTAAGATAAATATATTTTGGAGAGACTATTATGAGTGAATATAGTCGAGATTATGAGAAGGAGAGATATGAAAATGAACAAATACACTTTCACTTACAATCTGGTTGATGGCACAAAAGTGATTTTTGAAAATATTGAAGGAAAGACGCCTCAGAGTGCTTTGAACAGTATTAAAGTCGTTGAAAATGAAAACATTTGCGGCCTGGAAAAAGTGGACGGTGATATAACCACCATGATTCATATTTTTAAAGCGAATATATTAACAATGGAGGTATCCTACCCGACGGAAGAATCAGTTCAAGCTCGTAAAAGTAAGGCAAAAGCAGCAAAAAAATAGAACTAGAATAATATAAGATATCTTTTAACCGCCCCGCATCAAAATATGATGTGAGGTGGTACTATATAAAAGCATAAAATTTTCATGTAATTTAAAATATGTAAGGAGAGATTGAATGCTGATTAATTCAGACAATCATTTTAAAAAGTTGGATATGAGTTACCAGCCCTCATCGTTAGATACAATATTCCGCAGTGATGATGAAGTTAAAATCATTGAAAATGACATCGAATCACGTCCATTGAATATCCCTTCTTTACTCGAACCAACCAGCCAGACAGACGGCCAAATAGAATATGAAATCAGAGCCCGGAGCGGAGAAACAGAAATCATCCCCGGACGAAAAACGCCGTCTCGGGGTTATAATGGAGATTTGTTAGGGCCGACGATAAAGCTTAAAAAAAATCAACAGGTCAAGATTCATACCGGCAATGATATGGATGAAGTGACCACCTATCATTGGCATGGTCTCATTGTTGACGAAGCTTCAGATGGCGGACCACAAATGACTATTGAACCTGATGAAACAAAAACAATTGACTTTAATGTTGATAATGAAGCAGCAACATTATGGTATCACCCCCATCCGCACGGTTTGACTTCAAAGCAGGTGTATGAAGGCTTAGGTGGGATGATTATAGTGGAAGATGAAAATACCGAGCGATTGAAAAAACACCTCCCTCATGAGTATGGGGTGGATGATATTCCGGTTGTCGTACAAGATCGTTTCCTGGTTGACGGGTACAAGTTGGATTACGACGACATAAAAAGTATTGATGGTACGGGAGGCGACACATTGTTGCTGAACGGTACAGCAAACGCCACCTTTGATGCTGACGGGCGCTACTTGCGAATGCGTCTGCTTAATGGTTCGAACGTAACAAATTTTGAGTTTTCATTACAAAACCACACTACATTTTATCAAATCGCCACAGACGGTGGCTTGTTAAATTATCCAATTGAACTCAAGCATTTATTTTTGTCTGCAGGTGAACGTGCTGAAATCATTATTGACTTGGAAGGTTATAAGGAAGAAGAAGTTAAATTATTTGTTAACGGAGTGACCGGTTTAACAATCAGGCGCGGAGAGAATAAAAACAATGCCGATTTTAATCCGAACATGTCCCTTCGCACAGAGATGCTTCCAGTTATTCAACCACATGAGGTCGCTAAGTATCCAAAGAAATTGATGTTGATGGCCGGAACAGATTATCGTGTATCCATCAATGGCAGGAAATATGACCCTGATAGAATTGACACTACTCAGCCTCTGGGTGAATATCAAGTCTGGGAAATTGTCAACGCCAAGGATGAAATGGAAAATTTAATTCATCCTTACCATGTTCATGGTGTGCAATTTAGAATTTTAGATCGGGATGGTAAGATACCGCCCAGAAATGAACAAGGTTGGAAAGATACAGTGCTGGTTAACCCAGGTGAAACGGTTCATATTTTATTGAAATTTACCAAACCGGGTAAGTTCATGTATCATTGCCATATATTAGAGCATGAAGAACATGGCATGATGGGTCATGTAGAAATTGATTAAAAGTAAAAATTACTATGTATTAATAGGGTGTCTATCGAAAATCCCAGAAGCATCACTTATTTTATAAATGCTAATCAGTCATTATAGACTGTGTCCATTATCTCTATATTTAGAGGTAATGGACATTTTTAAATTTTAAAATATTAATGTCTTTATGATTAATTGGGGATATCTGATAAAACGCAGGTGTAATCGGCAAAGGGCTCCTCTTTAATGAACTTCATCCTAATTATTGTGTATTTAATATTTAGCGAAGTATGTGTCGCTTTCGATGTTATTTTGCGTAACCAACTTTAAAACTCGACTGTCTTCAGGAAAAGATAAGTTGTTTTTTTAACTATAGTGCAAGTTAGCTCCTAAATCAGTGCAAGATATCATTAAAAATGACAGGGAGTGAATTTTAATACTGAAAATATTCCAATAAACGGTCGTTTTTTAGAATAATGTAGGGAAAAGAACTGTCTAGATAACTTTGAGAAATAATAAAAAAGTAGAACTTGTTAGTCCCGCTTACTCTAAAAGTAATTAACCCTTAAAAATTATCTTTACTATTTATGACTTCAAATGCTTTTATAAGATCGATGTCCTCATTTAAATATGGGACCGTCAATAATTATGTGTAAATGAAGGCATGCCTTTTCTTGTAGTGTGCATTACCCGCTGAACATTTCAGCTAATTCTGCACGGGCCTGGTCAAAACCAATATGGCACCGTGTCGCGAACCGTTGGTTATATGCTTCAAATTGAGTGACCAGGAAACGGTCAAGGGAGTCCTCGTTCGGGAACTGCTCTTTGCGCTTACTGTACCGTTTGATTCTCTTATTGAATGACTCAATCAGATTTGTGGAGTAAATGCTTCTCCTGATTGCTTCAGGGAAATCATAAAAAGTGAACAGATCCGGATTGGCTTTCAACGATTGTGTGACTTTGGCGTAAGATTTCTTCCACTTCTCGATAAACGCGTCCAAAGCCTGCTCAGCTTCGGCCTTATCCGTGGCGCGATACAGGGACTTCAGGTCCTCACAGATTGCCTTCCGGTCCGACACACGGACCTTGTGGGAAATGTTGCGTGCAACGTGAATGAAACATGTCTGGTATTTCGCTTTTGGAAACACCGAATGAATACTGTCTTTGATACCTGGAAGCCCGACAGAAATGAAGAGCAGGACTTCCGTCACGCCCCGTGCATGGATATCTCTAATCAATTCTTTCCATACATACGCAGATTCCGTCGGCGCGACAGTATAGGCCAGCACTTCCTTGGAGCCATCCTCCCGGATGCCCACAGCGATATAGACAGCCTCTTTGGTCACTGTCTCCCGTTTGACGGGCAGGAATGTCGCATCCAGGTACACGCACACATACCGCTCGGATAACGAACGCTGGCGAAATGCCTCCACTTCTTCTGTGACCGCCTGGGTCATATTTGAAATGGTCTGGGGCGTATAGTGATGCCCATACATCCGTTCAATCAGATGGGAGATTTCAGACATCGTCACACCTTTTTGAAACATATGGATGACAAAAGATTCCAATGTGTCATTGGACCGCTTGTAAGGCGCAACAGTCTGCTGCTTGAAGTCCCCATTCCGGTCCCGGGGAATGTCAATCTGAAGGTCGCCATATTCGGTAGGTAACGTGCGGGAATAGACGCCGTTTCTGGAGTTCCCGGAATTGAAGCCCACATGGTCATACTTTTCGTAGTCCAGGAATGCAGTCAATTCGGTTTTCAGTAATGTGTTCACCGCCGTTTCCAGGTGGCTGCGGAAGATTCCTGTGACATCGTCTTTTTTTACTAGAGCTTGAATAATATCTGATGTAAAATGATCCATAGGGGTCGTCCTCTTTTCTTGGATTTGGTGTGGTAACTTAATCTTACAAGAAAAGGACGCCCTTTTTCTATTTATTCATTTACACAAACTATTTTACGCTCTCTACACTTGCGAAACACAGCAGCCTCAAATTTGAAGATATTTATATTCTTTAAAAAATAATATATTATTATTCTGTGTTTATAATGTGTTACGGATGGGTAGATTGAATCAAGGAGGATGATATTAATGAAAGCAGTTACTTATCAAGGTCATAAAAATATGGAAGTTCGAGAAGTGAATGATCCAACAATAGAAGAATCAACAGACGCAATTATAAAAATAACAGCTTCAGGTATATGTGGTTCTGATTTACATCTTTATCATCAGGGCGATTTATTCATGGATCCTGGGTTTGTTATTGGACATGAGCCAATGGGGATTGTAGAAGAAGTAGGAAAAGATGTTAAGACTCTTAAAAAAGGCGATAGAGTAGTAATCCCTTTCAACATAGGTTGTGGTGATTGCTTCTATTGTGATAATCACATGGAGTCTCAATGTGATAATTCTAATCAATCACCAGCAAACTGGAAAATGGACAATGGCGGACTTTTCGGTTTTGGTGGCATGCATGGAAACCACTGGGGAGGACAAGCAGAGTATTTGAGAGTTCCTTTTGCTGACTTCTCTTCATTCAAAGTTCCAGATAGTGACTTAAAAGACGAACAAGTATTATTCTTATCTGATGTTGTTCCAACAGCTTATTGGAGTGTAGAACATGCAGGCGTAAAATCTGGAGATGCCGTGATTGTTCTCGGTTGTGGTCCAATTGGTTTAATGGCACAAAAATTTGCTAAATTAAAAGGTGCTGAACGTGTGATTGCTATTGATAATGTGGAGCACAGATTAAACCATGCAAAAAAATTCAATGGCGCTGAAACATATAATTTTTCTAAAGAAGATAATATCGGAAAATCACTTCGTGAAACAACACGTGGTGGCGCAGATGTTGTTATAGATTGTGTGGGAATGGATGGACAAGTAGCTCAAGATGATTTAGAGATAAGTTCAAACTCAGCACAACGAGGTACTATTAGTCCAATTATTACAGCAGCTGAATCAGTAAGAAAATTTGGTACCATTCAATTAACTGGTATTTATGGTTCACCTGCAGACAATTTCCCACTAGGTTTAATTTTTAATAGAGACGTTCAAGTAAAAAGTGGACAAGCTCCAGTTATTCATCAAATGCCAAAGTTATATGAAATGATTAAAAATGAAGTTTTTGATCCAACAGAAATTATAACGCATACAATGCCTTTAGAAGAAGCAAAACAAGCTTATGATATTTTTGATCAGAAAAAAGATAACAATATTAAAGTCATTTTAAAACCGCAATGATAACTATATAAATAAAAAAGAAGTATAAACGTAACTTCTTGATTAAATGAAGAAAGCCCATTTCTATTGAAATAATATAGAAATGGGCTTTCTTATATTATTTTAATGCTATGATTGAGAGATTTTTCTATTTTATATTTAGACTCCCGAGAGAACAAGAGAAGATAAGGAATACTAGTTAAAGTTGTGTTTCGCAACAAGAAAGTACATAGAAATGCAATGAAAAGTGCAGAGGGTTGCCACCCTGTTGTGTCCACTTAACGTGATTTCGATAATGCGTGACTGAGTCGATAGCTTTCTCCGGTGAATGACAGCACGTGGGCATGGTGGATGAGCCGGTCCACCAGTGCGGCTGTCAGTCTACTGTCTACAAAGATTCTGTTCCACTGGCTGAATTCCAGGTTGGACGTGAGGATCAAGCTTTTCTGTTCATACCACTCGGAAATGAGTTGGAAAAGCAGCTCAGATCCTTCTTTCCCGAATGGGAGGTAACCCATTTCATCCAGTACAATCAAATCCACTTTCTCAAATCGTTTTCTGAAGGCGGCGAGTTTATCCTGACGTAAGGCGTGCTCCAAATGTTCCACCAGCTGAGCGACCCTGAAAAAGCGCACTTCATAACCTTGCTCGCAGGCGCTTCTACCTAATCCTGTGGCCAGATGGGTCTTACCCGTCCCCGGCGCACCAATCAGTACCACATTTTCCCGGTTTTCAATGAAAGACAGACTTTGTAATCCATCCTGATCAATATGGCCGGGAAGCCGGATCTGATCATGCCATTCATAATGCGACAAGTCCTTGTCATCCAAAAACTTGGCTTTCTTGATCAGCCGTTGAACTTTCGCCTCTTCCCGCAGTCGGAATTCTTCCGCAAAGATTGCTTCCAGAAACTGTTCGGAAGATTCATAAGGGATTTGATTATATATGTCAGCGACATAGGCCAGCCGGAGTGATTTGCACATCTCCCGTAATTGTTCACTCATGATGTACCACCGCCAGTCTGTGCAGGGGCCAATGCATCGTAGTGCGTCCAATCGACCCCATAAGGATCCTCTTCCGCTGTTGACAAGACCTCATAAAACGCCTCATTGATCTGCTTCATATCATGTGTGACCAGGAGATTGGCCAGTGTGTTCAAGCGCGCTTTCCGTAACTGGATATCTTCAACCAGTAGATAGTCTTTGACTCTCCCGGGCAAGTATTTTTCATATCGTGAGTAGGCGATGACCCTCGGCTTGTGTATCCATCCCTTGACGACCATCTGCCATGGGATGGCCCGGCGACGGTTCATGTATGGCCGGTGGTCATCCGCCAGAATTTCCCCGTCATCGGTGACTGCTTTATACCGGTCCCAGGTCAGGACGAGATGCAGCCGTGGATGGTTGGCAGCCCGAGGAATATGTATTCGGGTTTGGTCCAACGTCACTTCATTATACTTATTGACCCGGCCCTCGAGGGTTCTGAAGACGGGATAGTCTGTCGTTGGTAGATACAACAGATGGTGCTGTTCATCGTTCCAAAGCGTTTCAATGGGCACATTCTTCTCGTAATGCAGGCGGCTTCGGTCTCGCGCGAGCTGTGCGTGTAATATCTCTGACAGCTGCTCGAAACTCTCCATCACCGGGGAGGCACTGAAGAAATTGTAACGGACGTAGCCCACCTTGTTTTCCACACTGCCTTTCTCATGCCCACTGCCCGGGTTGCACACCTGGACCTCGAAGCCGTAATGGTTCTGGAACTGGATGAAGGCATCCGTCAATTCAGCTTCGCCAAACCGGGACCGGATTTTCTTGACAGCCGGTGTCAGATTATCAATCCGGATCCGTTTCGGCACACCGCCGCACTGATGGAATAATACTTTTAGCCCGTGCAGGAAACATTTCTGGTTCTCACCCGGCAGGGGGACGGCCACTGCGGCGTTACTGTAGGGGAACGACATGACCAGGGTGTGGACATCGACGAATTCGCCATCCTGTACGGTCTCCATCGTGCCAAAGTCGACTTGGGCTTCTCCCGGTGGGTGTGTCAAACGGTCATAACCTTTATCCGGACGATCATCACTGTGGCTGCGCCGCCAGTCGTCGATAAAGTAACAGACTGTGCGATATGAACCAGGGAAGCCATGGGTTTTCAACTCTTCAAACATCTGTTTCTTATTGCGGCGCAGTTTACGTTTCAATCGCCGGTCTTCAAATAGCCAACCGGAAACAATCTCTCCCCACTTTTCTTCATACATCGTTGAAGATTATATAAACCTTTACTATAAAATTATTTTTTAGATAATGATAGGCGTTCCGTCAATGCCATTTCCTCTGATTCATAACCGGGTTTACCAAGTAAAGCAAACATATTCTTTTTGTATGCTTCCACTCCCGGCTGATCAAATGGATTTACTCCTAATAGATGGCCACTAATCCCACAAGCCTTCTCAAAAAAGTAAACCAATTCACCATATGTGTACTCATTTATTTCATCAAGCTCAACCACTAAATTGGGTACTTCTCCATCAACATGAGCCAACAAAGTCCCTTGAAATGCACTTTTGTTGACTTCATCCATTGTTTTTCCCGCAAGGAAGTTTAATCCATCGAGATTTTCTGAATCCTTCTGAATAGTCATATCAATTTTAGGTTTCTTAATTTGTAAAACTGTTTCTATAAGGTTTCGTCTACCTTCCTGGATATATTGTCCCATTGAATGTAAATCTGTTGAAAAGTCGACGGAAGCAGGAAACAGGCCTTTTTGATCTTTTCCTTCGCTTTCCCCAAATAGTTGTTTCCACCATTCAGATATATAATGAAAAGATGGCTCATAATTCACCAGCAATTCAATCACTTTCCCCTTATTGTAGAGAGCATTTCGTACGGCAGCATATTGGTAGCATTCATTTGTCATTAAATCAGGATTATTGTACTTACGTGCTGCCGATGCAGCACCTGCCATCATTTGATTAATGTCTAGACCAGCAACAGCTATAGGTAAGAGACCTACGGCTGTTAAGACAGAATACCTTCCACCTACATCATCTGGAATAACAAATGTTTCATATCCTTCTACGTCAGCCAGTTTTTTTAATGCACCTTTTTCCTGATCAGTCGTAGCATAAATACGTGTTTTTGCCCCTTCCTTTCCATACTTTTGTTCTAAATAGTCACGAAAGATACGGAAGGCTAAGGCAGGCTCTGTTGTTGTTCCTGATTTAGAAATAACATTAACCGAAATATCTTTTCCTTCTAATAGCTCCAATAAATGCATGAGATAAGTGGAACTGATATTGTTCCCAGCAAAATAAACTTGTGTCTTATCGTTTATTTGATTATGAAAAGTATGAGACAAAGCTTCAATTGCCGATTTTGCCCCTAAATAAGAACCACCAATGCCAATAACAATTAAAGCATCTGATTGATTTTGTATCCTTTTGGCAGCCTGTTTAATACGCGAAAACTCTTCTTTATTATAGGCATGGGGTAAATCAACCCATCCAAGAAAATCAGAACCAAGACCTTTTTTTTCATGAAGCATATCATGAGCTACTTTTACAAAATCGCTTAGTCCTTCTACTTCACTTTTTTTCATAAATGGCAAAGCATTGGTATAATCAAACGAAATAGTCATATCTTATATTTCCTCCCTAGAGCTAGTTTTGGTTATTTTTTCAATTTTAGTCAGTTTTTTTCACGGCATGTCCACCAAACTCATTGCGAAGAGCTGCAACAACTTTCCCATTAAATGTGTCCGTATCAAGTGATCTGTAACGCATTAATAAGGACATAGCAATGACCGGTGTTGCTGTTTGTAAGTCTAAAGCCGTTTCTAAAGTCCATTTAGCTTCACCTGATGAACGCATAATTCCTTTGATTTCATCAAGTTTCGCATCTTTCGTAAAGGCAATCTCAGTAAGCTCCATTAGCCAGGAACGAATAACGGATCCATTATTCCATACTCTTGCAACTTGCTCATAGTCATAATCGAACTCACTTTTTTCTAAAACCTCAAATCCTTCCCCAATGGCAGCCATCATGCCATATTCAATACCATTATGAACCATTTTTAGAAAGTGGCCGCTTCCTGGTTTTCCTGCATAAATATAGCCATTTTTAACAGCTGTATCACGGAAGATGGTTTCAACAACCTCCCAAGCCTCAGGATCACCTCCTATCATGTAGTTCGCTCCATTACGGGCACCTTCCGTACCGCCAGATGTACCCGCATCCATAAAGCTAACACCAATTTCTTTTAATTGGTTATAACGGCGAATAGATTCTTTATAATGGGAGTTTCCAGCTTCGATTACAATATCTCCCTTTTCTAAGAAAGGTGTAATTTCACTTATGACAGAGTCTACAACACTATGTGGTACCATAATCCATAAAATCCTTGGTTTAACTAATGATTGAATAAGTTCTTTAATGTTTGTCGTACCTTCAGCACCATACTCTTTCATTTCATCTACTGCTTGAGCATTTAAATCATATGCTACAACCTGATGTTTATGGTCAATTAAGTTCTTACCAAGATTCAATCCCATTTTTCCTAATCCAATTAATCCAACTTGCATATGTTATTCCTCCCAAAATTATATTAATTCTTCAAATTTTTTCTGATTTGTATTACATTTGGTGACTTTACCACCACTTATATCCATCTTCTACTAATAATTGATGAGCAGGTTTTGGTCCCATTGTTCCAGAGGAATAAGAATGAAGAGGAACTCTATCCTCTTTAAATGCCTCTAAAATAGGTTCTATCCATTCCCAAGATGTTTCTGCTTCGTTCCAATGAGCAAAAAATGTTGAATCTCCAACAAGAGCATCAAATAACAATAGTTCATAGGCTTCGGGTATGTCTTGATTGCTCGCTGAAAAATCTACTGTGATAGGTTCCATTTCTCCATTTATTGGATTTTTGCTATTTAACTGTAGCGATACACCCTCATTTGGATTTATATTTATCGTTAATAGATTGGGTTCTATCTGTTCTCTTTCAGAAGCAGCATAATCCTTTAACGCATTTTTAAATTCAATGACTATTTTTGTTGTTTTTTCCGCCATTCTCTTTCCAGTTCGTATATAAAACGGAACCCCATCCCAGAAGGAATTATCAATCCATAGACGAGCCGCAATAAATGTATCATTTTGAGAAGAAGCATCAACGCCAGTCTCTTCTCTATATGCAACTAGAGGTTCTCCATTTATTTCTCCGCTCTCATATTGACCACGAATAACGTGAACACCTACAGTATCCTTTTGTAATGGACGCAAAGATTTCATCACTTTGCTTTTCTCATTTCGAATATCATTTGCTGTAATTCGTTCAGGCAAATGCATGGCTATCATCATTACCAGCTGCAGCATGTGATTTTGAACCATATCACGAATGGCTCCTGTTTTGTCATAATAATCAGCTCTCTCTTCAACACCAACGATTTCACTTGCCGTAATTTGGACATTGGCAATAAATTGATTGTTCCACAATGATTGCAATACAGGATTAGCAGAAGCTAAGGATTCAAGGTTCTGAACCATTGGTTTTCCTAGATAATGATCGATACGATAAATTTCATCTTCTTCAAAAACTCTGCTTAGTTTTTCGTTTAATTCTTGGGCTGATTTTACATCATGTCCAAATGGTTTCTCGATAATCAATCGTCTCCATCCATTTGTTGCGCCCAATCCACTATCCTTGATGTTCATGGCAATCACGTCAAAAAACTCGGGAGCGACGGATAAATAGAACATTCGATTTTCTTCCATATTCCGGTCTCTTTCATTTTGTTGAACAAGTTCCAACAACTTCATATAGCCTTCAGTTTGGGTAAAATCAAGCTGGCAATAACGAAATGCCTTGACGAACTCTCCTTTTTTAGATTTATCATTAATCAAATGTCTAGAAAATGTATACAAGGAATCGATTACGCTGGATTGAAATCCAACATCAGAAAATTCATCTATTCCTACACCAATAACTGAAAAAGACTTTGGTAATTTTTGATTCCGATATAAATTAAACAAGGCAGGGTAGATTTTTCTTTTAGCTAAATCCCCTGTTGCCCCAAATAATACAAACGTCATAGAATCCATTTCGAATTCCTCACTTTCTTAAGCTAGTTCTAATCAAATAAATACAAGTATTATTATTACCCTATTTTTACATGGGTATTTTGATTATTTCCTCCTGTATAGGAACAAATTTTAATTTTACTTAAATGGCTATATCCACATGTTGGACATTGTTTATTATTGTGAGTAAATGTTAAACATCTTTCACAAACACAATGATTTTTCTCTTTGAGATTTTCCATTAGAAAAACTCCCCTTTCGTACTATCAATTTGCTAATGAAAATTTGCATCGCTTTGCTAAAACAGTATACTACGTATATTTGATTTTTAGATAGTACGCACTTTATTTGCATATAGTGATATTTGAATAATATAGTGTAAAAAAAGATACTATATAAAAGTAAAAAAACCTTGAACAGAGAATAAGTAAAAATCACTGTACAAAGCTTTTTAATATTTTTATATTAGACAAGGTGTTGTTTCTACTTTTTACATATACAGTAAAAAAACCACGGTTAATAAAGCTAACCGTGGTAAGTTATGATTGTCTTACAATATGAAAAGAAACTTTTACTACTAAATGGCTGATTGATCATGAGTTTCTTTTTCCAATACATTTTCAATATAATCTTTACCCCATTCATACATAGCGTCTAAAATCGGCATGAGGCTTTTTCCATGTTCAGTCAATGAATATTCAACTTTCGGCGGGACGACAGGATAAACTTCTCGGTGTACGATTAAATGATCTTCAAGTTCGCGTAATTGGTTGACAAGCATTCTTTGGGTAATCCCCGGAATAAGGGCCTTTAATTCACCAAATCGTTTCGTTCCTTCCTTGCCTAGATGCCACAGGATTAACATTTTCCATTTACCACCAATTACTCCAAGCGTCAATTCTTTTTCACAGTTAAAAGATTTCTCTCCTAAATTTGGCATTCATGTCACTTCTCCTTTATTTTATCTCACAGTATACTTCTTGTCACTATATGAATTTAAAGTGCGTACTTTTAATTTAGTAACATATTGAGTATACTAAAAAAGTGCTAGTGAGTAAATATCTTTTGAAAAGGGTATATCTATAATGGCAGCCACTTAGCACAATATAAAACATTCTAGAAGGAGCGAATAAAAATGAAATTACAGCTAGCTTTAGACCTAGTCAACATTCCTGAAGCAATCGAATTGGTAAAAGAAGTAGAAGAACATATTGATATTGTCGAAATAGGGACACCGATTATTAATATAGAAGGTCATAAAGCAGTACAAGCAATCAAAACAGCATTCCCTAATTTAGAGGTTCTAGCAGACATTAAAATCATGGACGCTGCGGGTTATGAAGTGGCAAATGCGTCTCAAGCTGGCGCTGATATTATCACTATTCTTGGTCAAGCAGAAGATGCTTCCATCAAAGGTGCTGTTGAAGCAGCGAAAAAAGAAGGAAAACAAATCCTCGTAGATATGATCGCTGTAAAAGATATCCAAACGCGTGCAAAAGAGCTTGATGAATTAGGCGCTGACTACATTTGCGTGCATACAGGCTATGATTTGCAAGCAGAAGGTAAAGATTCATTCGAAGATTTACGTAGCATAAAAAGCGTTGTAAAAAATGCGAAAATAGCAATTGCTGGTGGAATTAAGCTTGAAACCTTACCTGAGGTCATTAAAGCACAACCAGATCTTATCATCGTTGGTGGTGGCATCACAGGCAAAGAAAACAAAAAAGAAGTCGCTGCACAAATGCAACAACTTATTAATGCAGGCGTGAACGCATAATATGCAAACAATTGCTTATACAAAGGAAATACTTGCCGAGCTAAGTCGTACAACCGAACGTATGAATGATACGGAAGCAGAAAAGCTGGTAGACGGAATGCAGCGTGCAAATAAAATTTTTGTTGCGGGGAGTGGCCGCTCTGGTTTAATGGCGAAAGCATTTGCCATGCGTATGATGCATGTTGGACTTGATCCATATGTCATCGGCGAAACCATTACACCCAATCTAGAAGCCAATGATATGCTTATCATTGGCTCTGGATCAGGAGAAACCAAAAGCCTGCTATCCATGACAGAAAAAGCTAAAAGCATAGGTGCAACCATTGCGTTGGTGACCACCAACCCTACTTCTTCCATAGCTCAATTAGCAGATATCACGATTGAAATTCCAGCCCAAGCAAAAGCAGAGGGAACGAGTGGGAAATCCATTCAACCAATGGGATCTCTATTTGAGCAAACGATGTTGTTATTTTATGATGCATTAATCTTACGTTTGATGGAGCAAAAAGGCTTAGATTCTAATAAAATGTATGGTAGACATGCCAATCTCGAATAAAATAAACCCATAATAGAAAGACCGCATAATATTTCTGAAGTATTTGGGCCTGCTCCCATTTGTTCCTGGCATTTTCTTTCTGCCGAAGTTCTGCTTTTGACTGCGTGCGAGGTGGATCCGGCCGTGGCAGGTGTGTGCCCAAGTCAACGCGTGCAGGCAATATTTTCCGGATAATCTGGTCATGCAGAGACCATAGATTCTGAATCAGATGAAACCGGTCATGGATCTGAATGACATTCGAAGCATGGGTAGAGATGACTTCCTGAAAACGGGGATACCGATCTCGTGTAACGTGCGTCAGTTCCGGGTGACTGCCCAGCCAATCCGTCAGTGTCTCAGCTTCCCGATCGGGCAGGAGGTCGATGGGATGATGAGTCATGGCATCACAAATTAGGATGCCGTACCGGTGGCCTTTTTTCCAGGCGAAATCGTCAATGCCGACAAAAGGGGCTGTGTACCGTCGGCATCTCTGTTGTATGGATCAAACGGAGCAGTGTGTCATGACTCACCGGCATACCCAGCATTCGAGTGACATGTGCCGCCTCGATACAATTGGTGGAGAAAGCAATGACCCGGAGCGCAGCATCCAGACGGACCGTTCGCTGTCTATGGGGCAGGAGCCATTCGAAGCGTTCCGTAAACACTTTTGCTTCGCAGAAACTGTTTGTACAGAACCATTTGTGGGTTTTCAGATACAACTGGACAGACTTGCCCTGGATGGGCAAATCATCAATAACCCGCATGTAGGCACTATGCCGCTTATGGGACCCGTACTGACACTTCGGACATCGGCCTGTTTTTGAAACTACTGTAACGACACAGGTGAATGTATTAGCATCTTCGATGCACGACAAGACAATCAGGCGAGAATCAAGATCAGCAAAGTGGGTATACATGACCATCATTCCTTTTTACTGATATATACCCCGTTCTCCCCAAATTAGCGTAAGAGCCACTTTCATTTTGCCATACACATATGGACAGTACTTTTACTTCCCATATCAATTGTAATTATTTTGATATTTATTCTATTTTTTATGTCAGTGTAGTCAAACATCTCATTATGAGGTGTTTTTTTATATAATTATTTTTAAAATAACGATTGTTTTTTGGAATATTTGAAGCAGATAAGATAGAGCTGATGTCATTTTTAACGATAAATTGCATATATTTTAAGTGTTATTTTGCATAACCAACTTTAAAGCCCAGCTGTCTTCGTGAATAGGATTAGTTGGGTTTCTTAACTATAGTGCAAATTATCACCTAAATCAGTGCGAAATAAAGGCTGAAATAAGTGCAATATAGTGCCTAAAGTGACAACATAATTTCTTGGGGATTGGATGTTCAAAAACCCATACAATTATCATCGTACATTTAAGCGAAGTTTACCTGAGTTTTTATACTTATGTGGAGAAATATTTCCTTAACTTTAAATCGTATAATGCACTCGACAAGAATGAGTGTCTGAAGCGGCGGAAACTGTAGAATGAAATCAGTAAGATTATCTGGGACCCGAAGCTCTTAGAGACGGAACTGCAACATCGAACAGCCTGCCACTTTTCTTGTGTCCGGCTTTAATAAATTCAAACAGCATGTTCTTTTCCGATGGTTATCTATAGTATAATTGAAGCAACTTCCAATAGATAAGAATGGTGGAATGACATATGGGTTATTAAAGAGAAGGCGCTCTTGAGACGAAAGTCAAGAAGCAGCTTGAGCGTATTGGATATGAACATATCTGTTTGTAACTCATTATAAAAGAGGTGAGAATATGGAAGGCTTGGAACTCAGTAGTCTATCTTTTAACAAAGCAAGTATAAATCAATTTAAAGGGATGGATTATAATAACTTTCCTATAGTATACATACTGCACAATAAAGGAAAAAAGAGTGCTTATATAGGCCAATCTGTTCAAATAAAAAATAGGATGAAGGCACATCTTAAGGACCCCAAGAAAAAAGATTTGGACAGGGTACTCCTGATCGGGCATGAAATGTTCAATCAATCTGCTACATATAACATAGAAACAAATCTCATAAATTATTTCATCGCAGATAATAAATATAAATTGAAAAATATAAGTCAGACTACCCAGGCTGTGACTCATAATTATTATGAGAAATATAGGTATGACAATAATATCTTCAATGAGCTGTGGGAGAAGCTGCGAGCTGATGAATTGGTGGACAGCACTATTGAGTACCTGCAGAACAAAGATGTATTCAAGTTATCCCCATATAAAGAGCTTTCAGAGTCACAAGTGGAGCTGAAGGAAGAAATACTGAAATTTTGTGAGAAACACGTTAATACGGACAAGAGAGCCGTATTTATAGTTAAAGGGGATGCAGGTACAGGAAAAAGTGTAGTGCTCAGCTCAACCTTCAATGCCATACAGGACTTGACTAAAGAAGATAGTTCTTCATTAAAAGGGACGACGAATTATCTTCTGGTCAACCATAATAAATGATTAAGACATATCAATCGATCGCAGAGAGCCTGCCGAATCTTAAAAAGAAAGATTTTCTGAAACCCACTACTTTTATTAATCGAATGGATAAAACTGATCAAATTGCTGATGTGACATTTATAGACGAAGCGCATTTACTGCTGTCGAGAGCGGATAAATACAATGATTATTCCGGAGATAATCAACTTAAAGATATAAGTTTAAGAAGCAAGGTAACAATCGTTGTGTTCGATGAAAAGCAATTCTTAAAGTTAAAGAGCCATTGGTCTGGCAGCCGGCTCGAAGGTATGACCAGAGGAGCAGTGACGGAGACATTTGAATTGACTGATCAATTCAGGATTCAGGCGGATGAAGAAATCGTCGATTGGATAGATGCTTTCGTAGATAAGAAAGTTAAACCGATACCTAAAACAACAGGGGAATATGAACTGAAAATATTTAATAATGCAGCTGATATGTTCGAAGCTATTAAAGAAAAAGATGAAGAGCATAAACTATCAAGAATCGTTGCCACCTTTGATTACGAACATAAGAAAAATGGAGAAGAATACTTTGTAGAAGAACCAGGGTTCAAAGGACTTTGGAATAAAACGGAGTATAAGAAAACATGGGCGGAACATCCGGAAACAATCAGAGAAGTGGGTTCTATTTATACCATCCAAGGCTTTGATCTTAATTATGTCGGTGTGATTTTAGGACCTTCAGTTTCATATGATGAAGAAAAGCAGGAACTCAAACTATTGCCTAAAAAATATCAGGATACAGAAGCATTCAGAACCGCAAAAGAAGAGAAAGTTGAGTATAACGTAGAAGAGATGAAAGAGCAGATTATACTCAATTCCATAAATGTCTTGATGAAGCGGGGCGTTAAGGGTCTTTATCTTTATGCAAGTGATGAAAAACTCAAAAAAGTTTTAAAAGAAAAATATGAAGGAGTTGAGTGATATGGATGAATTAATAAAAGAGATTAATAAATTCAGAGATGAAAGAAACTGGAGACAATATCATAACGCAAAAGACCTTTCATTATCACTCTCTTTGGAAGCTTCTGAACTCCTTGAGAATTTTCAGTGGATTTCAGCAAAGAAAGGGCTCGAAAAGAATCGACAGAATATAGAAGAAGAGCTGGCTGATGTATTTATTTATGGATTGATGCTGGCTGACGATATGGGCATAGATATGGAAGAAACGATATTGAATAAGTTAGAGAAGAATAGGAGAAATATCCTGAGTGAGTATAAGGCATGAATCAATAAAAAGGTGAAAAAATATAGAGTGTTTTATGCAAATAAGCAAACATTTTACTAAAAGGCGATCTCCTTAATATTTCTATATAACCTTGAACATGAGTCTAAAAAAAGATCAAACAAGATGATAATAAAAAATCGACAAAAATTATATCGTATTAGAAATGACGGAGTTCTTTTGAACTCCGTCGAACATTCTTTTACTATTCTTCTTATAGTTAGTCACAGCTGATTTTAATTTTTACAACCGTTTTTTTCACATGTAATTCTAGCTGTAGTATTTTCCCAATGAGTAGGGTGGTCATTAGTATCAAATCCACATCCCGTTTTTCCTCTTTTTGCTCCTCGATGCACTTCATTAGTAGGAGTATGTCTTACGCCCATCCTTTTACCTCCTTTCCATTGCAGACGTTCATGGAATAATTGACTATTCTAATTATTCCGATAATATAATTGTAACATCATGGTACTAACTAATCACGCTATCAATTATTATAGAAGCATAGTTGCTTCTTTAGTATATGTATAAAGGGAGAGATGGTAGATGTCTAAAGAAAAGAAAAACAATATTAAAAGCGCAACCTCTGAATTGACACTAAATACTGCATTGGAAGTAAGCGCTGAATATTCCACTCAAGTAATTAAGGAGTCTATAGAAGGATCTCTCGCTGATATTGCTGTGGATATGGGTACCTCCCTGGTACCTGGGCTTGCTGGAGCAGCACAAAACTATAAACGACGTAGATTTGAGAATAACATCAAAAAATTTGTAGAAGAGCTAAGTGGAAGAGTTGAAATCATAAATGCTAATCTGGAAAAGAAAAATGAGGAACAAAAAGAAAAACTAGAAATGCTTTTTCAATATGTTTTTGATTTTGTAATTGACGAAAAACAAGAAGAAAAAATTGAGCTGATGGTGAATGGCTTTGTGAAAGTCACAGAAGTTGAAAATCCCTCAGAAGACTTTGTTTTAACGTACTATGATGTTTTACAAGAGTTGAGATTAGTTGATATTGCCGCGTTAAAATTGATGTCCAATCTCGGGATTTCCTATAGTGATAAAGATGATTATTCCTTCCATGATTTAATGGAGGATTATGGGATTACCTATGAACAGTATTTATCAGTGAGAAGGAATCTACAACGTATAGGATTATTGACGACTAAAACAGATTTAAACATTGATAAAGATCTTGAAACCATTATCAAAAGTATTAGTGATATTCATAACTTCTTGAAAAAAGCATCTGATTCTAAAAAGAAAGGATCTTTACCTAGATTGACATTACCTAAGATTAAATCAGATGATAAGTTGAGCGTTTCTCAATTTGGAAAAGATTTCATGAGATTTTTTATTGAATAATCCAGATGAAATAGAACCGTCAAAAAGAAAAAGTGTTATCAAAATAGGTATTTTAGATATATATAGTTATTCTTATATTATAAAATTCCGGTAAAAATAATTTTAAATTAAGTAGTCGTAAATGGAAAACATAACACAATTCCTAGGTAACCATGGTGCTTTAATAGGAGTAATTATAGGGGGGCTTTGTACAATCGCGGGAAGCTACTTATCTGCTAATAAACAAGTAAATAATCAAAAAGATATATTCAATAGTCAAAAGGAAGAAACAACTAATACAATGAGATGGCAACTTAAATATTCTATATTAGCTGATATTGTAGGGAATAGACGATGTATAGTGGGAGGAAATCCACAGCAAAATACAAACTCATCTGATTCTGTTGTTTTCTTCGTTGTTTTGAATAAAGTTGGAACTGCTTTCTATGATTCTGAAGAAGTGACAAAAGCCTATGATAACTTTCATTCTACTATTTTAACGCGAAGTGGAGATGCGAATGAAGATTTATATCTATTAGTTTTTCAATTTATAAAGATTTAGGAATTGCTTCTCCAGATAAAACTAGCTTCTTAAACCCACTAGGCCTCTAAGAAACATCAATTATAATGAATAAGTAGATGTGTAAGTGTCAAATAGGAACTGTTCGATATTTATGTAATAAATTATGATGATTTGGATGTTAATATAATTATTAACTAAGATTATGTATATTAATTTCTACTTTTTGATGTAAAAATAAAAAGGGAACGGTTAATTGAAGAAAGAGAATACTTTTGATTACGGTCCATGAAATGTACCACCTCTGCCATCTTTCTTACCACAGAATGCCAAAGAATGTACCAATCAGTGCCAGGCGGTTTACTGTCCCTCCGATACAATGAATGGTTATATGTCTATAGTTCTGAAAGAGGTCATTTTAATTTCAAACCATAACTGGAATAGGAAATGGTATATGTATAATGGATGATGAAAGACACGTGGTCCAATTCTATACTGGTAGCATGGAAAAGGTTGCATCCTATGCAGCAACTGCCAGCATATTAAATCGGACCCTACTGTAGGCATGATTCTCATTTGTGTGTTGAATAATAGGGATAAAGAACTAAATCTATCTACCAAATACCCCCTCAAACTATACTAATAGACTGAGGGGGGTCTGTGTATCATATACAATATCTATTTGTCACTTCTACCACTTCTAATACCTAATTAAATATAATTCATGAGGCATTGAGATAGCGAGAAGGTTCATCTTTATCCCTCAATATCATGATTACTAACTTTTTACCTCTTTAACATAAAATTAATCCTAATGTAAAGTTGAAAACTAGTTTACAGAGGTACTTATCTAGCAAAAAAAGAGATTACTGATCAGATACAGAAAACCCGAATAATGGACAGCGCAAAAAAGCGTCCATTATTCGGGTTACAGTTTATTAATCAAAAACAATCGTTTTGTTGCCATTGTTTATAATAACTTTATGAAGAACATGGTACTCAACTGCTTGAGCTAATACAGATGCCTCTACATGGCGACCTATTTTCTTTAGACTCTTTACGTCATACCTGTGATTTACTCGTACAACATTCTGCTCAATAATTGGTCCTTCATCCAAATCAGAAGTAACGTAGTGACTCGTAGCACCTACGAACTTAACTCCGCGTTCCCATGCTTGCTTATATGGGTTTGCACCGATAAATGATGGTAAAAACGAATGGTGTATATTGATGATTTTAGTTTTGTAATGGCTGACAAAATTATCGGATAAGATCTGCATATATTTGGCTAGAACAATCAGGTCTACTTCATGTTCATCACATATAGCCAACATTTTTTCTTCGACTTTGTCTTTAGGTTCATTGCTTGGCACGTGATAGAATGGAACACCAAGACTCTCCGCGAAGTGCCTGTTATCATCATGATTACTTACAGCACATACAATTTCTGCTGGAATTTCTCCACGTTCCACCCTGAGTAATACTTCGTTGAAAGCATGATCTTCCTTTGAAACAAACAAAGCAATTTTTGTATTTACTGAACTATCAAATAGTTCATAATCGATATTGTACTGTTCCAGTTCATTTTCCAAAGCAGCCTTTAAGGCGTCAACTTTTTCAAATTCAAACCTTAAATATAATTGACCTTCTTCAGAGTTTTCAGGTTCATATTCCGTAAAATGGTCCAAGTGCAGTATATTGGAGTTATATTTTGAGATTGTTCCAGTAATCAGATTGGTGATGCCTACCTGGTCTTTACAACTTGCCAATAAAATATATTTATCATTCATATGTTCTATCTCCCTGCCAAAATATAAATTGAAAAAGCCCTTTAAAATATGCTTATAGAAGATCCAAACATAAAAGAAATAGCAGAATTAGTTGGTTATAACACTCTAAATCAT
Source organism: Salinicoccus sp. HZC-1 (assembly GCF_046736035.1). Taxonomy (GTDB): domain Bacteria; phylum Bacillota; class Bacilli; order Staphylococcales; family Salinicoccaceae; genus Salinicoccus. The sequence goes on along the minus strand of NZ_CP177130.1, from coordinate 2,079,824 downwards.
TTTTATAAGTACTTTAATAAGTATGTTAGAGTCCTGCCATCAGTTTATAAGAAAGGCTTCAATAAGCGGATATAATGAGTAGCATACTAAAGTTTTCAATAATCATGCAAGGAAAAGGTACAATATCAATCCGGTCTAAGCACTGAATATGGAGTTCAAGTAACTACTGGAAGAGAAAAAACGGTTGATGCGTCAGAAGGAGTAGTAAATGATGGAATTAGGACTATTATTTAGAAGCTTATTATGAACCGTATTTTAATATCCGTTATAAAGATGTTTTGGTTTGTAATTTTTGATACACACAGTAAGTAAAAGGAAAGGGGATAGCAAAAGTTGCTGCATCTCCCCATCTGCTTTCTAATTATTAATAATATCTGTTGTAAGCTAAACGCATAATCTGCAGTGATGTAAGGATCAACTTCTCCAGTAGTCGAATAACGGTCCACGCTGACCAAACACAGGGTCATATTCAGGAACCAGAACCTCCTTAATGTTGTTCACTTTTTCAGGACGTTCTTCGGGTTTTCCATAGCACATATCAAAGCTGATCCCGCCCGGGTAGGTACCGTAGTTGGCATAATCATCGCTTGAATCGATCATCTTATGACCATAGCCGGCAGGAAGGATGATGACATCACCTTTGTTTGCTTCAACAGTTTCACCCTGTGCGCCGCCAAGCTGCAGTGTTGCACTGCCTTCTTTGACCGCAAGCACTTCATGGGTGTTGCTGTGGTAATGGTGGAAAGGGTGGACGGATCCGAGCCATTCTCCTGACCAGTCGTTGGCATTCAGGATAGCCGGAATGTCATCCCCATCCTGAAACACGTCCTTATAGACCAGAAGGGGGAAGTCCGGATGGTTCGGTATTTTGCCGTCGTCTTCCACCTTCAATGGAATGATTTCAATATCTTCAGCACGTTTCATCTTTATCCCTCCATATCATGATTATTAACCTTTTACCTCTTCAACCTGAAATTAATCAAGGAAAAGTCGATTTATTTATAATTACTAAGGATAACTAATGAGTTATCTGGTTGGAAAGTATTTAAGATGTACTAAATTAAAATATTAATCTAGTATCACCATATCTTTAATCATTACTTTCTATTCCCCTTCAGACGCAATTGCCTTAAATACTTTATGCCTATCAATTATTTTTCAATCAGTAAAACTGCCTGAAGTTGTAATCAATTCAAACAGCATGTTCTTTTCCGGTGGTTATCTATAGTATAATGGAAGCAACTTCCAATAGATAAGAATGGTGGAATGACATATGGGTTATGAAAGAGAGGATGCTCTTGAGGCGAAAGTCATGAAGCAGCTTGAGCGAATTGGATATGAACGTGTGCCTGTACATAGCAGTGAGGCACTGGAGGAAAACTTCAGAAATATACTTAATGAACGCCATGTGAGCAGATTGGGTGGCCAGCCGCTGACGGACAAGGAGTTCAACCGGCTGATGGTGCAGATCAACAACAAGAGTGTGTTCGACAGTGCAAAGATACTGAGGGACAAGTTCGTCCTGAAACGGGATGACGAGACGGAACTCTACCTCGAGTTCTTCGACCAGCATGATTTCGCCAACAACATCTTCCAGATCACGAATCAGATCAGTGTGGATGATAAATACAAGGGCCGCTATGATGTGACGATCCTTATCAACGGTCTGCCTGTGGCGCAGATGGAACTGAAGCGGCGGGGTGTGGCGATTAATGAGGCATTCAACCAGGTGAAGCGGTACCGCCGCGATAACTTCACAGGGTTGTTCCGCTATACGCAGCTGTTCCTCTTAAGCAACTACAATGATACGAGGTACTTTGCGAACAATGATAAGGAAATTTTCAAAAGTCACATGTTCTATTGGACAGATGCGGAGAATAACCGCATCAATAATTTGGATGAGTTCATAGAAAGTTTCATGCTGCCGACGCATTTGGCGAAGATGATCTCCAGGTATATGATTGTCAATGAGACCGATAAGAATCTGCTCGTCATGCGACCGTACCAGGTTTATGCGACCGAGGCGCTGATCGACCGTGCGCTCAATACGGACAAAAATGGCTACATCTGGCATACGACAGGGAGCGGGAAGACGCTGACGTCGTTCAAGGCGAGTCAGCTGTTGGCACTCGAGCCTGAAATCAAGAAGGTCATTTTCTTGGTCGACCGTAAAGATCTGGATACGCAGACACAGAAGGAGTTCACCAAGTTCCAGCCGGAATCCGTGGACTATACAAATAATACGAAACACTTGCTCCGCCAGCTGGAAGACAAAAGCAAGCCGATGATCATTACGACCATTCAGAAGATGGCGAATGCAATCAAGTCCAATCACCCGGTGATGGATGACTACCGGACAGACAAAGTGGTCTTCGTCATCGACGAGTGCCATCGTTCGCAGTTCGGTGACATGCATATGGAAATCAAGAAGCACTTCCAGAATGCCCAGTACTTCGGCTTCACCGGCACGCCGCGTTTCAGGGAGAATCGCAGCCAGGATGGTCGCAGCACGGCAGACATTTTCGATAAGTGCCTGCACACCTATCTGATCAAGGATGCCATCCGGGATGGCAATGTCCTCGGCTTCTCCGTCGAGTACGTCAGGACGGTCAATGATCAGCTGAATGTGATGGACCAGCAGTATGTGTCAGGCATCGATACGGATGAAATCTGGATGGCGGATGAACGGATTGAGAACATCACCCGCCACATCTACAGCATCCATGACAACAAGACACGGAACCGGCAGTATTCCGCCATCCTTGCCACACAGAACATCGAAATGGCGATGAAATACTATGATATGTTCCACTCGATAAATAAGGAAGAAGGCAAGAGGCCGCTTAATGTGGCGACCATCTTCACGTACCAGCCGAACCAGGACCTGAAGGAAGGGCAGATCAAGGAAGCGGCGAAAGATCAGCTGAAGCGGGTGTTGGATGACTATAACGAGACATACGAAACGAACTTCTCACTTGATAGTTATGGCAACTATTTCGGTGACGTATCCGACCGGATGAAGGGGGAGAAGCCGAAGGCACAGATTGACATCCTTATCGTCGTCAGCATGTTCCTGACCGGCTTCGACAGCAAGGTCTTAAACACACTTTATGTCGATAAGAACTTGAAGCACCATGAACTCATCCAGTCCTATTCACGTACCAACCGGGTCGAGAAGCAGACCAAGCCGTACGGCAACATCGTCGTCTATCGGAATCTCAAGAAGGAGACGGACGAAGCCATCCAGCTCTTCTCACAGACCGACAGCACCGATACGGTCCTCAGCAAATCCTATGGGGAATATCTGAATAATTTCAAAAGTGCGCTGGATGAAATGTATAGGACGGCACCCGAGCCGAAAGATGTCCAGCTGCTTGAAGATGAAGAAATCATCAAATCTTTCATCCTTTCCTTCAGGGAACTCGGGCGTGCACTGGTAAAATTGAAAACATTTGAATCCTTTGAATTCACTGAAGACACAATCGGTATTTCCGAGCAGGATTATGAGAACTACAAGGGGCAATACTTCGATCTGTATGAGGTACACATACGTGGGCAGAGAGAAGGCGAAAAGACATCGGTTATCAACGACATCGACTTTGAAATTGAAGTCATTCGTAATGACATGATCAACGTCCACTACATCCGGACCTTGCTCCGCAACATCGATCTCGAGGACAAGCAGCAGCAGGCCGAAGAGCGGAAGAACATCAAGACAATGCTCGACCGGGCAGATGACGAGCAGCTCCGTCTCAAAGCAGATCTCATCCGGGAATTCCTCGATAAGGTCGTGCCGACACTCGGTAAAGATGATAATATCGATAAGGTCTACCTGGATTTCGAGGAAGATAAACAGATGGAAGAACTCAACCAGTTCGCTGAAGAGATGGACTATCCGAAAAATAAACTTTTCAAGCTGCTGGCGGAATACCAGTTCAGTGGACAGATGTACCGTAAGGAAGTCGAAAAGGAGATTTCCGGCACATTTCTGACCCGCCAGAAGAAAGTGAATAAAGTGTTGGATTTCATCAAAACCATTTCCCGTAAATTCGGGTTCGCAGAATAAATTGCGCAATGCGAAAGTATTGCGTGTTCCAATGAACGTAAGAAAATAGGAGGAAACATATAGATGATGACAGTAACCGAAAAACAGAGGCAGCAGCAGTCCGAGCTGCATAAGAAATTATGGAGTATCGCGAACGACCTCCGCGGTAACATGGATGCGAGTGAGTTCAGGAATTATATCCTGGGACTCATCTTCTACCGTTTCCTGTCGGAGAAGACCGAAGAAGAAGTGGACGATATGCTGAAAGAAGACAACATAAACTATCAAGAGGCATGGGAAGATGATGAACTCAAAGAAGGATTGCAGGAAGAACTGACGGCACGTATCGGTTATGTCGTCGAACCGCGATTCCTCTTCAGCACGATGATCAGTGAGATAGAAGCGGGCGAGTTCGATATCGAGAAGCTGTCAGAAGCCATCTCCGCCGTTGAAGCATCGACACTCGGCGAGCAGAGTGAAGATGACTTCACACATCTTTTCGATGATATGGATCTCACTTCTTCGAGACTTGGCAACAGTGTATCTGCACGAAGTAAACTTATTTCCAAAGTCATGTTGAATCTCAACACATTGCCATTCATACATAGTGATATGGAAATTGACATGCTCGGTGATGCGTATGAGTATATGATCGGCCAGTTTGCTGCGACTGCTGGCAAGAAGGCAGGGGAGTTCTATACACCCCAACAGGTTTCCAAAATTCTTGCTGAGATTGTTACTACAGATAAGCCGGATTTAAAAAACGTCTATGATCCGACATGCGGTTCTGGATCATTGCTTCTCCGTGTAGGTAAGTATACAAATGTGAGACATTACTATGGCCAGGAGTACAACAGTACAACTTATAATCTCGCCCGAATGAACATGTTGCTGCATGATGTGAACTTTAAGGCGTTTTCCATAGAAAATGGAGATACACTCGAAGAACCGGCATTCGGTGACATGAAATTTGAAGCGGTTGTTGCCAATCCTCCGTACAGTGCCAATTGGAGTGCAGATCCAACATTCAATGATGACGAACGTTTTGGTGATTATGGCAAGCTTGCACCGAAATCCAAAGCGGATTTTGCATTCATCCAGCATATGGTGCACTATCTTGATGACAATGGCACAATGGCCGTCGTCCTGCCGCATGGTGTACTTTTCCGTGGAGCAGCAGAAGGTGTTATCCGTAAGTATTTGATCGAGAATAAAAACTACCTTGATACTGTTATCGGGCTGCCAGCCAACATCTTCTATGGTACCAGTATTCCGACATGCATCCTTGTTTTCAAAAAGGACAGAAAAGCAGAAGAGGATGTCCTCTTCATAGATGCTTCCAGCTCATTTGAAAAAGGCAAAAACCAAAACCACCTGAAAGATGAAGATGTTGAGAAGATACTCGAAACATACCGTAATAGAGAGACTATCGACAAGTACAGCTATGCTGCGACACTTGAAGAAATGGAAGAAAATGACTATAACCTGAACATTCCGAGATACGTCGATACATTCGAAGAAGAAGAACCCGTCGATCTCCAACAGGTCCAGAAAGACATCAAGGAAATCGATGCAGAGATTGAAACACTTGAAGAAGAAATCAATGGATATTTGAAAGAACTGGGTGTGTTGTATGATGAGTAAAGAGGATGTATCTGAGTTGAGGTTTCCAGAGTTTAGTGGAGAATTTAAAGAATATAGTATAGATGATTTAGTTAAAGTAGTGGATTGCCTCCATAGTACTGCACCTGTTAGCTCTGAACAGACTAGTTATAAGATGATCAGAACTGGAAATGTGAGAAACGGAAACTTAATTATATCTACTATGGATTCTGTAGAAAAAGAAGTTTATGAAAAATGGTCAAGTAAAGGTTATTTAGAAGCAAAGGATATTATACTAACTCGCGAAGCACCGATGGGCGAAGTGGCAATTATTCCCCAAAGCTCTAAGTATAATTTTTTCTTGGGGCAACGGTGTCTACAACTTAAAGTACGAGATACGTTTATAGATTCAGAGTATATGTATTTATTGCTTCATGGAAAAAGGTTTGAAAAATACATTAGACCATTGAAATTTTCAGGGTCCACAGTTAGCAATATCCGGATTCCTGAATTAAAAAAGTTCAAATTTCTTATTCCACATCTTGATGAGCAAGTCAAAGTTAAAAAATTCTTGCTTAAGCTTAATCGACTGATTGAGTTAGAAGAGAAGAAGCTTGAGTTATTGGAGGAACAGAAGAAGGGATATATGCAAAAGATTTTCTCCCAAGAGTTAAGGTTCAAAGATGAGAGTGGTAATGATTATCCAGAGTGGGAAAAGAAGAAGTTAGGAGACATTGTATCACCATTAAAAGGTAATAATGACGTCAACATTGAAATTCCTATTATGACAATTTCAGCTAAGAGAGGGTGGTTAAAACAACAAGATAGATTTTCACAAGTTATTGCTGGTAATAGTTTGAAGAACTACACTTTATTAAGAGAGGGAGATCTATCTTATAATAAAGGAAATTCCAAGGTAGCTAAGTATGGTATTGTTTATCGCTTACAAACTGAAACAGCTTTAGTACCTAATGTGTACAAAAGTTTCCGAGTAAAAGAAGGTTATAATTCAGAATTTATAGAAGCTAACTTTCACAATAAGAATTTAGATAGACAGCTCAGGAAAATGATATCTTCTACAGCACGTATGGATGGATTATTGAATATTAGTGACAACGATTTTTATTCTATACAAATATATACTCCGACTATTGGAGAACAAAATAAAATTGCTGATACCATTAACGGACTAAAAAAAATACTAAAAGTTCAAAGCAATAAGTATGAGGCCTTACTCAAATTGAAAAAAGGATTACTTCGAAAAATGTTTATTTAGAATACTTATAGACTGATGGGCAGAACTCATAGTATAAATTAATAAATTACTATTATAGCTAAAAGTTAGCTGAGGCTAGTAGTCATATAGATAGAGAGAAAAATATCTCCATTTATTTAATAAAAGGTCTAGAGTTAATAAGTTAGAAGTAATAAATGAAAATCAAATCAGTGGATATTGAAACTATAACTCTGTTGAAAAAACAAAAGTTAAAAGTATCCGATAATAATACGACTCTTATAAGATTAAAAGTAAATAGCAATTTTATTACTTCGACTTTAAGTTAGAAATGATATTAAAAAATGTTATATAATGACATTAAAGTGATAATTATATAAAAATTAAAAGTTAGGTGAATGTTATGACTCTAGCAATGAATTTAGCAACTTATTCCAGTATAGTAAATATTGCAAGCGAAGATACGAAAAGTAACTTCCTAGAAAAGTATAAAACCTCAGGTTTGAAAAACAGCGAGGTAGAAGATTTAACGTCATTAGTTAGCTTAGTGTGTAACCAAGCGATACTAGAAGGTTTTCATATAGGTTTTAAAATAAATCAAATCGGAGAAGAATTTGATTTATTAAAAGTAACAACAGATAGGGCTTTTAATATTGAATTGAAGAAAAAAAGTACTTTGGAAGCAATAGAAAAACAGCAAGAAAGAAAATATCACTATTTAAAATCATTAAATAAAAATATAATAATTATTACTTATGTCGCTGAAAATAATTCTTTTTTTCTTAAGAATGGAGAGGGATTAGAAGAAATTACTCTAGAATATTTTATTTGTTTATTGAACGAAGTAGCAAAAGAAAAGTTTTTTGAAGAAATTGATAACCTATTTTCTCCTTCGAACTATTTAGTTTCTCCTTTTAATAACACGACGGAATTTGTAAATTCCAATTATTTCTTAACAAATCAGCAAAATGATTTTTCTAAAAGAATATTGCTATATAAACATCCTATTCAAATATTACATGGTCCCCCAGGGACAGGAAAAACACTTTTATTATATGATTTAATACGTAAAGAGATAGAAAGCGGTAAATCGGTGATGACTATTCATTGTGGTCAATTAAATACCGGTCATAACATTCTAATTGGTAATTTTAAATGGAAGATAAGAAACGCGCATCGTTGGATTCATAATGAAAAAGAATATGAAGGTCTTGATGTAATATTCATCGATGAAGCGCAAAGGTTAAAGAAAGATCAATTAGAAAGTTTGATAGAGAATGCTAAATATAATAATATAAAATTAATATTTAGTATAGATCCTCGCCAATATCTACATAGCAATGAAAGAAGGTATAAGAATTTTAACTACCTGTCAAGCCTCATAGATGATGAAGCAATATTTGAGCTATCTAAAAAGATTAGAACAAATAAAGAAATTGCTACATTTACTCAAACTATTTTTTCAGGGGATAATTACTGGGAACGCACTTATGATTCCGTTACAGTGGAATATTTAAGACAGGATGAAGATTTTGATGATTATATTCATACTCTTCAAAATCATGGTTGGATTTATTTACCTTATACTAATAGTCAGCATACTAAAAACATATCCTATGAGCATTTCTGTCACAATTATGATCAGCATAATTCTCATAAGATTATAGGTCAAGAATTTGATAAAGTTATAATTTTTCTCGATCAAAGTTTTTTATTCGATGAAACCGGAAACTATATCAAGTATAGAGGTCCTTCTTACTATGACCCACGTCAAATGTTATTTCAAAATATAACAAGGACTAGAGAAGCCCTAAAAATAATTGTTCATAACAATCCAAGTCTTTTTGAAAGTCTCATTCAAATCGTGACCAATGATAAAAAAGATAACATATAAGCTGATTTTGCTGACTGCCTTTTTAATCTCTACTCGTCTATAAATATCTGTCGTAAACTGAATGCATAATCTTGATTGATAAAAATCAAATTCTCCAGTAATCGAACAATGGACTATTATAGCCAATTACGGGGTCAGATTTTGGGGGTGGAATCTTCTTTATATTCTCCACCTTCTCAGGGCGTTCTTCCGGTTCTCCATAGCATATGTCAAAACTGACCGCACCTTGGTAGGCGCCATAGTTCGCATAATCTCCGCTTGCTTCAATTTTCTTATGGCCATAACCGGCAGGGAGGATAATGACATCGCCTTTCTCCGCTTCTACCAGCTCACCCTGTTCACCGCCGAGCTGCAGCGTGGCGCTGCCTTCTTTAACTGCAAGCATTTCATGGGTGTTGCTGTGGTAGTGGTGGAAAGGGTGGACAGAGCCGAGCCATTCTCCGGATATTGATTATTATACTTTTACCGCTTCCACCTGAAATTAATCATTCAACAAGGACTTAGTATGGCGCGACATCGTGAACGGCGTCAGCATTTCCTGATAAGTCCATAAAAAAAGAGCAGATTGCTCTGCTCCAATAGATTCAACATATGGAAATCTCCACAACAGAGTGGAGGCTTCTTTTATTTTTCTCAATCCATCTCATAGTATTCACTGAATTGATCGAGCTCTTCGATTGTCGTGATATCATGCGGGAGCAGCGGGACGCGGATGAAATCCTGATCTGGAAAGGTTTCTTCGATCTCTTTCAGGTACCGGCTTTCATGTTCCCGCCTCTGAGCGAGGAAAGTGCCGTCCGCTTCATCCGGCAGGACTTTATTGACGATGAGTGTCTTCACATGCAGGTGATACTTATCCAGCAGGCCCACGGCCTTCTTGGTTTCAAGTATCGGCAGTCTTTCTGGATTGAGTACGAAAATAAATCCTGTCTTGCCGGATTCGAGCATGATCTCCCGTGCCCGTGAGAAGCGATTCTGCCGCTCGAGCAATACATCGTAGATTGGATCTTCGACCGGCTCTCCATCATTGAGGAGCTGGGTGTAGTTCTCATTGGTCTTCCGCCGCTTCTTCAGCAGCCCCTCGATCCACACGCCCATTAGCTCCGGCAATGTGAGGAGGCGGATCGTATGGCCGGTGGGGGCGGTGTCGAAAACGAGGTGATCGTATTCGCCTTCTTCTTCCAGGATGATGGAGACAAGTTTGTCGAACAGTGCGGATTCATCCGCACCCGGTGAAGCTCTGGCTGTATCCAGCTGCCGGTTGACCTCCTCGATCATGCTGGATTGTACGGTACCCTTGATGTTCTCCTTCACGGAGTCGATATACTTCTTCGTTTCATGCTCCGGGTCGATTTCGAGCGCATGGAGGTTGTCTGCAATCTGTGTGGTCTCCCCGCCGATGTCCCGTGAAAAGATATGACCAAGGTTATGGGCCGGGTCCGTCGAAATAAGCAGGGTACTTCTGCCGGACTTTGCGAGTCTCCAGGCGATGGCCGAGGCGGATGTGGATTTGCCCACACCGCCCTTGCCGCCGATGAAAAGAATCTTTTTAGTATGAATGCTCATGAATATGCTCCTTTAGTGTGATCAGCAGCAGCGGATGCCGGTCAGTGGTGACTTGTCCATCCCCATGCGGAGATGCCAGTCGTGGAAGTCCTCGATGATGTGCGGATACAGTTCCAGCGTGTAGTAGTAGACAGGGTTCGGTATGCCGATCATCTCGGAGTAGAGGAGGAGCAGGAAGAGGTCATCCTCCTCCCTCAGCTCCCTTGCCACTTCCGTACGGTGCGGCATTTCGAGCACTTCCTCATAATACCGGATCAGCTTTTTGATATTGTCCAGCATCAGTATTACCCCCTAATCAGTCATTCTGTCGCTTTTCAAGCTCATCATCGAATTTGCCGGAGAGCGCCTGGATGGATGTAATGATGATCCAGATGGCGAAGACGAAAATGATTGCGCCGAGTACAAACAGCAGCAGATTGGAATCTTCGGCATACCATGCCCATTCGAAGAAAACCTGGACGAACATTGCGTACAATGTCATGAACAGCAGGAATATCATCGGTATGAGCGTGATGGCATAGTTGATGCCCCGTCGCTTCAGCCAGATGGAGATCAGCAGCAGGCTGATTCCCGCAAGCAGCTGGTTGGATGTTCCGAACAGCGGCCAGATGAGATAGCCGCCCGAACCGAATCCGTTCGGTCCTTCCGGAATCAATACGAGTGCTGCGGTGGAAACGACTGCGATGGCCGTTGCAACATGCTTCTTCGTCAAGGCTGGTACCTTATACTCGGTTCCGATTTCTGCAATGATATAGCGCATGAGACGCACCGCCGTATCGAGCGTCGTAGCGGCGAAGCTGACGACGATGATGGAAACAATCGTCGTGGCGATATTCGCCGGAATCCCGAGTCCGCCGGCAAGCACTGCGGCCCCTTCGACAAAATTGCCGAGGCCGCTCGCATTGGCTGCGTTGAAGCTCGAGTAGGTGGCAGCGAAGTCGTCGGCGCTGTTGAACAGCGTGACGACGGCAAGGATTGAAATGAGCGCGAGTATCCCTTCACCGACGGCACCGAAGTAGCCGACGAAACGGGCGTCGGTCTCATTATCCAGCTGCTTGGACGAAGTGCCCGAGGACACGAGCCCGTGGAAGCCTGAAATCGCCCCGCATGCGACCGTGATGAATAACAGCGGCAGCCAGGACGTGTCCGCATCGGCGTTCGTCGCCGGTGCATTGATGGTCGGGTTCGTAAAGAGCAGTCCCGCATACAGTATGAGCAGTCCGACGGTCAGCTGGTGGGAGTTGATGAAATCCCTTGGCTGAAGCAGCTTCCATACCGGCAAAGTCGATGCGATATAGACATAGATCAGCAGGACGGCAATCCAGATCATGAACGCGGTCGATACAGATCCGAGGTCGAACAGTCCTGCAGCTTCCTCACCACCCATATAGGATACGAGGTCGATCTGTAGCCAAGAAACTTCCGCCGTAAGGATGGCGACAAGATACATGGCAGCGAGTGCGAGCAGGGAAGGCACGAGCATCTTCATATTCTTCTTATAGGCGGCATAGCCGATCCATATGGCGAGTGGAATCTGTATGAAGACGGGCAGTACGCTTGCCGGATATGTAATGAACAGGTTTGCGATCACCCAGGCAAAGACCGCATTGATCATCAGCACAAGCGTCAGTATGATGAACAGGAACAGGATCTTACCCCGCCTGCCGATGAATTTCTCTGCGATCGTACCGATTGACTGGCCCTTATTGCGCACTGACAGTGCCAGTGTGCCGAAATCGTGGACACCGGCAGCAAAGACGGTTCCGAGGACGACCCACAGAAAGGCCGGCAGCCAGCCCCAGTAGACCGCGATGGCCGGACCGAGAATCGGGGCGGCGCCTGCGACGGAAGTGAAGTGGTGGCCCCACAGTACAAATTTGTTCGTGGGTACGAAATCCACACCATCCTTATACTTGTGAGCCGGTGTAATGAAATCGGGGTCCAGCCTGAAGATCCGATCTCCTATCAATTTCGAATAATAACGGTAACCCAGTGCGAAAACGGCGAGCCCGAGAACAGCAACTAATATGGCATTCAATGAAACTCCTCCTTTTTATTCTAGTTTACTGTAAAGTCTACCGAATATTCTAATAATTGTAAATAGTGGAAATAAAGGTTCGGGGCCCGGCAAGGTGGGGGGAGAGAAGGGGGGTTGGCAGAACAATGAGTGTCATGTGCGATACGATTGAAGACTGTCCATTCTACGCCATAGTCATTTCAGTCAAGACTGCCAGCGTTCCATCGGAATGAAAGAAGAATGGTCCTAACTATAACAAATCCCCCTAATCCAATGACCTGGACCAGGGGGATCGCTATTTTATTATGATTAAGCGGATTGTTTTTTCATCAAATCATTCACACGTTCGAACAGGACATGGTTCTCCATGTGTACGTGATCGAACGTTTCCTTCTCCAGATTTTCCAGTCTTGCATATACCAGCCGGTAAGTGCCGCATGCTCCCTGTGGTGGCTGGAAGCCGTCTGCGATTTGTCTCATGCGTTTTAGGATATTTCCGGCTCCATCATGATCATCAAGGAGTTTTTGCAGTGCTTCTTGCAGGGCGTCATCATCTACATAATCATGATTTTGGGCATAATCCGCAATCTTTGGAAAGACATTGCGGTCTTCATCATCAGTGTGCTCGATCAATGCTGATTTCAACTTGCTGAATAGTTCTTTCACTTGAATCAGATGGGGATGGTTCTCACCATGCACTCTGGAAACCTTTGTGATATACGGCGTCAGATTGACTAGTTCCTCCCTTAGGTCTTCATGGTATCTATTTTGAATATAATCGATGATGCTGGGTATGGACAGGTATTTCATATCGATACTGCCGCTATCGCCGTTTGAACTGCTGATCTTTTCATCGACAGCCAGGTAAATCTCATCACCATCGTATTTGCTTGCTTCCACCGCTTCTTTCAACGGCATCTTGCCTCCGCAGCAAAAATCAATGCCGGCGCTGCGGAATACATCCGCCGTTTTTGGATACTCGGTGACGATAGTAGCAACATGTTTCTCCTGTAATTCCTGGTTCATGATATCTTCTCCCTGTATTTATATTTTTTTATGATCGATCTTTGTGCTTTTCCCGCTGACAAGATCTTAATTCACTTTCAATTTTACAGTGTTTGGAGAACGCCACTATGATTTGAATCACATATCAGAAGTTTTTATTCCTATATAATCAGAGTGAGTCATAGATCATATTAGGGGGAGTATTCCTATGGAACAATGGTTACCTAGTTTAAAAACAGACACGGCGCAGGAAGGATACGATTTGGCGGTCAAGCTGGCACGGAAAGGGGTCGGACTGACACAGCCGGATGCAGAGGTCCGCAAGAGACTGCGTCCGGAGTATGCGGAAAACGCAGACAGCCTGACATTCGCCTCACAGGTGATTGCCATCCACTTCCAGACAGTCGCAGCAGCGAACGACTACTGGAAATAGTCATTTTAAAAAGTGCGGAGCCGATTATTTTCGGGTCCGCACTTTTTAAAATGACATATACCGGTGATATACATTTTTTCTACATAGTATCTATGCTTTGATATCGCTGCTGTAAGATGGCCCTGCAATTAAAAAGAGGCGGACTGTCACAGCAGCCCGCCTCAAATCAATTTCAATAGTATTGTTTGTGACGCATTAGCTCGTCGCACCCATGCCGCCGTCCACTCTGTATTGTGAGCCTGTAACGAATTTGCTGTCATCGGATGCGAGGAACAGTACGACATTCGCAATGTCGTCATACTCCGCATAGCGTCCAATCGGGATGCTTTCTGTGAGCGCTTCCTTGACCGCCGCTTCCTCGTTTTGCTGGGATTTGCTCAATCCTTTTTCAACGGTCTGCATCATATTTCCTGATACAGGGGCAGGATGGACAGAATTCACACGGATGTTATGTGCTGCATTTTCCAGTGCAGCAGTCTTGGTCAAACCGACAACCGCGTGTTTGGAAGTTGAATAGGGTGACAGAATTGGACTGCCTCTCAGTCCGTCCACTGAAGAGGTATTGATGATGCTGCCGCTTTCCTGTTCTTTCATGACGGGGATGACATGTTTCAATCCAAGGAATAGCCCCGTTGCATTAATGGCAGTCACTTTGTTGAAATTCTCCAATGTCTGTTCATCTATAGGGGCAATGTCACCGATGATCCCTGCATTGTTGAAGAATATATCAAGAGAACCGAATGCGTCCACCGTCTGCTCGACATAGTTTTTTACATCGTCTTCATTGGTGACATCCGCTTCAACCGTGAGGACATTTTCACTGCCCAATTCCTCTTTGACCGCATCCAATTTCGATTTATCAAGATCGACTAAAGATACTTTCGCACCTTCATTCAAGAATATTTGTGCGGTCTGTTTACCGAGCCCGCCTGCGCCGCCGGTAATCACTGCCACTTTGTTATCGAGTCGTCCCATAATTGGTATCTCTCCTTTAAATGTATTGATAGTATATATGCATCACATTTCCGGATTATGGTAACAATACTGCTTAATAACAAAAATAATTCGGTTATGTCTGGATGTATTTAACTCTTTTAACACGGATCTGGAAATCCATACGCCTGACCCTCTTCATACCGTTCAATTGAATGACCTGTTACATACCGATATCGGTTACAGGGTAAAGAACAACGAAGACAGAATCTGCCGGGAACAAAGAAGGTGAACTGATGGATAGATGGTATAAAATAGATAACACAGGAAAGATATTTCATGCGGTATCGAGTGCAACGAACTCCTCGGTGTACCGGGTCTCGATGACATTGAAAGAAACGATAGATAAGGAATGTCTGCAAAGGGCGCTGGATATCGTGGCAGTGCGGTTTCCGATGCTGACTGTGAGAGTGCGTAAAGGACTGTTCTGGGACTTCATGGAGTATAACGATGAAGAACTTTGTGTGAAGGAGGAAAGGGGCTATCCCTGTGCACCGATCGATACGAAAAAGAACAATGCCTATCTGATACGGGTGCTGTATTTTGACCGGCGGGTTTCGGTTGAAATCTTCCATTCCCTTACGGACGGCGGGGGCGCAGTGGAATTCCTGAAAACATTGATCTATCAGTACCTGCGTCTTAAAGGAGAAGATGTCTCGGCTGAAGGAGCGGTGTTGTTGCCGGAAGATCCGCCGAGCAGTGAGGAGACTGAGGACAGCTTTGAAAGATATGCGACATCTGATGGCGGAAAGCGTTCCGGTAACATGGCAGAGAAAGCGTATCAGATCAGAGGGACGGCATTCGATCCGCCGGGCATAAACGTTATACATGGCGTAGTGAACGCTTCCGATCTTAATGCATTCGCAAAAGGCAGAGGGGCCACCCTCACCACATTCCTGACGGGTATATTGATACAGTCGATCTATACCGAAAATATGAAGGAAGACACACCTGAAGGACTGATTGCGATCGCGCTCCCCATCAGCCTGCGCCGCCAGTTTCCCTCCAGGACGCTGAGGAATTTCTTTTCCGTGGCAAACATCGGTGTACAGATGAATGAAAGTATGACGCTTGATGACATAATCAAGGAAGTGTCGGGACAGCTGAAAAGCAAGGCGGATAAGGAAACCCTGCAGGCCGGAATCAACCGCTTCGTTTCACTCCAGAGCAGCCTCTGGACAAGAATCGTGCCCGTTTTCCTGAAATACCCCTTGATGCGCTTCGGATTCAACCAGTTCGGCGAGCGGGCAAAGACGATGACGCTGTCCAACCTTGGCAATACAAAGCTGCCCGGGTCCATGGTGCCGCATATAGAACGGATGGAAGTGGTACTGTATCCAACGAGAAAGAGCCCGATCAACTGCGGAATCGGCACAGTGAATGATCAGCTGACGATCACATTCGCTCGGTCTATTGACGAGAATGACATCATCCGGTCATTCTTCAGAAAACTGAGAGCAGTTACAGGCCTGGATATAGCGGTCTATTCGAATGAGTGGGGGGAAAGCCATGAATAAATGTCTAAATTGCGATATGTGGACCCATCATGAGATATGCCCCTTATGCCACGCGGAAACCATAGGAGAGGGCGTGCATGAAGAAGGCGCGCACTACCCGGCGTATGACATGGAGGAGTATAAGAAGAAGACACGGATATCAAGAATTGCGATTTTCTCCGGCGTTCTTGCTGTACTTGCATGCCTGGTCATCAACATCGCCGTCATGCCCCGGTTCCTCTGGGTGTTCTATGTGGCGGTTGCTGTATTTTATGTCCTGGTATCACTCAACCATACGATCCTCTCCGCCTCTCACCTGGGCGGGAAAATCGTCGCCCAGGTAGTCAGCCTGACCGTGCTGCTGCTGGTCATTGATATAATGTCCGGCGCCATCCAGTGGTCAGTGAATTATGTCGTGCCTTTCCTCATCATTGCAGGGATTCTCCTGATGTCCATCATCATTCTGAAAGTGCGCCTGCGATGGGGCGGGTATGTAAGTTTCCTCCTGATGATGATCGCGCTCGGCTTTTCGCCGGCGGTCTTCTATCTGACGGGCATCGCAACAGTGCTCTGGCCGAGTGTCGTCGCAGCATTGTTCGCCGTGGCCACCTTCTCTTCCATTCTCCTCTTTGCGAATCAGGCTTTCATGACACAGCTGGGCCGGCGGTTCCATATTTAACATGAGAGAATGAAAAAACATCGAAACGATTAAAAGAAGAACGACCCAATCTATACCGGATCCTCTGATCTGATGGCCCTGGTATGCGCCTCCTGGAGTAGACAGGCGAAAAAATTATGGCGCAGCTCGTTCGAGCTGCGCCATAATTGATGTGATGCGATTGATATTACAAAATCCGATATGCCAGACATTTATTATATTATTTAATGATGAGAACCGGTGTATTGACGCGTTTTGCTATTTTGTGTGTGACATGCCCGAGCACATGTTTAATATCACGTTTGGACCGTTTGTTGCTCATGACCACAACTTCATAATCATTTTCGTTTATCTCTTTCAAAAGCTCATTGACTATGCGTCCTGTTCTGAAGAGGGTTGTATAGTTCAATCCCAGTTCATCGAGCTGATCCGTAAAAGGTTTGAGGTCTTCAATCTTATCTTTTGTAACATCCTCAAAATGCTTGCCGTGGTATTTTACATTATTCGCCTGATCGCCTTCCGAAATCACGTTGAAAATCGTGATTGTGGCGTCTTCGTCGTTGTCTGTCAGTTTTGCCAACTGCTCCGGTACATTGCTGAAGGAATTTCCAAAATCATAAGGCAGTAATATATTCTTATACATCTTCAATCACACCTTTACTTTTCATAAATTTATTATCTTAAAATTAACAGGTTTTGCTAAATTAATCCATCATTATTTTATAATGCCTATAACTTCTTTAATCACCTGCCGATCCAGTCCGTAAATCCGATATAAGCATCGCTTTCTCCGAGGCATTAAGCGGGTATATTTCCTTCTTACTTCATTCTACCCGTGGCCATATTTAGTAAAACTAAAAAAGAGGATACTGTGTATCCTCTCGGTAAGATTCATATATAGTTTAGAAATCCAATTCATCCGGATTCATGCCGGAGAATCCGACGTTTTCCATGGCATTGATCTGCTTCATGTCCTCATCTGAGATTTCGAAGTCGAAAACATGCGTGTTCTCTTCGATTCTCTCCGGTGTGACGGATTTAGGAAGCGGCAGCACGCCATTCTGCAATACGGATTTGATGCAGAGCTGCGCCACTGATTTATCATATTTTGAAGCGATTTCCTTCAGTGCTTCATTATCCAGCAGTCTGCCGGAGCCGATCGGGCTCCATGCTTCGATGAGGATGTCATGCTGCCTGCAGAAACTGACGACTTCGTCCTGCGCATGGCCCGGGTGGTACTCAACCTGGTTGACCACCGGTTTGACTTCCGTCTGAACGAGCGCTTCGAGGTGATGTGCCATGAAGTTGGAGACACCGATGGCTTTTATTTTCCCGGCCTTATACAACTCTGTCATGGCTCTCCAAGTTTCTAGATTGATCTCTTCCCAGTTGTCGAACTGGCTGGATGATGCAGGCCAGTGGATGAGATAGAGATCGAGATAGTCGGTTTCAAGTTCCTTCAATGTCTGTTCGAATGCAGCAAGTGTCTTTTCATAGCCGCGTTCTGTATTCCAGAGTTTGCTGGTGATGAATAATTCTTCTCTTGCGACACCAGATTCCTTTATCGCCTGACCGACGCTGCCTTCATTCTTATAGGCGGCTGCTGTATCTATATGGCGGTATCCCGCTTCGATTGATTTCTTTACGGAATTGACTGCAGTCGGTCCGTCCGGCGTCTGCCATGTACCAAAGCCGACGCATGGAATTTCAGTGCCGTTACTTAATTGAAAAGTATCTGTTAGTGTTTTCATATTGTTGACCTCACTTTACTGAGATTAAGTAAATATCATTGAAAAGTTATTATTATTTTTCTGATTATCATTTTAATAATATTTACTTTTTAAATTATACTCTGCGAAAGATGTATGTAAAATATATTGCCCATGGAGCGCTGCGCGAGGCATCTCCCGCCCGGGATTATTTCATAAATGGATTCATACCTATGTGTATAGCGGGTATATAAAAGTGAGATGCCTATACGATATGGATGATCTCGGAATCATCAAGTTATACAGGAGGGGAGTAGAATGGAAGAAATACTCAAGGTACTTTCCAAGCGTACAGATAAATTAAAGAAAGCATATACAGATTATCAGAACAATCCCTATCAGCCGGAAACGGCCCATAAAGTACGCACCCACAGCAGAAAACTCAGAAGCCTGCTGAATTTCCTTAAAAAAACATTCGATGAAGATGAATATGACAGGCTCAATGATGAATTGAAGAATCTGGCCCGGATCTATGGTCGGTTGCGGGAAGTGGATGTGCTCATTGAACTGTGCACTGAAATCGCCCTGGATGAACCCGGTTTGAGTGATGATTACAAAGCGTTATTTGCTTTCCTGCATAAAGAACGCCTGAAGGAAATGAGACGCACATTTAATAAGACCAAAGTGCGTTCGGCTGAATCTGCACTTGCGGCAGTTGAAGCAGGAGTTGGAAACATTTCACTCAAGGAAAAACCCGACTGGGGGCGTTACATTAAAAAGCGCCTGGTCAAAAAGAACCGCAGGCTGACAGAGGCTTATCATAATGCCGACATGGATGATCATGAAGCGGTGCATGAGATCAGGAAAAAGGCGAAGAAACTCCGGTTTTCAGCCAAATATCTAGGAAAGTTTTCATCAGGAAAACATAAGAAGATGACGAGAAATGCACAAAGGATCCAGGACGAGTTCGGTGTGCTTACCGATGCCCATGTGAACCGGCAGATGCTGGAAACGTATGCCGAAAGAGTGGACGATGAAGCATTGAAAAAGTTATTTTATAAAATAGACGAGGCACAGCAGAAGATGCTGAATAATAGTCAAGGAGGTGCATGATGGAAGAGAATGTATTTAATGCGATGGCGAAAAAGTATGACACAGCAGACCGGATTGAACTAGCGAACATCATAACCGGCGAAGTGAAGAACGAATTGAACGGAAGGACTTATGGTTCCCTGCTCGATTACGGCGGCGGGACGGGTCTGGTCAGCTTCGAACTGGCAGATCAATTCGAATCTATTCTCCTGGCGGATGCATCAGCCGAAATGGTGAAGGCGGCGGAAGGTAAAATTTCAGACAGAGGACTGGATAACATCGAAACTTTGCATCTGGATCTGACAAAAGATTATACAGATTTAAATGCGGATGTCATCCTCGTATCGCTGGTGCTTCTGCATGTACCGGATACCGCCGATCTGCTGAGATCTCTGTACAAAACTTTAAATGAGGGCGGCAGACTGATCATCGTCGATTTTGACAAACATCCAGAAATCGACCATCCCAAAGTGCATAACGGATTTACACATGAAGAGATCAGAGGACGCTTGATGGAAGCCGGTTTTGATGATGCTGAAGTCCGGACATTCCATCATGGTAAGAATATTTTCATGAATAAGGATGCGTCCATGTTCCTGGCAGGCGCCACAAAGTAGGGGGAACTGTATTGAACCGCATCATACTCTAAAAGGGGAGATTCCATCAGAAAAAACCGTATTTTATTAAGCCTCATCGGTGCAGTTGCACTGCTTTTTACCGCTGCTATCGCCTACAGCCTTATCAGTGATAATGATCCATACAAATATTATACCGGGATGGGAGACTCCATATCCCTCTCCCCGGATGATTCGACTTTGGCTTTTTCGTATTATACAGATGGAAATGAATGCATCTACACAGGCAACATAGAAGACAAGAATGTAACGCAAGTCACGTCATCCGGAGCTGAAGAAGATCACCGCAAACCGCGGTTCTCCCCGGAAGGTGAAAGCATCTCCTACCTGTCTGCCGACACTGACGGCGTCCAGAGCCTGCATTATATGCCTGATCTGGACAGTGACGGAGCGATGCAGCTGACGGATGGAGATCAGCATGTATTCAGCGCGGTGATTGCGCCTGGCGGTAAAACCGTCTACTATATCGCCATGCCGGCTGAAGATTTCCTGAAACCGGAGGGGCGGGGAGAGAACGGGGCAGATCTCCATGCGGTTAAAACCGATGGGACCGGACACGAGAAACTGACGGATAAAGATGCCTTCAACATGGCTGATATCTCCATTTCTGATGACGGGGGAACCCTCTACTATTCCGATTTTCAGGATGTACGACAGCTTACCTCATACGATTTGGAAACAGAGACGGAAGAAACTGTCTTACTGGAGAATATATCGGATGACATCTACCATCCTGCGTTTTCGCCGGGCGGAGAATACTTGGCTTATACTGCGGTAGACGATGAATCAGAGAAGGGCACTTTCATCTATGAACTCTTCCTGATGGATATATCAAACATCGACTATCGGAGACTGACGGACTACAACGCCACTGTGACGTCTCCGGTATTCTTCCACCAGGAAGACCGGATTGCGTTTCTCGCACAAAGCAACTGGCCGAGTGAGCCGTCCGTCTATGAAATCATGACCATCCCGTATGATGGCGCGAATATGACGCCACTGGCACTCGAACTGCCTGAAGCAGAGGACAGTTTCCAGCCGGGAATGATGGCGGATAAACTGGTAAACACGGCAACGTTGACCATCCTTTATCTGCTGATGTTCGGCCTGTCCATCGTATATTGTCATTCGTCTGTCAGAACATATCTGCCGGTCATCATCAGTGCTGTCATTACCGGCATGGCACTCGTCGGCTCCTTTATCGCTACTCTTATTAATCCATGGCTGGGTATCGGATTAATGGCGTTGACACTGTGGCTCGGCGGCTGCACAGCAGTACTTCTTATCTTTGCATTGATCTACAAGAAGAGTCTCAAGCGTTCATCTTAGACGCAACTGCACTGAGTGGAAATATCGATCGGAAAGTGTCCTTGCCAATACAGAGATGGGCCATTCCTTAGAAGCGGCGACTGGAAAATCTGCCCGTAAAAATAAGTCTGATGATGGATGAAAGGTTTTAAAAGCGAGTAGTCATTTACAATGATGAATATATGAGCCAACCCCACTGGTTCGAATCAGTGGGGTTAATATTTTTATTGCAGTGAATTATCATTTTTATCAAGGACTGATCAAGAAGATGAGCTTCTATCAGGCAACCAGACATTTATCGTTTCTATCGCATCCAGAAGAAATCGATTATCCAAACAGCCATAATAAAAATATCCCTGGCCAGTTCTGTGAAACGGGCTGATTAAAGAAAGAGATTCTGGTATAGTCTGTTAATATTGGAACTATAAACTAAAATAAAGGATTCGGGTGACTTTCTAATGATTACCATCAACGATATAGCGAAACTGGCTGAAGTATCCAGGACGACGGTGTCCAGAGTGATCAACAATTCGGGATACGTCAGTGCAAAATCCAGAAAAAGAGTGATGGATGTCATTGAGGAAACGGGTTTTGTGCCCAGCCAGCATGCGCAGTCCCTAAGGACGAAACAGACGAAAATCATCGGTGTCATCCTGCCCAAGATCAGCACGGATACGTCGTCCAGAACGGTCAGGGGAATGACCGATGTATTTGAAAAAATAGGGTACCAGATCCTTTTGACAAGTACGAACCTCGATAAAAAGAAAGAGATCGAACATTTGAAACTGCTTCAGAACAGGCAGGTGGATGGTATCATTCTGATCGCGACGAATACCGATCGGGACCTGATCGAAGAAATCGAAAAGTCGAAAGTGCCGGTTGTCGTAATCGGACAGGAAATTGTCGGAAAACCGCGCATCCCTTCTGTCGTATTCGATGATTATGCTGCTGCGTGCAGTATGACGGAACTGCTGATCGAGAAAGGCCGGCGGAATATCGGCTACATCGGCGTGGACACTTCCGATAGGGCGGTCGGGCTGCTCAGGAAACAGGGCTATCTTGATGTGATGGCGAAGCATGGGCTCGACGTTCAGAAGGAATGGATACAGACCGGTGATTTTTCGATCGACTCCGGATATGAAGCGGCGGCCCGTATGGTTGAAGCGTCTACTGAGGACATCGATGCGGTGTTTGCTGCGACCGACAGAATGGGACTCGGTGCATGGAAATACATAAGGAACCGGGGGCTGCGTATTCCGGAAGATACAGCAGTGGTCGGAATCGGCTCATCGGAAACATCCCGTTTCATAGAACCGGCCCTGACGACGATTGAATATGAATTTGAAAAAGCCGGCAGGGAAGGGGCGGAAACATTACTGGAAATTTTACAGGGTGGTAAAAAGGTTTCCGATAAAAAAACACTTGACTTTAAGCTTGAATCGAGGGATAGTTTATAATGAAGATGAAAACGTAATCATTCGCCGTCTCTTCATTTTTTTAGCGAAATGTGGAATCGATTCCCTAATTCAGAGTATTAAGAAAAAGGAGTGTAGAAAATGTCAGAGAACAGTAAAATCGCCAAAGAGATCATTGAAGCCGCAGGAGGAGAAGATAATATCGAATCCGTTGCACATTGTGCCACACGGCTCCGGATCATCGTTGCGGATAAAGAAAAGATCGACCAGGAAGCGGTCGAGGATATTGATAAGGTAAAAGGTGCGTTTTATAATTCCGGCCAGTTCCAGGTGATCCTCGGTACGGGGACCGTCAACCGGATCTATGATGAAGTGCTTAAATTCGGTTTGGAAGGAAAGAATAAGAGCGAAGCCAAGAAGGAAGGGGCCTCAAAAGGAAATATGTTCCAGAGGGCAATCCGCTCTTTCGGTGATGTTTTCGTGCCGATTATTCCTGTACTGGTTGCAACGGGTCTTTTCATGGGACTGCGCGGTCTGGTCGTGCAGGAGGAGATACTCGGGATTTTCGGGCTGTCTCCGGATGATATTTCGGAAAACTTCCTCCTGTTCACTGAAATACTGACAGATACGGCGTTCATATTCCTGCCGGCACTTGTTGCATGGTCAACATTCAGGGTGTTCGGGGGCACGCCGATCGTCGGTCTGATCCTTGGACTCATGCTCGTCAGTCCCGCACTGCCGAATGCGTGGGATGTCGCAGGCGGGGGAGTGGAACCGATCATGTTTGCAGGGTTCATCCCGGTTGTCGGATATCAGGCCTCCGTACTGCCGGCATTCATCGCCGGTATCGTCGGGGCGAAGCTTGAAAAATGGATCCGGAACCGTGTGCCGGAATCGCTGGATCTGATCGTTACTCCATTTATGACACTGCTTATCATGATCACGCTGGCGCTCTTCCTCATCGGGCCCGTCTTCCACGCACTGGAAGGTGTCATACTGGAGGCGACATTATCCGTACTGGCATGGCCGTTCGGAATCAGCGGTATTCTGATCGGGGGACTGAATCAGATCATCGTAATTACGGGGGTGCACCACATATTCAACCTGCTGGAAATACAGCTGCTTGAAGAGCTCGGTGCCAATCCATACAACGCAATCATTACCGCTTCCGTTGCAGCACAGGGCGGCGCGACGCTTGCTGTCGGCCTGAAGACCAAGTCCAAGAAACTGAAAGCGCTGGCACTGCCGTCCTCATTCTCGGCATTTCTCGGTATTACCGAACCGGCAATCTTCGGTGTAAACCTCAGATACGTCAAGCCGTTCATCATGGGGCTCATCGGCGGCGCGGCAGGCGGATTCATCGCTTCCATCTCAGGACTGCAGGGGACGGGTATGGCGATTACTGTTATACCCGGTACACTGCTGTATCTGAATGAGCAGATTTTCATGTATATCCTTGTCAATCTCGTAGCCATCGCCGTCGCTTTCGTTCTTACATGGTTCTTTGGCTATTCCGATAAAAAGGCGGAAGAAATTTTAGAAGACTAGAAGGAGTTTTGGAATGCTTCATAATATGGATTTCCAGGAACGCATAAATGAGCAGATAGATGAAAACAGATCTTTTATAGAAACGGATCCATACCGTCTCGGGTACCATTTAATGCCGCCGGTCGGTTTGCTGAATGATCCGAACGGATTGATACAGTTCCAGGGCGTATTCCATGTGTTCTTCCAGTGGAATCCTTTTGAAACAAAACACGGCAGAAAGTTTTGGGGGCATTACACTTCCGAAGATCTTATACACTGGACGCTGGAACCTGTGGCACTTATGCCGGACAGCTGGTATGACAAAAACGGCTGTTATTCCGGCAGTGCCATAGAACACGAAGGAACAATGTATTTATTCTACACGGGTAATGTGAAGGATGAAAATGATGTAAGGTCATCCTATCAAAGTCTGGCCATATCCGAAGATGGCATGAATTTTGAAAAGAAAGGCCCGGTGCTTCATCTGCCTGAGGGCTACACACCCCATTTCAGGGATCCGAAAGTGTGGAAGGAAGAAGATCACTGGCTGATGGTGCTCGGCGCCCAGAATGATCAGGAGCAGGGCGAAGCGGTATTGGCGCGGTCACCTAACCTCATGGACTGGGAATTCATCGGTCCGATTGCCGGAAGTGGAATGAACAGTCTCGGTGACTTCGGCTATATGTGGGAGTGCCCGGATCTGTTTCAACTGGACGGCACAGACGTTTTGATCGTCTGTCCGCAGGGGCTCAAAGCACAAGGCGACGATTATCAGAACCTGTATCAGGCGGGTTACTTCCTCGGTGATTTCGATCCGACAGAGGCTGAATATACGCACGGTTCGTTCGAAGAGTTCGACAGAGGGTTCGATTTCTATGCGCCGCAGACCATGCTGGATGAAAAAGGCAGAAGGCTGCTGATCGGCTGGATGGGAATTACGGACGATGCGGAACAAAATCAGCCGACGATCGACAGCAACTGGATCCACGCTTTGACGATTCCAAGGGTACTGGAGATCAAAGATGGAAAATTAATTCAGACAGCTGTTCCGGAACTGCAGAAATTGCGCGGCCGGTCTGCCGAATATGAAGTGGTTTTGGAAGCGGGGGATGCGTTTTCTGAAGAAATAAACGCCTGCTCCGAAATACTCATAGATTTCAAAAATACAGCAGCCGGCAAAGTCGAACTGGAAATCAGAAATGATATCCGCATTTCCTATAAAGATAACCGGTTCGTCGTTGAAAGGTATCAATTCTCGGGAACGGAACGGGAGCAGCGTGCGTTTGCACTGGATCAGTTAACCGGTCTGCAGATCTTCCTGGATCATTCATCAATGGAGATTTTCATCAATGGCGGAGAAGAAGTGTTTACGTGCAGGTATTTCCCGGACCCAGAGGATAATACTATCGCATTGCAGGCAGAGAAAAAGATGACGCTTGATATACACCACTGGCCGTTGAACGGCGGGGGCAGCATTACATTTTAAACTGGCATTGAATATCCCGGGGGTTAGCCTCCGGGATATTTTTATATTGGAGCGTTACAATAAACATCCGAAACGGGCTCCGGTAAAATTGATGACGATTTGACCGGGTGTTCCGGCACATCTATACTTAAGATAAAATGTTACGAAAATGTGAATGGGGACTCCATATGAAAAATAATAACAAATCTCTGAAACTGGCATCAGTACTTATGGCAAGCACACTTTTCCTCGGTGCCTGCAGCAATCCGTTGGATACGCTTGCGAATGAAATCAATGGTTTTATGTCGGGGGAAGAGACTGCCGAAGAAAAGAATCCGGAAGAAAATCAAAATGAAACTGCCGGGACCGAGCCGGCTGGCGGGGAAGGGCAGACAGGGGAAACAGGCACTTCGGAAAGTGATGCTGAAAATGAAACCCAGCCGGTGGATTACAGCCATCTGATGGGAAAAGGGGAAGAGACGACTTTGGACGAAGGCACCCATAAAGTCGGATCGGACATACCTGCAGGCAGATACGTAATTACAGCCGATAAGGGAATAGGAAATATCTTCATATCCAATGAAGAAGAACGGTCGGTTCTAAGCACCACCCTCAACGGTAAAGAAGAAGCGGAAGATTACGGTTCAGGCAGAGCGCTCGCCTTTCTGGACGAAGGCCACTCCATTGAGATAAATGGACTAGAAGGTGTGGATTTCACACCATACGAAGCGGAGGAAGTAACAGAACTGTTCCACGGGGTATGGGTTGCCGGTAAAGACTTCCCGGCAGGCGTCTATGATATCAGTGTGGAAGAGATGGAATCTTACGGTTCTATGGAAGTGTATAATATTCCGGATACGATCAAAGCCCGCTATTCCCTGGGCGCCCCTGAATATGGCGG
Organism: Salinicoccus sp. HZC-1; assembly: GCF_046736035.1. Taxonomy (GTDB): domain Bacteria; phylum Bacillota; class Bacilli; order Staphylococcales; family Salinicoccaceae; genus Salinicoccus. The sequence continues at coordinate 2,052,829 of NZ_CP177130.1, read as the reverse complement.
TATGCGTTCATTCACCGCATCGTTTGAAGCGGGAGATATTGTCGAACTGCAGAACACTCCCACTGTAACAATTACAAAAAGAGATTAGCATCAAAATATAAAAGGCAAAGCCCTCATCTTGACGGGCTTTGCCTTTTTTGGTCCGCGGTATTATTTTATCGGCGGGAGTCCATTGCAGGTACCCGCGCCTCACTTACTGTTCTGATTGCAGAACCGACTGTCACGGCAGCGGTTAATCAAAGCTTGCGCGTAAATGATGTCGGGATTTTCGATTCAAATCGTAAGTGCTTACCGGTTTTTGGATGCGTGAACGCAAGGACATGTGCATGCAATCCAAGTCGGCCAATCGCATTATTGCGTGAGCCATACTTTTTATCCCCGATGACAGAGTGGCCAAGATCCTGCAGATGGACACGGATTTGATTTTTGCGTCCCGTTTCTAAATTCACCTGCAGTAAAGAGAAGCTGCGATTGGATTTTAAGACTTTATAATGGGTCACAGCTTTTTGTCCATTGTTTGGTTTCTTGCTCGAGCGCATGGTGAACGTTTTATCTTCCGTCAGCCAGGAAGTAATTGTGCCGCCTTTTTTTACAGTGCCTTCAACGAGTGCGATATATGTGCGCTCCGAAACAACGTCCTCCCAGGCTTTTTGCAGGCGCTGCTGTACTGCTTTACTTTTTGCAAACACCATAATACCGGAAGTGTCGCGGTCCAACCGGTGTACGATAAACACGCGGTTGTCGGCATTGACGCTCTGGACATAATCCGATAGCTGGCGATAGGCCGTCAAGTGTTTCTCTTTTTCCGAGGCGATGGACAACAGTCCCGCTTCTTTTTCAATGACGATGATATCATCGTCTTCGTGCAAAATCTCAACGCCTGTAAATTTCATGGCATAGTCTGCGACACGCGAATGAATTTGTACACGGTCCCCAGGCTGGAGTTTGTCATTGAATTGCGTCGTTGCTTCGCCGTTTACAACGACTTGTCCACGGCCCAGAATGCCTTTCACCGTTTTGCGGCTGCGCGACGGCATCATTTCAAATAAGAACTTCAGCAGTTCCGTTGGTTCTTGGACAATCCATTCGGCATCCAGTTCACTTGATTTCGCTCTTTTTTGCATTATAAACTTCCTTTACGCTATCTCCCGGTCTTCACCCGGGAGATGATATTATGAATCTAATACTTCTATAATAACAGAAAATGCATAATGAGATTCGTTAGAATCGGCCGGGTAATGAAGAATGGGTGAAATTTTCATGACAGCATGAAGCCCAAGCCCGTTAAAAACGGGCTTGGGCTTATTGTATGAACGGGTTCTATCAGCGGTGGTGCGCTTTTACTGCAATCCATACTTCGCTGTAGGCATAATTTTCTTTTTCAGAATCCATGATTGCAAATGAAAAAGAGGGCGCGTCCACAAGTTCATAGTTGGATGAGGGCAGCCACTCCGAATGGGTGCGTGCCATCGTATTCTGGAGTGTGGAAGGGAATTCGCCTTCGCTCGGGAATACCGCCCATGTATGCGCATCGACACTGACAGTATCGAGATTCGTACTGATGTCTTCCTCAGTGGTTATCACACCGATCACATGCGTTAAATCGCCTTCTTCTTTTAAAAACTTCTCATCCGCATCATATGAAGCATTGATTACCTGCTTCGGATCAATATTCTGCAGCTTGTGCATTTCCGCTCTCTGTTCCTCTGTAATACTCTGTGCCAGTTCAACAATTGCCTGATTGACCCCTTCAAACTGCATCGGCACTCTTTTTTTGACCCCGGCGATGGTGAATGCCGGCATCTCTTTAATCTGTACTTCCATATTTTCTCCTCCTCTGACATCGATATAGAATGAAAGTTTCGGAAATGAAATGATGGTTTTCGTTTTATTCACTTCAGAAGGCAGATACCCGCTCCATGACTTGAATGCCCGGGTGAATCCATCAACGGATTGGTAGCCGTATTTGAACGCCGTATCCGTCACGCTGTGCCCATTTACCAGATCATGATTTGCCCGGGATAACTTTCTTTTCTTGATATACTCACTGAGCGGAATCCCGGTGATATACTGGAATATTTTTCTGAAGTGATAATCCGATTCCCCGATATAGCGGGCGACGTCATTCACTTTAATATCGTTTGAAAGATTGTCCTCTATGAAGTTGATTACATCATTCAACGTTTTAAGCATCATTTCCTCCGTCCTTTCAATCATTATGATATAGAGTGATAAGAGAGAAGACTCGATATTTTCTGGCTGACTTTTGTCGGTTGATTTTTATTCCATCTCAGTATTCCGATGTTTTTTCAGAAAATCAGTGGTTTTAGCATTCATCTCTTCTGCATGCTGTCCCAGCCAGATTATATGACCCCATGATTCAGATGAAATAAGGGAACTGTTAGGTATGTTTCTTTGAGCGTAAAATGCATGATCCGTTGGAACTGAAGCGTCATATTTGCTATGGATAATTAAAGTCGGAGACATAATATCCTGCAGATACTGGCTTGTTATCTGATTGGATTGGAGTAAATCGATTAAAAATCCGCTGCCTGAAGATTGCCTGTTGTTCATTTTCCGGATGTCCTCGATATCAGTATCGGATATTCTATTTAAAATATCTTTATACGGAAGTGTACTGAAGGACGACAGCATTCCTCTGAATGTAAACTTTGGGAAAAGAGTGTTGAAGGTGGATAAAAGTTTCCATGTCATCTTTTCAAAAGGGGGCCGGAATATGATGTGTGATATTTTATATAAATGATTCTCGGATGTCAGCCACTCTTTTGTGACGGCACTCTGAAGCGTCAATGTTCTAACTCTGTCCGGATATTTTGATGCCAGATGGATGCCGGAGGGGCCTCCCGCTGAGATGGTGATGAGATGGACTTTCCCAATCGATAGATGATTCAACAATTCAATGTAGTATTCACACGCCTTGGCTAAAGAATCGCCGATTTCCTTGGAAGTGTGTCCATAGCCGGGCCGCGAGGGGATGATGACAGTAAGCCCCTGGTTAACCAGAGCTTCTACGCCAAATACTTCATGACAGTTGGAGTGGCCGCCATGAAGGAATAACACAGGATTTTGTCCATCTCCTGTAACCGAGTATTCAATAGAATGATGGTTGAACCTGTAAACATCTATGATTCTATCCATAGGTCTCCTCCTTATATTCCTTATCGGTTAAATATTCCCTTAATGAAATGACCCTAATCGACCAAAGGCGCATTCACTGTAATTTCAAATACGATGATGATAAAGGGTACACTGAACTAAAGACTATACAAAGTACATTTTAAAATGTGGATTTAAAATTTTACATAAGGAGCGGGATGACTTTGGTATTTATCGGAATCGATCTGGCGTGGACCTATAAGAATGAGACGGGAATTTGTGTCATCAGTGAAAGCGGGGCAGTGGAGCACCTGGACGCCCGGGTTTACTCCAATGAAGAGATACTGAAAATCATTGAACATTACAGTGAAGAAAAAATGTGCATCGCAATTGATGCGCCGTTGATTGTAAACAATGAGGACGGCTCAAGGGGAGCGGAAGGGGAATTGATGCGTTCCAGAATCCACGGGCACCGGCTTTCTGCGTTCAATTCGAACAGAAATTATTTTACCAGAATCTTTGGAGACATCCGCGGAGAGACACTGATGCAGCTGATACGGTCGGAATTTCCGGATATCCGAATTGGCTTCGATAATTCAGAATCGAATATTGTGGAAACATTTCCGACAGGCATCTGCTGCGGGCTTTTCCCTGAAATCTATCCAATCAAATATAAAAGGAAACCGAAAGTCGCTTTTGAAAAGACATGCAGGCAGATGGACGTGCTGCTCGGGCGGTTACGGGAAATTGAAACATCGGAAGGGCATATCAGCGGCCTGACTTCAAAACTGGAAATGGATTCCTTTATTCTCACCCGTAAGATGCACAAGCATGTCGAAGATAAAATCGATGCATTCCTTTGTGCCTACGGCATGTACAGTATTTCCAAAGGGCTGGCAGAGGGCAGGATGTTTGGTACGGTTGAAGATGGATTCATACTGGTACCGGTGCAATAATATTAATTATGTAAGTAGCCATAAAGTATGAGTGTATTGAATACAGATAATTAAAAATGACTTTTCCTGAATTTGAAGTTATAATGATAATATAGATAAAGGTAATTTTACAATTATATTCGTGATATATTTAAGGAGGTGCAGATGATGGTTAAAACAATTAGATCAGAGGCACAAAGAAGGGGTCACAATTTAAAAACTCCACCTAATCCTGGTGTCTGGCATCATCCTGGAAAAACTGGAAAAGATGGGGAAACCACGCGTGCGCAGACAAAATATAATGGTGCTAAAGAATTCGATAAAGATTTTTATGAAGGTGTAGAAGATTTATTTGAGAACTATGATACTACTTTAAAGAATTTAGTTAACAAATAATGATGGTTCGCTACTTGACAGAAAAAGAGGTAGTATTCCTTAACCAATTGTTGATTGAAACATATTCACCACAAGAACTCAAGGGAGTAAAGGATAGAAACCTACTGCAAAGTGCTCTTGGGAGACCACAACAATCAGTATTTGGTCAAGATGCTTATAAAACTATATGGCTGAAAGCTGCTGCATTATTTGAGAGTTTGACGCAAAACCATCCTTTTCATAATGGTAATAAAAGAACTGGTTTTGCTTCAATGAAACAATTTCTGTGGCTAAATGGTTTTCGTTTTACCGCTTCAGAAGAAGAAGCTGAGTATTTTACAGTTCATATTGTAACAGAGAAACCTTCTATTGCTGAAATCTCAGAATGGATTGAGAAGTTTTCCATAAGTAGAAATGATTGATTTTGATACAGGTCCTATCTCAAAAAAGATAGGGCCTTTATTAATGGGAGTTATTTCATTATCTTAATTATGAGAGAAAGCAAAAAATCATTTTAAAAAAATTTGAATCAAACGAAAATATTACTAAGAATTAAGGGGGACTTGAAGCCGTTGAAACAGATGCACATCCTTCAGTAATGTCAGGGTGTCCGGTAAGATTGACGATGGGTTTATATTGGTGCCGGTAATATCTGACGGGGAATAAAATGAATGCAAAGCCAATTTAATGTAAAATGATAGATACTATACAATCGCTTTAAAATTTGAGAAGGGGGTGGGCAATAATGTTTACGATTGCGGAAGAATTATTACTGTTGGCTATGGACGATGATAAAGGGACGGTGGTACCTACAGCAGGTTCATTGGAGTACGGGTTGGCTGGTGCAATATTGTCAGAGCTGACAATGATGGAACGGATTGGATTGAAGGACGACAAAATTACAGTTGTTAATAGTGATTCCACGGATGTGTCTTTTCTTGATTCAGCTTTAAATGAAATCAAAGGGTGTGAAAAAGCGAAAGAAGTCGAGCACTGGATCAATCATTTTGGGGATAAGATGGGAGAACTGAAAAAAGACATCATTAAAACACTGGTCGATAAAGGCGTTTTAAAAGAAGAAGAAAAGAAGGTTCTGTGGGTATTCAACCAAACAACCTATCCAACGGCCTACAACAGACCGGAACGGGAAATCCGGGACAGGGTTCAAAAAATCGTGTTTGATGATGCAAAGCCCGATGCGAAAACAGCAATGCTGCTGAGTCTGATCCAGACATGTACGCTTGTATACGAAGTATTTGGGAAAGATCAAGAGAAAGAAGCTTCCATGCGGCTGGAGAAGATTGTAGAGGACAGCAATTACAGCGAAGCCGTGAAGAAATCCATCGAGGAAATGGAGACGGCAATCCTTATCGCATGTAACACAGTAATAATGACGACTGTAATTAATACTCCAAATAATTAAACAGCACTATTTTCCAAGTGCAGCCGGACAGACACAAAAATATGAAAACGGGTGATTTCCATTCAAACGCTTTATCTATTTGTAACCGTGATCGTTTTGATCATGCTGCTCTCATTGATTTTAAAGCTTCATGAAATCTATAAGACAAGGAAGCATGTTAAAACATTATGGGACAGACAAGTCCCATTCTCAGGGGCCAAACTGCCTTTCGTACACTACCATAACTACTTTGTAAATATTATGGAAAATGAAGAGACGGATGACAGGAACATCGTGGATGATGAAACATGGAGTGATCTGGATCTCGGTCAGCTGATTGAAAAAATCAATTTCACATTCACTACAATCGGTGATGAGCTGTTATACGCCTCACTTAGAAACGCACCGGAAAACGGAACTGTCGATGAGACATTAATCGGCAGAATACAGGATGATCGTACTTTCCGGGAAAACTTTTCCTTCCGGCTGGCCATGCTGGGGAAATCCAAAAACTCCAACACAAGCAAATTCATGTATGCGTTTAAGCCGCAACAGAAATATAAGCCATTATATTTACTGCTTACATTTCTACCGTTTATCGGCGTGCTGCTTTTTTTCATCGATCCTTTTTTGTCGATCATGACGATACTGGCCGGGCTGGGAGTGAATGCATACCTTTCACAAAAGCATAAAGGAGCCACCGGTTTTGATTATACCGATATCTTCTACGCCATAAACATCATTGTCACTGCAGGTAAATTGGATGCCAAATACAACAGCAGAGGGCTCAAAAGACTGTCTTTTCTCAGTCCGCTGTTTGTCATTGATGACACTTCAGGGGAGATGAACATCGGTGCTCAAGTATTTTCTGCCATGAAGCTGATGTTTCTGGTCGATTATCATCTGTACCATCTGATACTGAAATCGCTGAATCGGAATCACCGGCTCTATAAAGCGAGCTGGCATTATGTCGCTGAACTGGATCTGAACTACAGCGTGGCGATGTGGCGGGAAACACTGCCTTACTATGCAGCTCCGGAAATGACATATGATTCATATATAAAAGCTGAAGACCTGTATCATCCTCTGGTGACGGACCCCGTTGAAAATGATCTGAATTTCGATAAGGATATATTACTGACAGGCTCAAACGCCGCCGGTAAATCCACGTTTATGAAAGCGTTGGGAGTCAATGTGGTATTGAGTAATGGACTGAACACTTCAACCAGCAGTCTGTTCAAATACAGGCCCGGAAAAGTGATCTCTTCCATGGACATCACAGACAGTGTGATTGAAGGGGACAGCTATTTCATCAGTGAAATCAAGTCTCTGAAACGGATTATTGAGGAAATTGAACATTTTGAAGGCAGCATTTACTGCATCATCGATGAAGTGTTCAAAGGGACAAATACCATTGAACGGGTGGCGGCCGCGGAGACGCTGCTCAGATATTTGAACGACAGAAAGAATGTCCATTTGATCGCGGCGACCCACGATATGGAATTGACGGAACTGCTTGCAGGTGAGCTTGCCTTTTATCATTTCAGGGAGCACCTGACGGGTGATGATATTTATTTCGAGTATAAGATCCGCGAAGGGGTCGCCTCCACTTCGAATGCGATTGAACTGCTGCGCCTCTATGAATTCCCGGGAGAAGTCTACAGAGAAGCGAAAAGTAAGATTAGTAATTAGACAGGCAACAAGAGGGGCTTCATCTCTAAAGATGGAGCCCTTTGTTTTGCATTTGTCTGGTTTTGTACAGAATATAATATCAGATTTTATTCTGTTGTTCTGATACTACTGGTTTTGGGTGCCAGATTTCTTTAAATGTCCCTGAATCACAGCACTTTTGCCTTTGTGCATAAAACCTTCATCGCGTTCAAGAATGACTTCTTCCAGACTGATGATTTCAGCGGGCAGTTCTTTTATATATCCCTTGATTTCATCAATGTCGAACAGCATATCAATGTTTCCAGGGCCGCCTGTTTTAAATTCCTGCTGCCTTTTGGAATAGAATTCAAAATAGATTTCTCCATTTTCTTTTACGCAATTGATCAGGTTGGAAAACATCTCTTCTTTGCCCTGTGGCGGAACGTGGCCGAATACAATTATGCTGATATCATATTGCTGTATCGGCAGTGCATTTTTTACCGTAATATCCTGGAAGCTAGTGTTTACTTCAACGTTTTGCGAGTTTGCCAATTTCTCTGTCTTCCGGGCACCGATTCTGGATAAATCATAAGTGGCCACTTCATATCCCAATTTGGCAAGGTACACCGCATTGCGTCCTTCACCTTCAGCAAGCAAAGCAGCTTTTTTACCTTCTCCATCATCCTTTAGCTGTGATGCAATCCATTCATTTGGTTCGGTGCCGTAAATATATTCCTCGGTATCGAATTTATCATCCCAATGATTCATTTTTTTGCTCCTTGTCTATATGGCGTCTGAATCCATTCTAACTTACATAGGTTCATTGTTCACTTTATATACCCGGCAGGGTATTTGATTTATCTTTCAAATAGTTTTATAATTAATATATTAAATCAATGAAAAGGTGAGAGTAATGACTGAACTTAATGAACAGACAGTCTATGATAAAGCAATCGTCAATCGGATCAATCGTCTGCAGGGCCAGATTAACGGTGCACTGAAAATGATCGAAGAAGGTAAGAGCTGCAGGGATGTAGTAATGCAGTTGAGCGCAGCGAAAAACGCACTGAATCGTACGATGAATGTCATAGTAAGTGAAAACCTCGTGGAATGTGTCAAAGAAGCGATGGACAATGAGGATGCGGAAACAGACGAAATAATCAAAGAGGCAGTGGAGCTGCTCAATAAAAGCAGATGATTCATTCTGCTTTTTATAATAACTCCTAAAATACCCCGGAGGGTATTTGACTCAAGGAAGAGTATTTGCTATTATACCCCTATGGGTATTTAAAAGAAGGAGAGTTTAACAATATGAATAATAATGTCAAAGAAAATTATCAAATCAATGATGCTGATGGGATGGTTGAATCAGATCAGTATCTGCTCGATGTCAGGGAACCGATTGAATTTGAACTTGGTTATGTGGATACTGCTAAGAATATTTCCGTAAATGAATTGGAAACGCGTCTTGACGAATTGCCTCGGGACAAAAGAATCCATGTTTACTGCCAACGCGGAAAACGGGGAGAAAAAGCCGTTGAAATATTAAAGGATAACGGGTTTGATGCAGTAAACCTTGAGGAGGGCTACTCAGCGTATGAGGGGAAATATGATACTGCAGAAAAAAGTGCAGCCGGACAGGCGGAAAATGATATAAAACCGGACAGGATCAAAATCGAAGCGAGCGGACTCCAGTGTCCCGGTCCGATTCTTAAAGTAAAGGAAACGATGGATGCCATGGAAACCGGTCAACAGATGGAAATTATGGTAACTGACATCGGTTTTGCAACAGATGTCGAGGCATGGGCGCGTAAGACAGGCAACAGCATAATTGAAAACAGACAGCACGATGGCAAAGTCGTCGCGGTGCTTCAGAAGAATGCTGTACAAAACGTTAATCCGGCCGGGAACAATCAGATGATTGAAACGGGTAACGGCGCAACGATGGTCGTATTCAGCGGTGACCTGGATAAGGCACTAGCTTCTTTCGTTATTGCAACTGGCGCAAAAAGCATGGGGAAGGATGTAACAATGTTCTTCACATTCTGGGGGCTGAATATAATCAAAGATCCAAATGCGCCAAAAAGGAAGAAGAATGGCCTCGATAAGATGTTCAGTAAGATGATGCCGAAATCTGCTTCCAAACTGCCCATTTCCAAAATGAACATGTTCGGTCTGGGGTCTAAGATGATTCAATATGTGATGGCAAATAAAAAAGTCGAATCAGTAACGGAAATGATCAAAAAGGCAGATGAACTGGGAATCAAGATGGTGGCCTGCACGATGAGCATGGATGTCATGGCGGTCGACAAGGAAGAATTACTCGATAATGTAGAATTCGGCGGTGTCGGCACTTATCTCGGGGATGCAGAAAACAGCAACTTGAACTTATTTATATAAATGATGGATATGAAGGAGTAATGAACAATGTTCTTTAAACAATTTTATGATGAAAAATTATCACAGACTTCCTATATGGTTGCGTGTCAGAAAACAAAAGAAGCAATAATCATCGATCCAAAAAGGGTGTTGGATGATTATATCGAAGTCGCCGACAAGGAAGGGTTCAAGATTACAAAGGCTGCGGAAACACATATTCATGCGGATTTTGCTTCCGGCCTGCGGGATGTCTCCAGAAAACTCGGTGCCGGGCTCTATGTCTCTGATGAAGGGGACGAAGATTGGAAATATGAAAATGTTCCGGAAGATACGGTCTTTCTAAAAGACGGGGACGTCATCAATGTCGGTAACGTGGAACTGAAAGTGGAGCATACGCCGGGCCATACGCCGGAGAGTATCTCCTATGTTCTGACAGACGCAGGCGGCGGCAGTAAAGAACCGATGGGCGTCTTCACGGGCGATTTCCTGTTCGTCGGCGACATCGGCCGCCCGGATCTGCTGGAAGAAGCGGCGCATATGGAAGGCACAACGGAAAAAGGCGCCAATGATATGTATGAATCCATCAAAAAGCTGGAATCATACCCTGACTTTATGCAGGTGTGGCCGGGGCACGGTGCAGGCAGTGCATGCGGTAAATCACTCGGTGCAGTACCGCTGTCGACGATTGGATATGAGAAAGTCAATAACTGGGCATTCAATCAGGGAAATCAAGCGGATTTCGTAAAAGAGTTGACGAGTGATCAGCCTGAACCGCCAAGCTACTTTGCCCAGATGAAGAAAGTGAACAAAACAGGGTTGCCTGAATTCAATATTAAAGAAGTGAAGATAGGAACTCCTGATGAAATCACAGGGCAGTTATTCGATTTAAGGAAAAAGGAAGATTTCCAGAAAGGCTTTATAAAGGGTGCGGTAAATATTCCCTATAACAGTAAATTCCTGCAGTTTATCGGATGGTATTTAGATTACGGCCAGCCAATGACAGTCGTCGCCAATCCGGAGGACAGTGAATCCATTCAGGCAGACCTTGCTTCGATCGGTTTCGATCATTTACAGACCATCATTCCTATGGAAAGCGTTGATGAATATTCAAATGACGCCTACAGAAACATCTCACCCGAAGATTTCACAAAAGGCTATGAAGAGAAAAACATCCTGGATGTCCGTACGACTTCCGAATATGAACAAAGTCATTTAAAAGAGGCGGAGCATATCCATTTCGGACATCTGGATCAAAAAGAAATCCCATTCGACAAAAACGATGAAATATATATTCATTGCCAGTCCGGCGTAAGATCAGCAATTGCTTCAAGTGTGCTGAAAGCGGAAGGGTACGGCAATGTTATAAATATTGAAAAAGGATACGCTGGTATCGAAGAAGCGCTGCAGTAATGGATTTCACTTTTATAACGGTCATATTCCTGATTGGTTTTATCGGTTCGTTCATCTCCGGTATGGTCGGGATAGGCGGTTCGATCATCAAATATCCCATGCTGCTTTTCATCCCGGCAATTTTGGGTGTTGCTTCATTCACCCCGCATGAAGTCGCAGGAATCAGTGCAGTGCAGGTGTTCTTCGCAACCATCGGCGGGGTATGGGCATATAGGAACAGCGGTTATTTGAATATGAAACTCATTTCCTATATGGGTGTTTCCATCTTGGTGGGGAGCCTTGCAGGCGGATATGGCTCTGAATTTCTGAGCGAAGCGCAGATCAATATCATTTATGCGGTTCTGGCTACAATAGCGGTCATCATGATGTTCACTCCGAGAAAGGAGATTGATTTCTCCCCGGGGGATACGTTGGAATTCAACGGTTTCCTGGCTTCGGCTCTTTCGCTGATTACAGGCCTCGCCGCCGGCATAGTGGGGGCGGCAGGTGCATTTATACTTGTGCCGATTATGCTGGTCGTGCTGAAGATACCTACACGGGTGACGATTGCAACCAGCCTGGCGGTCACATTCATATCTTCGATCGGGACGACGATTGGTAAAGTGGCTACCGAACAGGTGCTGTACGGACCGGCTCTGATCATGATCATCGCCAGTCTGATCGCTTCCCCTCTTGGGGCGAAAGCAGGACAGAAGATGAATGTGAAAATACTGCAATGGATACTCGCAGTACTCATATTGGGAACGTCTTTGAAGATATGGACAGAAATCATCTTTTAACAAAAATTTAAGCGGTATGAACGCAAAAGAGGGGAGGAAAATAGAAATTTTCCTCCCCTCTTTTTGTTTTGCAAAATCTAAACTACTCATACTGTTCAAAGAAGTCTTTGAGTATCAGCACCGCATCTCTGATATCGCTGATGTGGCTGAATTCCTCCGGGTTGTGGCTGATACCTTTGATGCTTCTGACGAAAAGCATCGTAATCGGATGTTTTGTGCCGACACTCATGGCATCATGTCCCGCGCCGCTTGGCAGATGGACGGGAACCTGATTATTTCTTCTGAATGCCTCTTCCATTTTGCCGATGACGTCTTCGCCGATCGGAATCGGTGTGATGCGTGTCGTCAGATCGATATCGACTGTGACTTCAGATTGTCCGGCTACTTTCTCCGCATGCTGTTGGACTGCCTGGATGAGTTCGGCCTGGTGATCTTCATTGATGTCACGCGCATCCACGACAAGCTGGACTTCACCGGGAATGACGTTTACGCCGTTAGGGATGACTTTCAGTTTGCCTACAGTCGCAACGGCTGTCTGGCTGATCGACGGCGGGATATCGGGCAGGGTTCTGACGAATTCGGATGCCTGTACCAGTGCGTCTTTCCGCTGATGCATCGGTGTCGAACCGGCATGTCCCGCTTCTCCCTTGAATGTGATGTTCGTCCGTGTCGCCCCGGCAATACCGCTGACGATTCCCACCGGCAGCGCCTTTTCTTTCAATTGTCTGGCCTGCTCTATATGGATTTCCCCATACATCTTTATGTTATAATCCGGGCCTTCCGCTTTCAGGAATTCTGTCCGGTCTGAACCGATATGCTCGAGTACGTCGTCGATTGTTTTATTATCGGGGTCACGATACTTATCCAGTTCTTCTTCACCGATCAGCCCCATGAACGCGCGGCTGCCCGTCAGACCGCTGTTGAAACGGCTGCCCTCTTCATCTGAAAAGATCACCACTTCATACGAATATGCCGGTGTGTAGTTCTCCGCGTGCCACAGTTCGGCAATCTCCAAAGCGGACAATACACCTGTCACTCCGTCAAAATGCCCGCCGTTCGGAACGGAATCCACATGGGACCCTGCCATGAATACTTCGGAGTCATCGTGCCCTTTGTATCTGCCGAATACGTTGCCTGCACCATCCGTGCGGACGCTCATGCCGATCGCTTCCATCCAGCTTTTTATCTTTTCTTTTGCGGCCAGTTCCTTATCTGAATATCCCATGCGCTTTGAACCCTGGTCCTCCGTCCGACCGATCTCGGAGAGTTCCAGAATCCGGCTGTGCAGTCTGTTGGTCGTCTGATCGTCCAGTGTTTCTGCATTCATTTTTTCGAGGAAGGTGTGTGTCATTGTTTCTCTCCTTTGATATTTATATGATATTTAAAAGATATAACACGGCGGATTTAAAAACAAATGATAAATCAGGAACCATAACCGGAGTGCAGGGTGGTGATATTTCACTTTGGACAGAAATATTTCTGATAATATTTAAAATTTGAATATTTAGGTTATAATCGAGGAGAGAAATAAAGGAGAAGAGGAGGGCGAAGGAATGGACATCAGACGATATTCCGAGAACGCACTTACAATCTATATAGGTGAGGATATTGATGAGACTGTAAACCGCCAGCTCGTTTCGCTTAAACATGAAATCGAGTCGCGGGAGATTCAGGGCATTGAAGAAATTGTCATCTCCTATACGAGTCTGATCATTTACTATGATCTCTTCGGTACGGACGCCGGCGAAATTGAAGCGGCGGTAAAAGATATCGATACGGAGTCGCTGCTTGACGGTACGTTCGAATACAGGACGGTGGAAATCCCTGTCTGCTACGGCGGGGAATACGGACCGGATATAGAGACTTTCGAAGAAAACGGGCTGTCTGCCGATGAAGTGATCGAGCGGCACAGCGGCAAGGAATATCTGGTTTATATGCTCGGCTTTATGCCCGGTTTCCCTTATCTGGGCGGCCTCGATGAAAAACTGCATAAGGCACGGCTGGACACCCCGAGGGTGCGGATCCCAGCAGGGTCTGTCGGAATCGGCGGCAGGCAGACGGGCATGTATCCTTTCGAATCCCCGGGCGGCTGGAACCTGCTCGGGCGGACACCGGTCCCTTTATTTGATGCGAAGCGGGAAGAACCGATCCTCTATCAGGCGGGCGACCGCATTTTATACCGTCCGATCGATGAAGCGGAATATGAAGCGATCGCACAGCAGGCCGCGGCCGGGGAATATGAAGTGAAATATGAAATGAGGAGTGAGGGCTGATGGCTTTGAAAGTGAAAAACCCCGGATTATTTACAACGGTTCAGGACAGGGGCAGGTACGGCCATCAGGCCGAAGGGTTCTCTCCTGCCGGGGCAATGGATTACAGAGCCTATATGCTCGCCAACCGGATACTCGGCAATGACCCGAATGCAGCCGTATTGGAGATGACGCTGCACGGTGCATCCTTTGAAGTGCTGGATGATGTCATCGTTGCGGCCGCCGGTGCCCAAATGCCGATGCAGGTCGACGGCGAAGATGTCGAAGTCGGCACGGTGGTGCCGCTTGAAAAAGGGGAAACGCTGTCTTTCGGTGCAGCGTCCACAGGCGCCCGGACATATCTGGCTGCAGCGGGCGGATTCAATGTCCAGCCGGTTCTCGGCAGTGCTTCCACTCATACACGCAGCGGCATCGGCGGATTCGAAGGCAGGACGCTCAAAGCCGGCGACAGGCTGAAGACAGGCGGCGGCAGTGTCGCGCCCGGCATCACCAAAATAAAAGATTTTGATACAGATGACATCATCCGGGTGATTCCGGGTCAGCAGTTCGACAGATTCAAAGAAAATCTGGAACCGTTCTACGGAACGGGGTATGCACTGACCAAAGACTGTGACCGCATGGGATTCCGCCTGGACGGGGCAGTGATCGAAGCGGCAGGCGGGCATGATGTGCTGAGCGAGCCGACCCAGCTCGGCAGCATCCAGATTCCAAAAGACGGCAAGCCGATCATCCTGCTGAATGACCGCCAGACGGCCGGGGGCTACGCACGCATTGCGACCGTGGCTCTGGCGGATATTCCCAAACTTGTGCAGAAACGACAGGGGGACGAAATTTATTTCAAAGAAATCGATGTGGAAGCAGCAGCGGAATTATTTAAAAAAGAGATGGAAAAGATCGATTCAGGCGGCTATTTTGAACCGAACAGCAATTTCGCTTCCCACAGAAGGCAGTTATCACGGAAAATTGAAAGGATTATGAAGAGGTGACGAGATGGATATAGAAAAAATCAGAGAACTGATAAAACTGGCAAAAGAGGAAGATCTTAAAGTGCTCAGAGTGGGCGACATGGATACGGAAGTCCATATCGAGACAAAGGGAGAGGGCGTGGCAGTGCAGTCCGCAGCAGGGAGCCTTGGCGCCAGTGCTGCAGAGAACGATGCAGACAGCGGGCTCCATACGGTGAAAGCGGCGCAGGTCGGCACGTTTTATATGCAGAAGGAAGAAGACAGCGAGGCGCATTTCGTTGAAGCGGGCGATACCGTATCAGCCGGGGATCAGGTCGGTCTGATCGAAGCGATGAAAGTGTTCAACGATGTGGAAGCGGATATCGACGGGGTGGTCGAAGAGATTCTCGTTGAGAACGGGGAAACAGTTGAGTATGACCAGCCGCTGCTCACAATCCGGCCGAAGGAGGACTAGCATGAAGAAAGTACTGATCGCCAACCGCGGCGAAATTGCTGTAAGGATTATACGCACGTTGAAAGAGATGGCACTCCCGAGTGTGGCTGTGTATTCGACGGCGGACCGCGACAGCCTCCATGTCACCATGGCGGATGAAGCCATCTGCATCGGACCGGCCAAAAGCAGTGAAAGCTATCTTGATATCGACCGCATTCTCGCAGCGGCGGAAGCATCAGGAGCGGACGCCATCCATCCGGGTTACGGGTTTTTATCCGAAGCACCGGAATTTGCCCGGCGCTGCGAAGAAGCCGGAATCATATTCATCGGACCCACTTCTGAAATCATGAAAAGGATGGGGGACAAGGCGGAGGCGAGAAAGACGATGAAAGCAGCCGGTGTGCCCGTCATCCCCGGAAGTAAAGATATCGTGGAAAGTCTGGAAGACGTCAAGGCGGTGGCAGAAGAGATTGGCTTCCCGATCGTCATCAAGGCGGTCTCGGGCGGCGGCGGAAAAGGCATGCGTTTCGTGCAGGAAGCAAAAACCCTCGCGCAACAGTACAAAGCCGCGAAAAAAGAAGCGAAAAACGCGTTCAATGATGACCGGATCTATGTAGAAAAGTACATACCGAAGGCCCGGCATATTGAAGTCCAGGTCATCGGTGACGGCAAAGGGAATGCCGTGCATCTGTATGAACGCGACTGCTCCATCCAGCGGAATAACCAGAAGCTGATCGAAGAAGCGCCGGCGGCCATTTTAAGTGAGGCTTCGAGAGAATACATTACCGGAAAGACGGCGGATGCGATCGGGAAACTGAAGTATGCCGGCGCCGGTACAGTGGAATACTTATATGTCGAGGAAGAGGATGCGTTCTACTTCATAGAGATGAATACGCGGGTGCAGGTGGAACATACCGTGTCCGAGCAGATTACGGGCGTCGATATCATCCGCCTGCAGATCGAAGTTGCGCTGTTCGATACATTCGACATCAGCCAGGCGGACATTGAAATCAACGGTTTTGCGATCGAGTGCAGAATCAATGCGGAAAATCCTTCAAAAGGGTTCATGCCGTCACCGGGCAGAATCGACCGGCTGCACTTCGGCCTGGGCCAGGGGGTCCGCATTGATACGCACATCTTCGCCGGCTACCGGATTCCGCCGAATTACGATTCGATGATCGCTAAGATCATTGCGCATGCCGGCGACCGCGGGACGGCGATCCGCAAGATGCGCCACGTCCTGGAGGAAACGGTGATTTCGCCGATCGATACGACACTCGATTTTCAGCATTATTTGATGAACCATCCGAAGTATATGGATAATACAGTGGATATCAAGTTTTTGGAACGCAATCATATTATCTAATAGAAAGGGAGTCGACAGTATGTTTACAGTGGATTTGAATGCAGATTTGGGAGAGAGCTACGGCAATTATACAATCGGCAATGACGACGCGATCATTCCTCTGATTTCATCGGCGAATGTGGCCTGCGGATTTCACGCCAGTGACCCGTCCGTGATGCAAAAGACGGTGGAACTGATCAAAAAAAGCGGGACGACGGGCATCGGTGCGCATCCGGCCTACCCGGACCTGATGGGGTTCGGCCGCAGATACATGGCACTCTCGATGCCGGAAGTCAGAAGCATCATGCTCTACCAGATGGGGGCGCTGGACGGTTTCTGCAGAATCGCCGGAATCGAAATGAATCACGTCAAGCCGCATGGTGCGCTCTATAATGCGACATTCAACGATAAGGAGCTCGCCAAAACAATCGCCGAAGCGGTCAGGGAATACAATCCGGACCTCAAGCTGATGGGGTTATCCAACCAGAACCTGGTTCAGGCCGGGGAAGATGCCGGGCTCGAAGTCAGACATGAAGTGTTTGCCGACCGTGCCTATGAAGATGACGGCACGCTCGTATCGAGACGCAAGGAAGGCGCGATGATCACGGACACCGACATTGCGGTGAAACGCGTCATCCGCATGGTCAAAGAAGGCAAGGTGGAGAGTGTGGGCGGCAAGGATATTGATATTCAGGCCGACAGCATCTGTGTGCACGGCGATGGGCCGAAAGCACTGGAATTCGTCAAAGAGATCCGGCGCCAGCTTGCCGAAAATGATATTGAAATAAAAACGATGTAACTAAAAGGGGTGGGGGAAATGAACAATGAAAAACCGAAAATAACCGCTGCACAGCGGCGGCTGCTCTTCGGAGCGGTCTTCCTGATGGCAACGTCCTCGATCGGACCGGCGTTCCTGACGCAGACTGCGGTGTTTACCGAACAGTTCCTGGCAAGTTTTGCATTTGCCATCCTGGCGTCGATCATCATTGATATTGGGGCACAGCTGAATATTTGGCGCGTCCTCAGCGTCTCCGGAAAAAGGGGGCAGGATGTCGCCAATGACGTGCTCCCGGGGCTTGGGAATGTCGTCGCCTTCATGATCGTGCTGGGCGGATTCGCTTTTAATATCGGAAACGTTGCGGGCGCCGGTCTCGGATTCAATGCGATATTCGGCTGGGACGTCCGTATCGGTGCAGCCCTCACGGGTATCATCGCCATTGTCGTCTTTCTGGTGAAAAACGGCCGTGCAGTAATGGATGTGATTACACAGTCCTTAGGCGTATTGATGATTCTGATTACAGCGTATGTCATGATCCAGTCCAACCCGCCTTACGCCGAAGCGGCACTGAGATCGATCGCACCGGAAAATCCGCTGTCCCTGGTGGTGCCGGTCATTACACTGGTCGGCGGGACGGTCGGCGGATACATTACATTCGCCGGTGCCCACAGACTGATCGAAGCCGGCATGACGGGGCGGGAGAACCTCAACTTCGTAAGCAAGGCGGCCAACTACGGGATACTGACGACGGGTCTGATGCGCATCATTTTATTCCTGGCAGTACTCGGTGTCGTTGCCCAGGGGTTCGCGCTTGATCCGGAAAACCCGCCGGCATCCGTGTTCCAGATTGCGCTCGGTGACATCGGCATGCAGATCTTCGGTATCGTCCTGGTGGCCGCGGCGCTGTCCTCAGTCATCGGTTCAGCCTATACCAGTGCGTCATTCCTGAGATCGATGCATAAGTTCTTCGATGAACATAACAACACGGTGATTGTGGCATTCATCGTCGTGTCCACCGTAATCTTCACATTCGTCGGCCGGCCGGTGGCACTGCTCATCCTTGCCGGTGCGTTCAACGGCCTGATCCTGCCGCTGACTCTGGGCGCGGTGCTCATTGCTTCAAGACGCAAGAAGGTCGTCGGTGATTACCATCACCCGACATGGATGATCGTCTTCGGCGTTATCGCCGTGATCATCACCATTGTAGCGGGCGTGATGTCACTCCAGGGCCTCGCAGATCTATGGACTAGTTAGAGGAGGGATTCCATTTGGACAGTAAACAGTTGAGGGAAGCAATCAGAAGCGGCACATTCACCGGCAGCACTTCAGGTGCCGCGGGGAATAAAGTCCAGGCGAACCTGGTCATCCTGCCGAAAGCGTATGCTTTTGATTTTCTGTTGTATGCAATGCGCAATAAAAAGGCGGTGCCGGTCATTGAAGTGATCGAAGACGGCCGCGCAGTGAGCCGGTTTGCGGAAGGTTCGGATATCCGGACGGACATACCGAAGTATAATATTTACAAAGACGGTGTACTGACGGACACTGTAGAAGATATCAGCGACTACTGGCAGGATGATTTCGTTACATTCCTGATCGGCTGCAGCTTCACATTCGAACAGGCTGTTCTGGATGAAGGCATCAATATCAAGCATATTGAACAGGGCAGGAATGTCGCCATGTATAAGACGAACATCGCCACAGAATCCGCCGGCGTGTTCAGCGGCGAGCTTGTCGTCTCAATGCGGCCGTTTGATGAAAGCGAAGTGGCGACGGTTGCCAATGTCACGGCGCAGTTCCCCGAGATGCACGGCGGACCGGTGCACCTCGGAGATCCTCTGGAAATCGGAATTAAAGATATCGATCATCCGGAGTACGGAGAATCCATTGACATCGGTGAGAATGAAACGCCGGTATTCTGGGCATGCGGCGTGACGCCGCAGAACGCGGCCCTGAATGCGAAGCCGTCAATCATGATCACCCATGCGCCGGGCCATATGTTCGTCACTGATCTGGATAATGACGATTACAGGCAGAGATAGAATGATGGAACAGATTGGTTCAAGGAAAAGCTCTCATTTGCTGATGAGAGCTTTTCATCTTTTAATCTGATACATTGAAAATAATATTAATTGACGAGGTGGAAAACAATGAAGAAAATATTGCTTACCGGTTTCGAACCCTTTCTCAAATTCAGATCAAACCCGACAGAAGCGGCAGTCAATGAACTGGATGGACAGGAAATAGGGGAGTATCTCATCACAGGAAAGGTATATCCCGTTGTCTTTGATGAAATAAACGCATTGATTACAAATGATATTAAGGAAGAACAGCCGGACGTTGTCGTCTGTCTGGGGCTTGCCGGCGGCCGGCATACGATTGATATCGAACGCATTGCGATCAATTGCGTGGATGGCCGGCCGGACAATGACGGCTTCAATCCGGATGGGGAAAAGATAGATGCAGCCGGACCGGATGGTTTATTCTCCACGCTGCCGATCAAGGATTTGGAAGCGGCATTAAAGGAAAGGGAGATTCCTGCCAGAATATCCAACTCCGCCGGCACCTACCTCTGCAACAATGTGATGTATTCGGCACTCAGCTACATCCAGACGAATCAACTGGATATCAGAGCCGGATTCATCCACGTACCGGCACACCATGAAATCGGCACGGAACTCGACGTACCAAGCTGGTCACAGGAAGATATCACGCAGGCTGTCCGGACGATCATAGAAAAAATTTAATTGAAATAATTTGTGAATAAAATAGCAATTTCCTAGTTTTCCAATAGTTTTCATGCTAATATAATTTTAAATGCATTTGAAATATCCAAACACAGGATGTTTTGGAATACATCACTTAAACTGTTGAATACTTGGAGGCGCTTTATGGAACTGGCTAAAGCAAAAGATTATGATGAAATGAGCATGAAGGCAGCAGAGGTGGTTTTTGACAAGATCACCGGATCGGACAGGCTGGTACTTGGACTGGCGACAGGGTCAACACCTGAAAAAATGTATGAATATCTTGCGGATAAGCTGAATAAGAGCAATGTGGACCTGTCACATGTCTACACGGTGAATCTCGATGAGTATGTCGGGTTGTCTCCGGAAGATACACAGAGCTATCATTATTATATGAGAGAGATTTTCTTTGATAAAGTGAATATTCCACTTGAAAATACAAAACTGCCTGACGGTGCTGCTGCAGACCTGGATGCTGAAACATCCGCATATGATGCAATGATCGAAGACCTGGGCGGCGTGGACCTGCAGGTTTTAGGCATCGGAAGAAATGCACATATCGCATTCAATGAACCGGGCACTTCGTTTGAATCCGGAACGCATGTCGTGGACCTCACAGAAACGACGATCCAGGATAACGCGAGATTCTTCGAAAAAACTGAAGATGTTCCGACAAAAGCTGTATCCATGGGGCTCGGCACGATCATGAATGCCAAAAGCATTCTGCTGCTCGCTTCAGGCGAAGGGAAAAAACAGGCACTCAGGAATATGATTCACGGCGAAATCACTGAAGATGTCCCGGCATCCATATTACAGCGCCACCCTGATGTGACGGTCATTACAGATATAGAAGATATCGAGCTGTAGAGTTTGCAGACCGGCCCTCCGCATATGCGGAGGGTTTTCTTCTGTTTGTTTGCGGATTGCGGTATCCATATGAAAAAGCGGGTGGGAATGGACAAAAACGTCTGAATGACAAAAATGGGAAGGCCGGCGGCCTTCCCATTTCTGGTTAAATTATTCTCTTCGGATTCTCTTCAGGTTTTTCAGTATCCCTTTATCCGTGGATAATACACTGTTTCTGTAGATGCTTGCAGCGAGCCATATGACGATCACGATGCTGACGAGCAGGATCAGGACACCGATCAGCAGTGTCAACTGGCCGGTATCTGCATGCATGGCCCTCAAAGGCATGACGAATGGGGTGAATGGCGGAATATAGCTGGTCACGATGACGAGCATATTCTCTGTGGCCCAGATGTTGAAGATCGCGATATAGAACCCGATCAGTGAAAACATCGTAACGGGCAGCAGTGCCTGCTGAAGGTCTTCCATTCTGCTGATGAATGATCCGAGCAGTGCTGAAATGGAAAGGTAGAGCACCAGACCCAGTATGAGATAGACCAGTGAATAGGCGGCCAGAATGACGGTCTGGTCATTTGATTCCAGTCCGAATTCGGAAATCAGATTGTTGAAGTCGAACAGCTGGATCGCAGCGACGACCGCAATGACGAATACGAGGAGCTGGGTCAGGCTGACTGAAATCATCGCCGCGATTTTAGCGAGCAGATGGGTCACCGGCGGTACGCTGGACACGATCATTTCGATGACGCGTGACGTTTTCTCCATCGCGATCTCCGTTCCGATCTGGCTGGCGTAGTTGATGATGATGAAGAACATGATGATGACCGTGACATAGAAGATGATGCTGTTGAGCGGATTCATCTCGGCAGCGGATGCTTCATCCTCATCCGCTCCCGCTTCCTCCGAAGCGATATCATAATTGATATCCGGTGCCGCACCGAGCTTCTCCGTATCTTCAGGGGAGAGGTTGAGCGCCTGCACGGTATTCATGCGCTGGACTTC
Organism: Salinicoccus sp. HZC-1; assembly: GCF_046736035.1. Lineage (GTDB taxonomy): Bacteria > Bacillota > Bacilli > Staphylococcales > Salinicoccaceae > Salinicoccus. The sequence continues at coordinate 2,030,381 of NZ_CP177130.1, read as the reverse complement.
GGCCAAAGCAACTTCGATGTCATTTTTCTGCCCTTCAGGCAGGTCGTTTTCAGCGGATACCGTAAAGGACAGCGGATCGGTCCCTTCCAGTGTCAATAGAGCCCCCGCTTCCGGTGCGTCTCCGCCGTCGTACGGTTCGATGTTGAAATCGGAATCCATCGATTCGAACATTGATTCTATTGCTGTATACTGCGCCTCTTCCGCGTCGACCTGAAGCGTCGTCACTTCCTCGCTCGAGTCGAAGGCATCGATGATCTTATCGATGTTTGCCGCCAGGAATATGAGCAGGACGATGATGAGCGTACTGATGATGAATGATTTTGCCCTGACTTTGGAAATGTATGTCTGCAGGAATGTTGTCATGAATTTACTCATATGTCCGACCTACTTTCGAAATGAAAATATCGTTGAGCGACGGTTCCTTCACCTGGAATCTCTTGAAGTATCCGAGCTTCACAACTTCATTGTAGACCGGTTCGGCAAACTGTTCATCCGCAATTTTCAATGTCGTCTTCTTTCTGACCTGCTTCATATCGAGGACACCGGGCATCTGCTTGAGAAATGACACATCATGGTCCCCTTCGATAATGATCTCTTTCTGCCCGAAATCGCTCTTGATCTGGTCGATGTTTCCACTGACGACCTGGGCACCGCGATTGAGGATGCAGAGCTCTTCGCACATTTCTTCGACGTGTTCCATGCGGTGGGTGCTGAAGATGATCGTGGCACCCTTTCTGTTGAGATCCTTCACCGATTTCTTCAATATTTCCACATTGACCGGGTCGAGTCCGCTGAATGGTTCGTCCAGGATGATGAGATCGGGTTCGTGTATAATTGAAGCGATCAGCTGGATCTTCTGCTGGTTCCCTTTGGAAAGCTTTTCGATCCGTTTGTTACGGTTTTCCGGAACCTCGAACCGCTCCAGCCATTCGTCCAGCTTTACATCGATGTCGCGCTTGGACATGCCCTTCAGCTGGGCAAGATAGCGGATCTGTTCATCGACTTTGAGCTTCGGATGCAGGCCCCGCTCTTCAGGCAGGTAGCCGATGCGGTTCGTTACGCTGTAGTCGATCGGTTTGCCGTTATAGGTGATGCTGCCTTCCGTCTGTTTCAACAATCCGAGAATCATCCGGAATGTCGTCGTCTTGCCTGCACCATTTCCACCCAGGAATCCGTACATGCTGCCCGCAGGTACGGTGAGATTAATGTCATTAACTGCTGTGTTATCATTGAATGTCTTGGTGAGGTTATTGAGTTCAAGTGACATATGATTTCCCCCTTTTCTTAACATTGATTTTACCATAATGGAAACTGCGATGTTACTATATAATAGAATGAAAAATTGGAGTCGTTAAAATGGAAAATAAAGAAACGGAAAAATTTGCGTCGTTTACAGATTTCATGCATCTGATCAAGCGGACACAACTGAATAGGGGAATGTTCATCTTTGCGGTCGTCCTGACATTATTCGGTACTATCGGCAGTCTGATCGTTCCATTGCTGACGCAGAGTTTCATCGACGGATTCAATACCGACATGTTTTCAACGGGACTTGTCGTTCTGATCATCTCTGTGTTCCTGCTGAGTGCGGTGCTCGACGGCATCAGCTATTACATGCTGGCCAGAGTCGGGCAGACGGTCATTTTAAGGCTCAGGGAAATTGTCTGGGACAAATTTTTAAAACTTCCGGTAAGCTATTTCGATCAGACCAAAAGCGGGGAATCCGTCAGCAGGGTGGTCAATGATACTGCCATCATCAAAAATCTGATTACCAGCCATTTCCCCCAGCTCATCGGCGGGATCATGTCCGTCGCCGGTTCCGTCGTCATTTTATTCGTCCTGGACTGGCGCATGTCGCTGATCATGTTCGTGTCGGTGCCGGTCTCGATTGCGGTCATACTTCCGCTGGGCAGGAAAATGAGTAAAATATCAAGGAAGCTGCAGGATGAAACGGCGGAATTCACAGGAAGCATCCAGGAGACTTTAAGTGAAATCAGATTGATGAAGTCATTCAACGGTGAACCCTATGAAAGGGAAAAAGGGCGTACGGGCATCCGGAGTCTGTATAAGTACGGCATGAAGGAAGCGGTGATCAATGCATTCCTGTCTCCGATCATGAGTACGGTCATGATGTTCGTCATCATACTCATCATCGGCTACGGCGGTCTGCGTGTGGCTGAAGGAACGTTGACGATCGGTACGATGGTCGCCTTCCTTCTGTACCTGTTCCAGATCATCATGCCGATGACGATGTTCGCCATGTTTTTCACCGAGTATAATAAAGCCCTCGGCGCCACGGACAGAATCATCGGGATATTGGACAGACCGGAGGAAGCGAATGCCGCAGAAGTCCCGCCGGGTGACACACTTCAGTTCAGCAGTCTGGCATTCAAAGACGTGCATTTCGGCTATCAGAAAGACAGTACCGTTTTGAACGGCATTGGCTTTTTTGCCGGAAAAAATCAGAAAGTCGCTTTCGTCGGTCCGAGCGGAAGCGGGAAATCCACCATTTTTGCACTGATTGAAAGGTATTATGATGTGGACGGCGGGTCGATTGAAATTGATGGGGTGGACATCCGGCGGATCCCCCTCGAGACGCTGAGACGCAATATCGGGTATGTCGCCCAGGAAAGTTCGATCATTTCAGGGACGATCCTCGACAACATCACATACGGCCTGACTGATGCGGCGTATACACAACAAGAAGTGGAAGCGGCAGTGGAGAAATCCTACGCCAGGGAATTCATCGATGAACTCGAAGACGGCCTCGATACCCAGGTCGGCGAACGCGGGGTGAAACTCTCGGGCGGACAGAGACAGCGTATCGGCATTGCCCGTGCCTTCCTGAAAAATCCGAAGCTGCTCATGCTGGATGAAGCGACGGCAAGTCTGGATTCCCGGTCGGAACGGTTTGTCCAGGAAGCGCTGGATGAATTGATGGAGGGCCGTACTGTGCTGGTGATTGCACACAGGCTGTCCACTGTTGTAAACTCAGATAATATATTCTTCATCGACAATGGATATCTGACGGGAAGCGGAACGCACAGCGAGCTGATGGGGACTCACGAGATGTATAGGATATTTACAGAACAACAATTTGGCGAATAGATAAGAGGACTGGATATGTACGAATTATATAATGCTTTCAAACCGGTAATCCCTATTTTTATCATATTATTCTTTGCCGTCATATTTATCACTGTATCCATCAACAGGAAGAGTGGATACAAGCTGGATGACGCAAAGAAAATCATCAATTACCTGACCTATGTAGGTTTGGTGATGACGCTCCTCGGCATTTTCCTGCTCACTTTGCTGCCGAGTGACAACCCGGAAAAAGTCACTTCCTTCATTCCGTTTCTGAGCATAATCGAAACTTGGGAATACGCAACGACAAGAGCGATCATCAATTCACTGCTGATGAACATCCTTTTGTTTGTACCTTTGGGATTCTTCCTGTACCTGCTGATCCGCAGAGCATTTTTAACGGTGGTTTCAGCGTTTCTGATTTCAATATTCATAGAATTCCTTCAATATATGCTGCCGATCGGCCGGATTTCCAACGTAGATGATCTAATACTCAATACTGCCGGAGGGGTTGCCGGCATGCTTATTGGCGCAATATTCGTAAAATTTGGAATTGTTTATTCAATGCTGGTCCGGGGTAAAGAAAACCACAAACGTTAAGGGGGAAGGACTATGCACAAAAAATTGAAAAATATGGAAGGCGTAGAACTTTTTGAGAACGAAGTTGTGGGGCCCGAACTGATCGGGACGATTGAGTATGTGCAGGGTGACCGGTATGAATTCTACGGTGCCATCATTCCGACGACGCATCGTCTATTCATAAAAATCCAAGTTGATGGAGACGAGATTCACACCAGAGATGTACTGTACAAGGACATTACAGGAATCAGCCATGAAAAACTGCTGATGGTCGGGACCATGCTTCACATTTGGATCGGCGAAAAAATCGAAATCAGCATGAAAAGTGTCTCAGATGGAAGAATAGACAGATTTTTAGAGTTCCTTTATAAATATAGATCAAGAGAACTGAATCTGGAGCCTGAACAGGAAAGCAATGTGGGATAGCCCAAGCTGATTTTTACATGAAGGACCGGGGATCGCCCGGTCCTTTTAATATGTCTGATATTTCACCCGGGATAGGATTGGTGTATAATGAACACCAATTCGAAAACAAAGACTTGTGGTGGGGAAAATGAAGATGAAATTGATGATGACTGTGACACTTTCCGTGCTGCTCCTGTCCGCCTGCAGCAGTTTCAGGGAAACGGGGATTTCAGAAGACGGCGAAATCAGGCAGATCATGACAGAACACAGTGAAGAGATAGAACTTCCCGCCGATCCGAAAAGAGTGGCACTGTTCCGGGGGATCGATGCGGGCAATGCCGAACTTCTGGACGGCAATTTGGCCGGAGTGAATGAAATCGCCCGGCGGAGCGAATATGCCAAAGCGTTTCTGGATGAAGACATTACATATCTGGAGCATGGGGATCTGGATGCGCTGAAGGCGCTGGATCCAGATCTGATTATCACCTATACGCCGGATGAGCACCTGTTTGAATATCAGGAAATCGCTCCGACTGTACAGGTGAACTACAGTACATCGGCATTCAGTCCATTTAAAGAGCGCTTGTATTTGTCACATCTGTTCACCCTGGGTGTGATTCTGAATAAACAGGAAGAAGCCGAGAAACTGGGGGATGAATGGCTGGAAGCATCGACCCGGCTGCAGCGGCAGGCGGGGGACATCGTTTCCGGGCAGACGGCCATGGTGCTGTCAAAAGAGGATGACGGCTACTACTTATATGACGAGTACACAAGCTTCGGCACGGAAGCCGTCTACGATGTGCTCAAGTTCGGGATCGATGAGTCGCTTGCTGCCGAGCTGGAGGAGAAGGGTGCCGGCCACAGGACACTTGAAGGACTTCAGGGCATAGAATCGGATTATGTATTCGTGAATGTGAGGGAAGATGAAGGAGACGGGGTCCGGCAATCGGTGTCGGAGGCACTGGGTGTGCCACCGGATAACGTCATCCTGCTTGATTATGGCTCATTCAGGCTCAATGACTTAATATCAGTGGAGAAACAGACAAAAGAGATAATAGAGCGTATAAAATAGGCATGCCGTGACGGGCATGCCTATTTTCTGTATGATAAAGGTAATAATACATGGATGGAGATGATCAGATGGCCCAGGACAAAGTGTTTCCGGAAGAGTTCGGATTCCATTTCTCGCAGGGGAACTTCGGCCGGATCTACAGGCAGACGGTCAAAGATTTTCGTTTAAGCATGGGAGAAGACGAGTTTGTAAAATCTGCAGAAAACTTCAATGATGGGGCAGGCACATTTTCGCTGAAAGGCTCTAATCAGCTGGAACCGGGAATAAAACGCTATCAATGGGTGGCTGAAGAAAGTGGCAGAATGATTATCACTGCGTTTAATAATGCAGGCGAAATCATCGGGATACAATTCGACATCTATGAAAAATTCGATTCGGACAGGGAAGTCACGATAAACAGCTACAGAGTGCCGTTTACAGGAGAATGGTTTGTGCTGTGGGGCGGAAATGACAGTTTCCTCAATTACCACTACTCCCATAAGCATCAGAGATATGCCTATGACTTTATAAAAAAAGAAGATGGCGCTGCCTGCAGCGGAGATCCGCAGCAGTTATTATCCTATCATGCGTTCGGCGAGGATGTTGTTGCTCCGAGGGCGGGCAAGGTGGTCCATGTCATAAAGGACGTGGAGGACAACGAACCGCACAGGATGAATTCGGTGTCCCCTGAAGGCAACTGCATCATTTTGGAGCACGGTTATAATGAATATACAATGCTTGCACATCTGAGGGAACATTCCATCACGGTGGAAGTCGGAGATGAAGTGGAATGGGGGCATAAACTTGCCCAATGCGGCAACAGTGGGGCATCGGATACGCCCCATCTGCATTTCCATGTCATGAACGGCTCCCACCCTTATGAAGCGGATTCCATCCGGATACAATTTGCCGACGGCAGGGAACCGAAGCAGGGGGATACCGTGAAGGGCCGGACGAGAATATGATTCTGCGTGCCAACGGGCCCCTCGACTATCGGATAATGTATGATTTCATGGCAGTGCAGGATGACTGCCTCTATACGACTGTGGACCAAAAAGTGAGAAAAGCGGAAAGTTTTGACGGCAGGCGGGTTTTATTCGAACTGTCGGAAAGTGCGGAACCGGATTCCGTCAATGTTGAAATCCTCTATAATGAAGGGGTGGAAGAGAAGGTAGTTGCAGCATATGTCACCGACTGGTTCGATCTCGACTATGACCTGAACCGGTTTTACAAATTTGCGGGCGGGAATGCGCGTCTCAGGGAAGTGACGCAGCGGTTACACGGTTTCCGCATGCTTGCCTATGTCGATATTGTCGATGTGCTGGTCTGGTCGATCATCGGCCAGCAGATTAATATGAAGTTTGCTTTTGCGCTCAAAAGGCGCCTCGTCGAACATTTCAATCACTCTGTCGAATACGAGGGGGAGCAGTACCGGCTGATGCCTTCGGCCGAAGAGCTGCTTACACTGAGTGTTAAAGAGATGCGGGAAATGCAGATTTCCACCAGGAAGGCGGAATACATCAGAAACTGTGCCCAGGGAATCATAGACGGTGAATTGTCCAAAGAATATTTACAGAGCTTCGAGCATTATGACGCAGCGAAAGCGCATCTGACAAAAGTGAAGGGCATCGGCCCGTGGAGTGCCAACGTCGTTTTAATGCGGACGATCAAGTTCAGGCACGCCATCCCGGTCGGCGACGCGGGATTGAGGAATGCATTCAAAATTACGGATCAGCTGGATGATAAGCCGGATCGTGCCTATATGGAAAAAATCATGAGTGAATGGGGCGCGTTCGGAACATACGCGACACTTTATACGTGGCGGATACTCGGATGAGGATTTGAAGGAGGGACAACATGAAGTTTTTATTACCAATATTTTTATTCCTCGGAATTTTTGGCGGCCTCTCGGATGATGGTCCAAATGAGAATTTTGATAAGGAAATGACACAGCTGGAACCGGACTCGGTGGAAGCGATCATTGCAGAACATTTCGTCCAGAGCTTTTCTTTCGGGGCGGCTGGAGATGTGCTGATCCATGATCATCTGTATGAGGATGTCAAAACGGAAGACGGCTATGATTTTGTATCCCGCGTGGAGGAAGTGTCTCCTTACCTGCAAAAACAGGATCTCGTCTTTTTGAATCAGGAGACCCCCATTGGCGGGGAAGCGCTCGGCCTGAGCGGGTACCCGAATTTCAACTCGCCGATTGAAGCGGCCGATCTGCTCGAAGCGTTTGGAACCGATATCGTTTCAAATGCCAACAACCATACGCTCGACAAGAAGGAAGCCGGTATACTGCGGACGATTGATGTATTTGAAGAGAGAGGCATAGAATACGTCGGTGCCAATAAAAGTGCCGCAGACGCCGAACGGGACAGAATACTTGAAGTGAATGGAATCAAAGTCGGATTCGTGGGGTATACATACGGAACAAATGGAATGCCGATCCCTGAAGGCAAGGATTATCTGGTGAATCTGATCGATTCAAGCCCGGTCTATGAAGATATCGAAGCGCTCGACAAAAAAGTCGATCTGCTCGTTGTCAGCATGCACCAGGGCGTGGAGTATGAAGAATACCCGAGAGAAGAACACAGGCAGCAGGCGCTTGAGATGACCGAGCGGGGTGCAGATGTGGTTTTAGGCCACCATCCCCACGTACTGCAGCCGATCGAGATCAATGAGACGGAAGACGGCAGGGAAGCGGTCATTGCTCATTCGCTCGGCAACTTCTTCAGTGCCCAGCAGTCACTGGAAACGAAACTCGGCGGTATTATAGGGTTTGATGTTAAGAAACAGGCCGGGGAAACGAGTGTGGACAACGTCAGATTCATGCCGACATATGTGTCCAGTCAGGAATATGATAATTTCCAGCTGGTTCCCCTTGCTGACGCGGAGAACTACGGACTGGAAGACGCGGATTTGGTCTATGAGGATGTCAGCACCCATATGACAGAGTACTCGGACCAGGTGGAAATCATGGAATACTTGGAATAAAAAAACTGCGGGTCCTTTAGCGAGGGCCCGCAGTTTTATTCGCCGTTATTACTTTTGCCGGTATTCCGGAACACAGGTACGAGGGAAAGCAGGCCCACAATGATAAGCGCAACGATGAGGAACGTATCGAATGGGGGATCCAGTTTTTCGTTTAAAAATATGTAAACCGCGAATAAGGCAACGACGGTCAATATAAAGTTCAGCCATTTTATAGCTTGAAAATTCATTTTATAACTCCTTCTGATCGGTATGTGCATACTCCAATCACTTTAAAAGCGCTTACCCTAATGTTATCATAAAATAGAAAGTGATAGAACTATTAGCTAGGAGGAAAAGAGTATGAACTATATTATGGGCATTCAGCTATTACCGCACCATCCTCAGACGAGCGACCATCATTCCCATGTACCCGGAGCAATCGAAATCATCGAAGAAAGCGGTCTGACACATTTTGTCGGTCCGATGGAAACGACAGTCGAAGGTTCTATTGATGAGTTGATGAACCTGGTTAAAAAACTTAACAGCCATCTCGAAAATGAAGGCTGCGATCAGGTTATTTCCAACATTAAACTTATCCAATCCGAAAAACCGATCAAAATCAAAAATATTCTTTCAGACTACTACGAGTTTGACGAAGAGTAATAGCTTTCAAAGGAAAGCGGAATGACCCGGGACAAGTGTTCCGGGTCATTTTTTAACCGGAACTTCGTTTTGAGGGATGCAGGCCGATAAACGGTGCTATCGGTCCCGTTATCCGGGCAGTATGGCGCCATGCAGGGCACTCCGGATTAAATCCGTCCAATAAAAAGAAACCGGGATTTCCCCGGTTTCCACAAATTATCTATCAAAGTCTAACCATTAATCGGTTCGCTGCGAATATGGAATCTGACACCGCGGGGACCTTCTATGCTGAACATCCCCCCGATGCCTTCTACGACGTCTAGTGTCAGACGTGTATGTTTCCAATATTCATATTGTCTATGATGCATATAGAATGGAACACCTTCAACCTCACCCAGCTTGACATCGGCATCTCCGATGATCATCGTGCCTTCCCTGAAGCACATTGGGCTTGAACCATCACAGCAGCCTCCGGACTGGTGGAAGATAAGGCTGCCATGTTCTTCTTTCAATTCCCTGATAAGAGATCTGGCCGCTTCCGTCGCATCGATAGTACTCAGCGTTTCCATTTTAGAAGAACCCTTTTGGAGATTCGCTGTAGCTTACAAGCAGGTTTTTAGTCTGCTGATAATGGCTGAGCATCATCAAGTGGTTTTCGCGGCCGATACCACTCATTTTGTAGCCACCGAATGCAGCGTGGGCAGGGTAGTCGTGGTAAGTGTTCACCCATACACGGCCTGCCTGGATTGCACGTCCGAACCTGTATGCTTTGTTTTGCGAACGGGTCCACACGCCGGCACCGAGGCCATACAGTGTATCGTTTGCCATTGCGATGGCTTCATCATCATCCTTGTATGTTGCCACAGCGAGTACCGGCCCGAAGATTTCCTCCTGGAAGATTCTCATCGTATTGTCGCCTTTGAAGATTGTCGGTTCGAAGTAATAGCCGCCTTCAATATCTCCATCCACTTCTTTGATATTTCCGCCGGTTAATATTTCCGCCCCTTCTTTTCTTCCGATATCCAGATAGGAATTGATTTTCTCTTTCTGCTCTTTGGAAGTCTGTGCGCCCATCATCGTATTTTCATCGAATGGATTGCCCACCTGGATTTTTTCAACCCGTTCGATGACCCGTTTCATGAATTCATCATAAATATCTTCATGGACCAGAGCACGTGATGGACATGTACATACTTCGCCCTGGTTCAGTGCGAACATTACAAGCCCTTCGATGGCCTTATCCAAATAGTCGTCGTCTGCATCCATGACATCTTTTGCGAATATGTTCGGTGATTTCCCCCCGAGCTCCAGCGTAACCGGAATGATGTTCTGGCTGGCATTCTGCATGATGATCCGTCCTGTCGTCGTTTCACCGGTAAACGCGATTTTATTTATTTTATCGTGTGTTGCCAGTGCCTGACCGGCTTCCGAGCCAAACCCGTTGACGATGTTGACGACACCTTTTGGAATCAGATCCCCGACCAGTTCCATCAGATGCAGAATCGTCGACGGTGTCTGTTCAGCGGGTTTGAGTACTACGGAGTTCCCGGCTGCCAGGGCCGGTGCCAGTTTCCATGTCGCCATGAGCAGCGGGAAGTTCCATGGAATGATCTGTCCAACGACGCCCAGCGGTTCATGGTAATGATAGGCGACCGTGTCATTATCAATTTGGGAAATTCCCCCTTCCTGTGCCCGGATGGCACCGGCGAAATATCTGTAGTGGTCGACGACAAGCGGCAGGTCGGCATTTAACGTCTCACGGACCGCCTTGCCATTTTCAAACGTTTCCAGCACAGCCAGTTCCTCAAGGTTTTGTTCTATGCGGTCGGCGATTTTAAGTAATATGTTACTGCGTTCCGTCGGTGATGTTTCCCCCCATGATTTTTGGGCCTCATGCGCGGCAGCGACTGCTTTGTCGACGTCTTCTTTTGTAGAGCGCGGCACTTTTGATACGGCCTTGCCGATGACGGGCGACTCATTGTCAAAATACTGGCCGCCTGCAGGCGGGACCCATTCTCCCCCAATGTAGTTCTCATACTGCTTTTTGACTTTGTACTTCGCGTTCTCTTTGTTTGGAAATTCGAATACCATCTGTCATACCCCCTAATCGTTATAACTCAATTTTATCCGAATAGTCTGTCTTTTGTAAAGGCTTTCATACTGATGAGGAAACTTGGTGAAGGAGGCAATTACCTTTATAATGAAAAAGAGACTGAGATTAGGAGTGAAGGGAATGGGGAAATGCCCTTTTTGTAATCATGAATGGACGTACAAACAGAAGTTATTCGGTTATGCATTAAAACCGAGAACGAGAATAAAATGCCCGGAATGCCGGGAATACATAGAACCGTCAACACTTACAATTTTATATGATTACATCGCAGTAATCGGTGTCGCACTGATGGTGTTCTTATTGATACCGGTGATGCATCTGCCGGCCGGCATTTCCATAATGCTCAGTATCGCATTGCTTGCGATCTATCTTGTGATCTTTCTGCCTTTTACCGTAAGATTCAAGCGATATCATTACAAATGAGCCGCCTTCTGCAGCCAGCTTGATTATCTCCCTCACTGTGTTAAGATAAAAAAGTTGAAATCCAACTTGGTATAAAATTACACGAGGTGAGGGAGAAATGAAGAAATACAAATTGATGGACTGGCCAACATTCGTTGCGTCTTTACTGATATTGCTGTCGGTGGTTATACCGCTCCTAGTATTTCCGGAGGCAAGCAATACGATCATTCTATACCTTAACAGCATGGTGACCACAGGTCTGGGTGCGGTCTATCTTGCTTTGGGACTCGCAGTATTTTTCTTTGTCCTGTATCTGGCATTCGGCAAATACGGGCAGGTGATGCTCGGGGAGGAGTCGGATGATCCCGAGTTCGGCACACTCAGCTGGGCGGCAATGCTTTTTTGTGCCGGCATCGGCTCCAGTATCCTGTACTGGGGTGTTATTGAATGGGTGTACTATTATCAGTCCCCGCCGTTCCACCTGGCTCCGGGAAGCGAAGAGGCCGTCAACTATGCCAGTACTTACGGCATGTTCCACTGGGGGCCGATTGCCTGGGCAATCTATGTACTGCCGGCACTCCCGATTGCTTATTCGCTGTATGTCAAAAAGACACCGATACTAAAAATCAGTCTGGCGTGTGAACCGGTACTGGGGAAATATACGACCAGATGGCCGGGTAAGATCATCGATATCCTTTTCATATTCGGTCTGCTGGGCGGAGCGGGAACAACACTCGGACTCGCCACGCCGATGATTGCAGCCGGTATTGAATCTCTATTCGGTGTCGATGGAGAGAATATCATACTCCGTTTAAGCATATTGATTATAGCGACGCTGATTTTCGCCTTCAGTGCCTACTCAGGGCTGAGGCGCGGCATTAAAGTGCTCAGCGATATCAACATATGGCTGACGTTCATACTGCTTGCCTTTGTCTTTATCGTGGGGCCGACGGTGTTCATCATGGAAACGACAGTCTCCAGTGTGGGTCTCATGCTCAAGGACTTTTTCCGTATGGCAACATGGCTGGAACCGTTCGGCGGGTTTGACGAGATACCGGAAACATCGTTCCCGCAGGACTGGACAGTATTCTATTGGGCCTGGTGGCTGGTGTATGCACCGTTTGTCGGATTGTTCATCGCCCGTATTTCCAAAGGCAGACGGTTGAAGGAAGTCATTTTGGGTACTTTGATCTATGGTACTTTGGGATGTGTGCTGTTCTTTGGGGTACTCGGCAACTACGGTCTATGGCTGGAGATTTCAGGTACATTTTCAGTTACTGAAGTGCTGTCGAATCAAAGTGGGGAAGATGCCATCATGGCAATCATCAGCCAGCTGCCGATGGGGGACGCCACGACAGTGCTGTTCCTCGTTACAGCGTTGATCTATCTGGCGACGACCTTCGATTCAGGGTCGTACATTTTAGCGGGAACGACCCAGACTGAAGTCGAAGGTGAGCCGTACAGATGGAACCGGTTGTTCTGGGCATTCGCATTATCCCTGCTGCCGTTTTCATTACTGTTGATCGGCGGAGAAAATTCATTAGATCTGCTTCAGACGGCTTCGATTGTTGCCGGGGCACCGTTGATTATCATCTTTATCATTCTGATGGTGTCCTTTATCAGGACACTGAGTGACGACAGAATCAAGCTTGAAGAAAAGCGCAGAGCACACAAGGAAAAAGAGAGAAAAACACTTTCCATCTCGCACGCCAAGCGTGACAGATGGTGGGAATGATAATACTGCAGTCTTAATACCCTGCCCGGATAAAATCTCCGGGCAGGGTATTTTTAATCCATGGCAGTCTGATGAAATGGAAAACCAAGCAAAATTAACGATTTAGTGAGATAATGGTATATACAGTAAATTTGAGAGGATGAGTGCAGTGATCATTTATAAGAAATGTCTGGACTGTGGCTCACGTGAGACCGAAGAGTTAAAAGTCGATGAGTATTCATGTGTGGAATGTGGAAGCAAATGGACTAAAGAAGAAGCTTTCGAAGCGGCGTATGATGATATCAATGTCATGAAAGTTTCCTATGGCGGATTTTTTGGCGGATATAACGAAATAGATATTGATATAGAGAACAGCGAAGTAAGCTTAGGTTTTACACGCGGAAAAGTTGAAACGACTGTCAGAGAGCTGAATAAGAAAGAAATTACAGAACTTATGAATATGCTTAAAGAAGTGGATATACTGAACTGGAAACGCAGTTATGATAATCCGTACGTTCTGGATGGCACGCAGTGGGATATCACTCTGCAGAGAGAAGCCGGCGATCTGGTCCGTTCGGGAAACAACGAGTTTCCCAAAGGATGGGATAAATTCGGCAGCGGCATAGAGAAAATTGCGCAGGCCAGCATTTTCCAGTACTGATCTATAAATTGAAAGGACCGCTTTTTAAGGAATCAAACCTTAAAAAGCGGTCCTTTTTGGTCTATACAAAGATTTCACCTTTAATGATCGTATGAACCAGATTGCCGTCCTCATCGTACAGCACAAGATCGGCATCCGCGCCTTCTTTGATGACGCCTTTCCGGTCGGTGATGCCCAGTTCAACTGCGGGGTTATACGAGGACATCTTTACAATATCCGTCCATCCGCAGCCGGTGAATTCGAGCATATTCCGGACCGCCTGGTCCATCGTCAGCACACTGCCTGCGAGTGTACCGTCCTCAAGCCGGGCTTCATTGCCGGCAACGTGGACTTCCTGGCCGCCGAGGTCGTATTGTCCGTCAGGCAGGCCCTGTGCACGCATGGCGTCAGTGATCATGATCATCCTGTCGGAAGTGATGGTGTCATAGGCAAACTTGACCATTTCGGGATTCGAATGGATACCATCGGAAATGATTTCGACATAGGCATCAGACATATAGGAGAAACCGACTACACCCGGTTCCCTGTGATGCAGCCCCCGCATGCCGTTATACAGATGGGTGACGTGGCTGACACCATTTTTTCCGGCTTCCTGCAGTGTATGATATAACGCATCCGTGTGACCGGCGGAAGGGATGATGGAAAGTTCCCTTAAGGCTTCAAGAAATGCGCCATCCTCATCTTCTTCGGGGGCAAAAGTGATCAGACGGATTCTGTTGCCTGAAATATCCTGCAGATGGCGGATCAATTCAGCATCCGGCGCAACTATATGTCCAGGATACTGGGCACCGGGGTGTTTTTTGGAAATGAAAGGTCCTTCCTGATGGATACCGAGCATTTCCGCACCGGACTGGTAAGTGTAATCAGTCAGGTTCATCAGTGCCCGTTCAATATTCTCTATCGTTGAAGTCATCGTCGTCGCTAGAAATGAAGTGGATCCTGTCTTGGGAAGATGGGCGGATATCTTCTCGATATACTCCATGTCTGCGTCCATTGCATCGACACCGTCTGCGCCGTGAATATGCATTTCGATCGCCCCGGGCAGAAGATTTTTATTTTCTGCATCGATAAAATCATCGGCATCCGGACAATTTTCCATATGACCGAAAGAATCGATTTTTTTATCTTTAATAAGCAGCCAGTGTTCCGGGTGAACGGCCTCGTGCGTAATGACTGTGGCATTTTTTATAAGTAATTTCATTTAATCGCATCCTAAACAAAAATATAATTTATTAAAAACAGAAATGCTAATAAAATAAGTATATCAAACATATGGCAAAATATGCTATATTGTAAGCGATAACATATTAAGGGTGTTAATTAAGAGGGAGGAAATGATATGTTGCGTTATGTTCAAAATATGGGGAGATCTTTCATGCTCCCGGTTTCAGTGCTGCCGGCCGCGGCCTTATTGCTCGGTATCGGCTATGCCATTGATCCTACTGGTTGGGGCGGAGAAAGCGTAATCGCGGGCTTCTTCATCAACGCCGGCGGTTCGATACTTGATCATCTGGCCATCATCTTTGCGGTCGGTCTTGCATTCGGTATGTCGAAAGACAAGAACGGGGCTGCAGCGATCACCGGACTGGTGTCGTTCCTGGTAGTTACGAATCTCTTAAGTGCCGAATCTGTTGCACTGCTGCAGGGTGTTGCGGTGGAAGAGGTCGGAGAGGCATTCGGCGTCATAGAAAACAACGTCTTAATCGGTATTATCACAGGTCTGATCAGTGCCGCTCTTTACAACCGGTTCAGTGAAACGAAACTGCCGCCGTACCTGGCATTCTTCAGCGGCAGACGTGCGGTTCCGATCATTGCAGTGTTTGTGATGCTTGCTGTTACCGGCGTCCTTTATGTTGCATGGCCGCTGCTGTATAACGCGCTGTTCAACTTCGGCGAGTGGATCAGTGGGCTGGGTGCACTGGGTGCAGGCATTTACGGTTTCTTCAACAGATTACTTATTCCGACAGGACTGCACCACGCATTGAACTCGGTGTTCTGGTTCGATACAGTCGGAATCAATGATATCGGCAACTTCTGGGCAAGTGAAGGGGAAGCGGGTATTACGGGGCGCTATCAGGCCGGGTTCTTCCCGATCATGATGTTTGGCCTTCCGGGTGCAGCGCTTGCGATGTACCATACAGCAAAAACGAAATATAAAAAGGCTGCCGGTTCAGTTTTACTGGCAACTGCACTGACTGCATTCCTGACGGGTGTAACTGAACCGATGGAATTCTCATTCATGTTCCTGGCACCATTACTTTATGTGGTGCATGCATTCCTGACAGGACTGTCCATGTTCATCGCTGCTACATTTGAATGGACGGCAGGATTCGGGTTCAGTGCCGGTCTCATCGACTTTGTGCTCAGTACGCAGGTTCCAATCGCAAACCAGCCATACATGCTTATAGTGCAGGGCCTGGTATTCTTCGTTCTGTATTATGTGATTTTCAGAGTGATCATCACTATGCTGGATCTTAAAACACCGGGGCGCGATGCTTCTGTTCTTGCTGAAGATGGCGCATCTTCTGTTTCAGACGACAGTGTGCAGTCGGAACAGAAAGCTTCCGGTAGCTTTGATGATAAATATTCACAGCAGGCGGACAAGATCCTGATCGGTCTTGGCGGCAGAGAAAATATCGATACAGTGGACTACTGTACGACGAGACTGAGAATAAATGTCCATGATGATTCAAAAATTGATGAAGGTCAAATTAAAACTTCAGGTGCCCATGGTGTAATCAAGCCGGGTAAAAACAATGTCCATGTGGTTGTGGGCACTGAGGTTGAACATGTTGCTGAAGAAATGAAGCGTATGTTATAACGTGATTCCATCAGGCATTCCGATATCGGAATGCCTTTTTTAGTGGTCATGATGGAATATTATTATATAATAGCGGCAAAGGAGGGGGATTATGTTCTCATTTAATCATCCTGTAGAAATAAAGTTCGGGGCCGGTATATTTACCCGCCTGAATGAATTCGTTGTAGATTATGATTACGTGCGTATTGTTGTAGTGGCATCCAATTCCCAGGTTGAAAATGGTGTTGTGAATCTTATTGAATCGCTGCTCGGGGATAAAGTGAGGCAGGTGGTCACCGGCATAGAAGCGAATCCGACTTTGGGAAATGTGGAGTCCATTACAAGTGCGATGTATGAGCAGGATGCGCATGCCGTAATCGCCGCGGGCGGCGGTTCTGTGATGGATGCTTCCAAAGCTGCTGCAGCGGCTTATATGCAGGGGATCGGGATAGAAGAGCTGCTTAACCATACAGACTTTTCCAAAGCACTGCCGATCATAGCGATTCCTTCGACAAGCGGTTCTGCTTCAGAAGTGACGGCTTCGAGTGTAATCAGTGATAAGGAAAATGGGCTCAAAGTGCCATTGTCCGGCCCGGGACTTTATCCCAAATTGGCAATTGTGGACCCGGAACTGACTTATACGTGTCCGCCGAATGTGACTGCAGTTTCAGGCGTTGATGTGATCTGCCATGCGCTGGACTGTTTGGGGTCGGCCAAAAGCAACCCGATTTCCGACGCCCTTGCAATCCGTGCAGCGAAGCTCGCTTTTGAAAATCTCGCGCTGGCATTTGAAGAACCGGAGAATAGGGAGGCGCGCACGAACATGTCCCTTGCGAGTGTACTTGCCGGGATCGCTTTCAGCCAGACAGGGACATCGGCCTCTCATGCAATGAGTTACTATCTAACTTCACATTTCGACATCCCGCATGGGGAAGCGTGTGCTTTTTCATTGGACGAGTGGTTCATAAAGAATGCAGAGGTTAACCCGGAACTGCACCAGCATGCCAAAGATATCGGGTTCGATGATGCGGCGCATTTGAGCGTGCGGTTTAATGATTTAAAACGCAAAGTCGGTCTGAGGCTCACTTTGGATGAGCTCGGCATCAACCGTGATGAAATAGAAAACATAGCGGGGGAAAGTTTGAAACAGGCGAACATGAAGAACAACATAGCACAGTTGGATAAACCTGAAATCGTACAGTTGCTTGAAAGAAAGTAGGTGGTGTCTTATGAAGAGACGCATCTTTTCATTGAGTATCGCTGCGATGATTCTTCTAGTGGGGTGTAGCAATATGGAAGAGAAAAAAGATTATCTTGTGAGTGTAAAAGAAGATTTCAGTGAAGAAGAATTAGAGGAATTCAATATTGCCGAAGAAGATATAAAACACAAATTTTCATTCATGGATATGTATCTGATTTCCCTGAGTGAAAGCCAGGTGAAGAAATTGGAAGCACATGAGAAAGTGAATTATGTCGAAAAAGACCAGGAAGTTTCAACACCGGAACCCGGAAATGATGAAAAATGATCAGGGGGGCAGTGAATGGCTTTGATTATCCGCAGACCTGAACCGCCGGATGCCCTGCGGATTGCTGTCATATGCAGTGAAGGATGGCGGCAGACGGTCCGGGATACGATGTCTGAATCCTATCAGCATGCAACGATTTCATTCTGGTACAAAGAAGATAAAGTGATCCAGGGTATTAAAAGCGGCAGCTATAGTTATGTGGCGGAAATGGATGGATCTGTCGTTGGTGTCATCGGCGGCGGAATGGCAGCTGCCGGTACTTCTGAAGTATTTATCTTCTATGTGGATGCCGGCTTCCGGTATCAGGGGATCGGTAAAGCGCTGCTCGGCCCGCTGACTGAAGACCATATCAAAAAGGGAGCGGTTGAACAATGGGTATCAGTCCAGGAAGGGAACGATTACGGTCAGCCTTTTTATGAAGCACGGGGATTCCAATATCAATTCCCGAAGAAGACAAAGACCGCAACCGGTGAAGTTCAGGTTTCATTGCGTTTTAAGCGTGAATTGTAAGCAGCCTGTGACTCTTTTAGTCACAGGCTGCTTTTATTTTTCCGGAGGCTTTGAATCTCTTTTTCAGCTGCTTCAATATGTTCTGTCATCTTTTCGCTGATATCTTCAAGGTGAAAAGCGGATTTTGTTTTCTTCAGGTGTTCTTCAGCGTTATCAGCATCATTTAAAGCGAGATAAATTAAACACATCAAATAATGTGTCTTCCCCAGATAGTACATCGTATTATGCTCCTGAATCCGGATGAGCAGCTTAAAGCAAATATCCAGAGCCTGGACATCTTTAAAATTACTGTAAAGACTGTTTGCGTAACCATAATACAGCTGGATCAGCATGTAATGGTCGAAATAATGGCTGTCTTCATGTGACAGAATACGCGTTTTGTAGCGGGTGTACAGTTCAAGGGCTTCCTCATATTTGTCCTGAGTGATGTACAAGTCACCGAGCGTATTGATGATTTCGAGTTCGAGGTCCGACTTGTTTTTCTTTTCTTTCATCAATTCAACCAGAATTTTCTCTGCCTGATCATATTTTTCTTCATTTCTTAATACGATGGCGGAGTAAGTTTTGAAGAGCCTGTCAAAATTGTTATATTTCAAATCGAAATTCGGATTATCATAAATTGTTTCCTCTGCATCTTTTAGAGTCATCTTCAGCATATCGGTATGGCGGAAATAGACATATTCACGCAGTTTCTCTAGATAAAAGTCAATCAGTGCATACTCTGAATCCTCATCGACGAACAGTGTCTGCATGCTGATACCGAGCCGCTGGCACAGCTGATACAGTACTTCAGCAGTGATGGCGGTGTCGCCGCGCTCGAAGCGGTAGATCGTCGTCATGCCACATATGCCCTCAGCAAGATCTTTATGGGTCAATCCTTTCAGATGTCGTATGTTTTTGAAACGCTCATGATATTCCATAAATATCCTCCTTTTTGTTCACAATTTTTGCATATGTGAATATTGATTAAAAATTTAGAATACTTCATAATGTGGTTATAGACATTGATTGGTGGTGAAAGGGATGAAAAAACTTATCGGCGTTCTGATTTTGGGCTTGATGCTCATTAGTTCAGTATCATTCAGCAATCCGGAAACAGTAGAAGCGAGTATTGTTAAGCCGGAGTCAGCAGAATTTGGCACGGCTGGTGGTGCATATACGTCTGATGGTAGACTCCGCCCCATCGATGTTTATTAGCAACTTATAGTAAGTTCATTTTTTCCTTACCCTTAATTGGATTTACCCCCTGCCTAAGAAATGCACCCGACCTCTTAATAATTTCAGGCAGGGGGTTTTTTTGTGCAAAAAAGTATGCCGGATGCATACAATTGAGTTATCTTTCATATTATCATACCCAAATATGAAATGCCTTAAAGTAAAATAAAAGATAATTTATTATAGTTATACATAAGAACAAATCTAATTTCATTTTTGAAGTAGTTTGTTATAATTGAAAAAAATGATTTTCGGAGGAACAAATGAAGAAATATATACGGGTAGTCGGTGCGGTAATTGTAAACGAAAATGATGAAATTCTATGTGCACAGCGTCCTGAAGGAAAAAGTCTTGAACTGATGTGGGAATTCCCCGGCGGTAAAATCGAAGAAGGGGAACTGCCGGCAGATGCCTTAAGGCGTGAACTGGAAGAGGAAATGGGCTGTCAAATTGAAGTGGGCGATAAAATTACGACGACAGTCCATGAATATGATTTTGGTATCGTTGAACTGACAACATATTACTCCAAAGTGATTTCCGGTGATATCCAGCTGTTCGAACATGTGGATATGAAATGGCTCGCCAGGAATGATATTTCCGCACTCGATTGGGCACCGGCAGATATTCCTGCAATTGAATTGATTGAAAAAGGATAGATGATTCTGCTGAGAATCCCGCCTTATTTGAGAGTCGGGGTTTTTTAGTGGATTATTTAAAGAATATTCAGTATAATTATATTTAAATTATTTCTGGGAGTGTTTTTTACATAATGAAAGTTTCCATAATAGGTGCAGGCAATGGTGGGATTGTCGCAGCAGCTGATTTGACCGTCCGTGGTCATGATGTGACGCTGTATCATTCCATGCAGGCTTTGAAAGATCCGCATCAGGATATAATGCAGAATAAATTGAAATATAGAGGTGAAGAGATATTTTTCCATAAATTCACCCAGGACCCGAAAGAGGCAGTCGAGGGGGCAGAGGTCATTATGACGTGTCTGCCGACAAACATACTGCCGCAGATGTTTGAAGAACTGATTCCATACTTGAGTAATGGTCAGATGATTTTTATCAACGGCGCGAGTGCGATGAACAGTGTCGTTTTAACCAACCTGCTGAACGAAAAGCGGAGCGGCGTGTCTGTCCTCATTGGTGAATCCATGTCGCTGACCTATGCCGCAAGATATGATTATGAAAATAATGATGCAGATATCATATTGCGCAGTAAGCATAATCTGTTCAGTGCATATCCGAGCAGCAACACTGAGCTGATGCTGGAGAAGCTGCTGGGACTATATGACACATTGGTTCCGGCGGGCAATGTCATCGAGACAGCGTTAAACAACGGTAATCCGGAAAGCCATCCGGCACCTTCGATTTTAAATACCGGTTATATCGATAATCACGGAGATGAATTTTATCTGTACAAAGATGGCGTGACCAATCACACCGTAAAAGCGATTGAATCCATCGATAAAGAACGTCAGGAGATCTGTGCCGAACTTAATTTCGAAGTCCTTGATAAATCGGCGCGTTCAGAACGCAGCACTTACTTCGAGCGGGATAAAAGTCTTAAAGATCAATACAATGAAAGCATCGTGCTCAAAGATCTGCTTGGACCGACGACGCTTAACAACAGATATATCATTGAAGATGTCGGTTACGGGCTTGTGCTGTGGAAGAGCATCGGTGAGGCGCTGAACATTAAAACGCCGACCATCGATTCAATCATTCATCTGGCATCAATCATGCTTGAGTACAACTTTATGCAGGAAGGGCTGACATTGGAAAAGCTCGGTATCGATGTTGGAATGGATTTGAATGCACAGGTATAATAATGACCCGGTCCTCATTAGGATCGGGTCATTTTGACTACTCATTCTTTTTGTGGGTGATGACTTCCGCATCACGGTTCCCTGCGATTTCCTTTGCGCGTTTGACGGCCTCGTCTTTTGTATCGTACGTATTGCTCGGCCGCTTGGCGCCTTTTGTCTGTACTTTCCATTCATCATCTTCATAGAATACTTCCACATCATTATCTGCAATCTTGCCGCCCTGGACATCGGGATCGTCTTCATGCTGTGTAATATCTTTATTCTCAAGTTCTTTTAATTCGTCATCACTCGCGTCGCTGTACCATTCCTGGGCCTGTTCAGTACCGATTGGAATCGCGCGGTTATCTTCATACCCTTCTTCAAGAAGTGCATTGATGATATCAATCGCTTTCTTACGTTCGAGCTTCTCCATATTTTTCAATGAATCCGGATAATCATTTGTTGTATAAGGCATTCCGATTTCTCCTTTCTTAAATCTCTAGTATTATAGTACCCACAATACTAAAGAATAAAGGTGATGAAATGCTATTTAAATATGAAGTGGAAACGGACAAAAGAGAAGCATTTGTTAATATCGATTCATTAGTTCAAAAAGCATTGGATGAATGCAAGCTGCAATTTGGTATAATAACAGTATTCACGCCGCACACGACTGCCGGTATAACGATCAATGAAAATGCAGATCCGGATGTAGTAAAAGACCTCGTATATGGGATGAACGTCACTTTTGATAACAAAAAAGAGTATCAGCATGCCGAAGAGAATTCCGATTCACATATGAAATCAACGCTTGTGGGCGCAAGTGAAACGCTGATTGTGGAGAATGGTAAAGTCATTTATGGGACATGGCAGAGTACGTACTTTGCGGAGTTCGATGGACCGCGGAAGAGAACGGTTTATATAAAAGTGATAAAAGCGTAAAAATGGCAAAATAAAACCTGCACCGGGTGAGTGCAGGAAAAATAGGAGAAATTTTTATTAAGAAAATGGAATAGGTTGTAGTTAATATTTATTAACTATCTTCATAATACTGAATTTTCAGATTAATTTCAAGAGTTTATTTTACATTTTTGGATTTATTTTTTTAGCATGGGGTAAATGATATGAAAAGGATATTGGAGGCAATCATGGATTTTATAAAATCATTACTTATATTTCTGTTTAAATTGTTTGTTGTGCTTTTAGTCATTGCTACAGCAGGTGTTGCTGTACTTGCATTCTTCCTGAAAAAAGACGTGGATGAAATTAAGGAATTCACAGAGAATCTGAAGCGGGAGATCAATTCGGAGAAGGCATAAGGACAAATTTAATTCTGTAGGAGCGGAGCACTTCGGTGTTCCGTTTTTTTAATTTGCAGGCTCACCTCATCGTTTCAATCGCATTGATGTGAGAGCAGGGGTCTCACATCAACGTTTCCTGGTCATTAATAGGGGAGGGTGTACTTCATATCAATGGTTTTTAGTCGTTGAGGTAAGGAGCCTTTTACACATCAACGCCCGGCTTTCATTAAGGTGAGAGCAGCAGGGTCACATTAATTTCTGTATTTCGATGAGGTGAGGAGGCATTTTCCCATTAACGTCCCGATTACAGTGATGTGAGCCGGACAAGATCACATTATCGGTTTTTAGTCGTTGGGGTAAGGAAGAGTCTTCGTCGACGCTGGATCGGTAATAAGACAACAAACCGTACTGTCACTCCGATAAAAAAAGACACCTCGGCGACAGAGACGTCTTGTCTAAAAATATAAACTTCAATTCAATTCTATTCGTTCAATGCTTTATCCAGTACTTCGGCATTCTCCCGCATGAACGACTGATATGTGGCGTCTCCGGGGTCTTTGTCGGTCAGCACAGAAAGATTGTGGAATTCCAACGGTTCTGTATCTGTTTGTCTGCGGATGGTGTCAGCAATTTTTGATGTGAGGTTCTGTTCGTAAAGAATATACGGCACATCCTGTGCTTCAACATTTTCAATGATTTCAGTGAGTTCCTGCTGTGAGGGTTTCTGATTGTTCAGACCCGTGATGCCGACCTGATTGAAGTGATAACGGGCTGCCAGGTAGCCGAGGGACTCATGTGAAATGTAAACACTGTTCCTTTTAGGGGATTCCGTGACAGCTTTGAATTCTGCATCGAGCGCTTCTATATCATTTTTAAGTATTTCGAAGTTTTCATTATACAGTGCTTTCTGCCCGGGATTCATTTCAATCAGCTGATCTTTTACGGCTTCGGCCATCTGCAGAGAAATCATTGGATCGAGCCAAATGTGCGGATCTTCCGAGCCATGATCATGTCCGCCGGCTTCTTCACCATGTCCGTGATCATGGTCATGGTGCGTCTCTACGTAGTCTTCTTCTGAAATGCCGCCTGCAGCGGCGAAGAAATTGCTGTGATCCCCGACTGCGCTTTTGATTTTTTCTGCGACCGGATCGAGTGTATCCGTTGTATAGACGAATAAATCACCGTCGGCATATTCGATCATTTCTCTCTGAGTCGGTTCATATGAGTGGACATCGACGCCGTTTGGATAAATTGTTTCCACTTCCACTGTATCCCCGCCAATCTGTTCGACGAAGCTCTTTAGTGGAAATACTGTTGTATAGATTGTCAGTGTATCCCCGTCATTGCCTGTGTTGTCTGCCGTTTCATTACTGCAGGCAGCAAGTGCGAGCACCAGCAGGACGGAGAACATAAGTGTTATAATTTTTTTCATGTATGGAGGCTCCTTTTATTATTTACAGCGGAACGATTACGATTTAAAATTATATCGTAACGATTACGATTAGGCAAGGGGAGATTTATATTTTCATAAAAGTATTGAAAAAAACAGTATAAACGCTTAAAATGGTTAAGGCGGTTTAATGAAGACGGGGATCTGGCTGATATTGAATAGCAATCGTTTCATCCTGACTGCAGGATGATCAACTGGCCAGTTGAAAAGTAGCCCGGCAGTACTTTCAGAGTGCTGTCTGACATGGTATAATATTAATATTGTTCCAATTTTGCAGATCCATCACCGCAAATCGAACTAGAAACACGTATAGCAAAGGAGGCGGAACTGATGAGAGTAAATGTAACTTTGGCTTGCACTGACTGTGGAGATCGTAACTATATTACGACTAAGAACAAAAAAAACAATCCTGAGCGTATTGAAATGAAAAAATACTGCCCGAGATCAAACAGCTACACAATACACCGTGAAACGAAGTAATGTGTGACTTTTCGGCCGCCTGATAAGGGCGGTCTTTTTTTATACTATCAAATATACGATTAGTGGAAGTGGGGCATGCCGTTCTGCTATCATTGACAGTGAAGAAGTACATCGCTCGTGTTTTAATATTTCCCGAAAGAAGTCTCCCTCTTCAAGCGTGTAACGGGCGAAGCCCAACGGTAAGAGGGAGATGAATTTCGGTTGGTATAGCCAAAATTGTCTTTCTATTTGCGACGTGCTATAATCAGTCTTAACAAGGTGAAAGGTTGGTATACCAATGGAATTAGACAGTAATAATCATTCAGTGTTCTTGATGTATTACCACCTCGTTCTGGTTGTGAAATATCGAAGAAAACCGATTGACGATACCCTCTCGGATTACGCCAAAGAAATGTTTGAGCGTTTGGGAAAGCCCTACAATGTCACATTGGTCGAATGGAATCACGACAATGACCATGTGCATATCCTGTTTAAAGCGCATCCGAACACGGAGCTATCAAAATTCATCAATGCGTACAAGAGTGCGAGTTCAAGACGAATCAAAAGCGAGTTTCCGCAAATCAAACAGAAGTTATGGAAGGAATATTTCTGGTCAAGAAGTTTCTGTCTGCTCACCTCCGGCGGTTCTCCAATTGAAGTCATCAAAAAGTACATCGAAAATCAACGCGTGAATTGAGGGGAAATGATATGGCGAATAAAGCGTATAAGTTTCTGCTGAACCCGACAAAGGAACAGGAACACCTCCTGCTCAAAACATTTGGATGTGTCCGTCTCGTGTATAACAGAATGCTCGCTGAACGGAAAGCAGTCTACGAGAAGTTCAAAGACGACAAGGAATCGCTGAAACAGCAGAAACTTCCGACTCCAGCTAAGTACAAACAAGAGTTCGAGTGGCTAAAGGAAGTGGATAGCCTTGCACTTGCCAACGCTCAAATGAACCTTCAAAAAGCGTATACGAACTTCTTTGCGGGTCGTGCCATGTTTCCGAAGTTCAAAAGCCGAAAATCGAAACAGACGTATACAACGAACCGGGTCAACGGAAACATTCAGCTTTCAGACAGCCATATCAAATTGCCGAAACTCGGACTTGTCCGACTGAAGCAACATCGGGAAATTCCTTCGCATCATGTCATCAAGTCATGTACGATTTCCCGTTCCGCAACAGGAAAGTATCAAGTTTCCATCCTGACCGAATATAAGCACGAACCGAAACCAAAAGAAATCAATGAAATTATCGGATTGGATTTTGCGATGGACGGTCTATATGTCGAAAGCGAACAGGGTGAGAAAGCCAATCACCCCCGTTTCTATCGGCAGACACAAGAGAAATTAGCGAAAGAGCAGAAAGTGCTTTCCCGTAAAACGAAAGGTTCTGCCCGTTACGAAAAACAGCGAATCAAGGTCGCAAAACTGCATGAGAAAGTCGTCAACCAACGGAAGGATTTCCTGCATAAGAAATCGTTTCAGTTGGTAAAGAAATATGATGCAGTCGTTATCGAAGCCCTCGACATGAAAGGCATGTCGCAAGCCCTCAACTACGGGAAAAGTGTTTCCGATAACGGATGGGGCATGTTCACGACATTCCTTGGGTACAAATTGCTCGAACAAGGGAAGAAACTGGTCAAAATCAACAAGTGGTTTCCTTCGACAAAAACCTGTTCGAGTTGCGGGAATGTAAAACCTGTCGCTCTTTCGGAACGCATCTACTCTTGCGAGTGCGGATTCGTCTTCGATAGGGACTGGAATGCTGCTATCAACATCAAAAACGAAGGACTCTTGATGTTGGGATTATCCTGAAAACCATAACCGCTGGTTCAGCGGGATTAGCTCGGTCAGTTTTCGTTGGCTACTAAAAGCAACGATAAGTCGAGAAGCCCCCACTTCAAACAACCCGGAAGGGTATTAAGTGGCGGGTAGTTCACAAAATGCATGAAGGAGAACTTGCTGATGACAACGATTATGGAAGGTAAGAAAGTGGCCGCATATCTTTCTGAAGAGATTAAAAATGCACTTGAGGAATCCCATAAGCACGGGATCAAACCTAAAATTGCTTTTGTCAGGATCGGGGACCTGACGGATGCCATCTCATATGAAAATGCGGCTGTAAGGCGTGTTGAGAAACTTGGGATCGATACGGAGCAGTTCCATTTCCCCGGGGATGTCTCCGCCAAAGCATTTTTAACGAAATTCAGGGAGATCAATGAAGATTACTCGATCAACGGTATTCTGCTGCTGCAGCCGATTCCAAAGCATATCGATATGAAACGTGTCGTGGAGCTGATGAACCCGATCAAGGATATTGACGGAATGACACCGATCAACATCGGGAAGGTCCTGATGGCTGAAGATGACCGTCTGGAACCCTGCACACCTGCTGCAGTGATGGAAATTCTGAAATTCTATGATATTGACCTGAAAGGGAAAAACGTCACTGTTGTCGGTGCGAGTGCGGTTGTCGGCAAGCCGCTTTCTTTATCACTGATGAATAAAGAAGCCACGGTGACGACATGCAATCTCTATACTGACAATCTGGTGGATAAATGTAAAAATGCAGATGTGATCATTAGTGCAGCAGGGGTGATGAACCTAATTGATGAAGAACATGTTAAAGAAGGTGCCGTTGTTATTGACGTCGGCATTAACTTCACTGAAGAAGGCAGAATGGTGGGCGATGTGAATTACGAAGCGGTCAAAGACAAGACATCATTCATCACACCCGTGCCGGGCGGTGTGGGGGCGATCACTACGACAGTGCTTGCCTACCACCTTATGATG
This sequence comes from Salinicoccus sp. HZC-1, assembly GCF_046736035.1. GTDB lineage: Bacteria > Bacillota > Bacilli > Staphylococcales > Salinicoccaceae > Salinicoccus. The sequence continues at coordinate 2,002,881 of NZ_CP177130.1, read as the reverse complement.
GCCACGGATTTTCAAAAAGAGCCGGTGCTGTTTCTGGAGAGTTGATTGGCGGAGGCCGGGATCCAGATCCCGGCCTCTCTTTCTTTGCAGCGGTCATATAGAAAATACAATATACCTCTGATATATTGTTGACGATACATATATGTGATGGAGGATTTAATATGAGTAACGAAGTAACGGGGAAAAGCAACGTGGGATTCTATATTTCTATTTTCATGATTCTGGCAGGTTTTATCGCTCTTGGTATTCATAACCTGTTAACAAAAGAGTCTGCTGCCGCTTTATGGCTTTCCGTAATAGGGTTGGTGGGTCTATCGGGATTGTTATATATTTTTGCTGCAGCTCTCATCAGGCAAAACAGGAACAAAAGGGATTAGATCATTTCCATCAGACGGCGGGAATATGCCAGATTTTTTACGGATTACATACTGAAAACAGTATGTTTTGGAAAAAGTGGTTTGCCCGTATCGGCAAACCACTTTTTTTACTTGTTAAAGCATCAAAATATCCAGAATATCCATGAAGGATATGAACACCATGTCATCTGTTCGGGATTTGGTTTTCTGCCCAATCAGTATCTGGCTCCACATATCGACTTTAATGATGTTCAGTGTGACATAGAATCGTTTGCCGTCATAATAGTATTCAACCCGTATCTGTCTTTTTTCCACGCAGGCTTTCTTCAGAATACGGTCCATTTCCACCAGACGGTCATCAGAAAGTTCCGGGCGGCTGATTTTTGTCTGATCATCGATCAGGCGGTCCACTGTTTCGTACTGCTCCGGCATGGTGGCAAAAGGGGCCCATTTGATCATTCCTCTGCCCTGTGGAATATTGGAGTCCAGCTTTTCTATCGGCATGTCGCGGTAATCCATTTGTATCCCCCTTTTCTTTACTGTGCTGCTTCAACTTTATTATACGAACATATGTTCGATTTTTCAAGAGGAGAAGAATTAAACGTTTCATTTAGGGAATCATAAGGTATATGCTAGTATTATTGAAAAAGCTCATTTTAGGAGGAAGATTAAATGATCGGATACGTTGGAACTTACACGAAAGAAAAAGGTGAAGGTATCTATCGATATGAACTTGACCTTGAAAAGGGGGAGTTTGAATCTGTTGAAACAGCTGCCAAATGCCCAAATGCAACTTACCTGGATATTCAAAATGACCGGGTCTATGCGATTAAAAAAGGAAAAACCAAAAGCGGCATCGCAACATATGAAGTTGCGGATCTTGAGACGGGGGAACTCAAGTTCATCGATGACTGCCTTGAAGAGGGCGATTCCGGTTGTCACCTGGTGCTGACTTCTGATCAGAACCATCTGGTGGATACGGTCTATGGTTCAGGCGAGGTAAGATTATACGAAGTGGATGACAGAGGTGTAGTGACGGACAGGCTGGATGTTTTCCAGATTGAAGGCGACGGTCCCCACGAACGCCAGGACGGCCCGCATGCACACTTTGTAACGGAAACGCCGGACCGTCAATATCTCACGGCGGTAGATCTCGGTGCAGATAAATTGGTGACGCTTAAAATAGAAGACAGCATGCTGAAAAAAGTGGCGGAGTGCCAGGTGGCTCCGGGCAGCGGCCCGCGTCACCTAGTATTCAATGAGGCCGGAAATTATGCGTTTATATTTACCGAGCTTTCCAATGAAGTGATCGGGGCGGCTTATGAAGATGGCGAATTCACGCCTGAAGCGGTTTATTCCACACTGCCTGAAGATTTTGACGGCCATTCACAGGGGGCTGCGATCCGCAAGCATCCGAATAAGAAATTTTTATACGTATCCAACAGGGGACATAACAGCATTGCCGTATTCAAAGTGAGTGAGGATGGAAAGAACCTCGAGAGGATCCAGATCGAATCGACGAACGGGGACTGGCCGCGTGATTTCAATATTACGCCGGATGGTGCCTATCTTCTGTGCGCCCATGAACGCTCACATAACCTTGTATTGTTCAAAGTGAATGAAGATGGCACACTCACGCGCCAGGAAAGCGAAGCGGAAGTGCCGGAAGGCGTCTTCGTTGGATTCCTGTAAAAAATGAAAAGGCGCAGCATCGTCATTCTTGTTCTGATCTTGATTGCGGTATTACTGCTCGTTCTGCCGCTGGCAGATAAGACGAGCGGTTCGGAACGGGTGATCATAGATAATACACTGCATGAGATTGTGCATCCGTCCTGTTTTGATCAGTCGGAACTGACGAACTACATCGATGAGGTTTCCTATTCGAGGGCAACAGAGGAACTCGGGTATACGGTAGAAGATGCGTGTTCCACACAATATTTGCAGGAAGGCAAGGAAAGTGTAATAAGTAAAATATTTAACTGAAAAAAGTTGATAGATTATATTGATTTTTCAGAAAATTGATGATAATATTTGTTCATACCATTTTTTCATTCTTTCAACTATTATTTTTTTGGAATTGCCTTCCATTAAAAAAAGCCCCTGCGGAAGCGGGGGCTTTCTTATGTCTTATTTAATTTTTACATCGTCAAATTTGTCGTCCTTGATGGCAAAAGCGACATATGGACATGTCGGCTGAATCTTCTTGCCGTCTTCCCGGGCCATCTCGACAATCTCATCCACGAGGTCTTTGGCAAGCCCTCTGTTACGGTAGTCGGGTTCTGTAAACGTACTGGTTACATCATAGTATTCGTCATGTTCCTCGTAAATGAGTTCGGCAATCACGCTGTGGCCTTCCTCGAGAAAAAGTCTTCCATCTTCCTTTTTAAGCATGAAATCTGCTCCTTTCCGAATAGATGATAAAATATAAAGCTTTCTGACTGTCAAAATGCAGCCAGGATTGTCATCCAAAAACCCGGGTGTTCAGCAGGGTTTTCTATGACAGAGCTTTAGTAATGTTTGGTACGACCTGCTTTTTGCGTGAAACCACGCCTTCCAGCACAGCCGTGTTTTCATCAAGGGAAACATCGAATGCTTTTGCCACCGCTCCGGATTCTTTTCCTAATGAGAGTACTTTGGAACTGGATTTAAGAATATCCGTTACGACAAGTACGAACAGATCATAACCATCCGCTTCGACCTGTTTGTTGATCGCCTCTTCCAATTCCGCTCTTCTTTCGAACACTTCATCAACATCGACTACATTGATTTGCGCGATACGTGTCGTTTTGGCGCCCATATCGAATGACTTCGCATCACCGGTGATCAATTCGTCTGCTGTTTTATCTTTAGTGGAAGCGCCCGCTTTGAGCATTTCGACGCCGTATGATTCAAGATCGACACCGGCAAGCTCTTTCAATTCACCTGCTGCATCGATATCCGCGTCTGTTGTAGTCGGGGATTTGAATAATAGAGTATCCGAAATAATCGCTGAGACCATCAGACCGGCCATTTCTTTTGTGATTTCAAGATTGTTTTCCTTATAGATCTTGTTAAGGATTGTTGCTGTACATCCGACCGGTTCAGCACGGTAGTAGAGCGGGGATTCCGTCTGGAAGTTCGCAATGCGGTGATGATCCACCACTTTCAGGATTTGTGCATTTTCAATGTTTTCAGCAGACTGCTGGAACTCATTGTGGTCGACAAGAATGACGTGATCGTCATCTTCCAGTTTTTCAAGAAGTTCAGGGGACTCCACTCCGAAATGTTCAAGTGCATACCGGGTTTCTGCACCCACTTCTCCAAGACGGTAGCTTTTGGCGTCGTTGCCCAGCCGGTTTTCGATATCCGCTGTGACGATCGCTGATGTGATTGTGTCTGTATCCGGGTTTTGATGTCCAAAAATTTTAACTGCACTCATATTAAATGTCTCCTTTGATATATTATTACTATTCCCATTTTATCATTCAAACACTCATTCTTCTATCGTTCCACTGTGGCCCCGAGAGAATTTTTAAAATGTTCCAGGGCGAATGTATGTCCTTCCGGGTTGAAGGATGCGACACAGGAGGCAGGCACTTTTATTTTATAGCCCTTGTTATAGGCGTCGACGGCAGTATGCAAGATACAGATATCCGTGACGAGGCCGGTTAAAACGACGGTGTCGATGTTCCTTTCCCGAAGCAGCTGATCAAGATTCGTTCCCGCAAATGCGCTGTACCTTGTTTTGTCTATAAAGAATACATGGCCGAGATCTTTTATCTCCTCGTATATCCTCTTGACCCGGCCATAGAGTTCCCGGCCTCTGGTGCCGGCAATGTTATGCGGCGGAAAGAGCGCAGATTCCGGATGATGGGGGTCTCCTTCCTGATGCAGGTCCATCATGAAGAATACCGGCTTGTTTGCGTCACTCGCGCTTTTTATCTTCTGAACCAATTCCTCTTCGATCTCCCGGGCGGGGATGCCGGCTGTAAGCCTGCCGTCGGGTGCTGCGAAATCATATGAATAGTCGATTACCAGAAGTGCTTCTGACATGTTGCTCCCTCTTTTCTGAATGATTTGCTTTTATTATTCCATTAAACGGCGGTAAATTCTATTGAACTGCTGTTTTTCTCTTTGCCATGAATATCAGATTCAGCATGACTATAATGAGGATGACCCCCGCGAAAAACGTAAAGTAGTGGGCGCCGCCGGTGATGCTGATGATCGTACCGCCGATGACCGGTCCGGTAATGCTGCCGAGGCTGAACATGATGCCCGCCATGAGGTTCCCGGCAGGCAGGTTGAATCTCGGCGTGATATCGGTCATATAGCTGATGCCGAGAGAATACATGGAGCCGACAAAAATGCCGGCCAGTATAAAGAGCAGAAGCAGCATGATGAATGATGTACTGAAGACTTCCATCAGCAAGAATGTGCCGGCGCCTAAAAGGAGCAGGATGTTGATGAGCTTCGCCCGTCCCGTCCTGTCCCCCAAACCGCCGATCGGCACCTGCAGCAATATGGCCCCGAGGCTGAATGCCGGCAGGATCCATGTGATTTCAGAGAGTTCGAAGTCATTTCTGATGGCAAATACCGGGAAGTTGCTGTTCAATGATGCTTCAAGCACACCATATAGCATGGGGAATAAAAATGCCACCCAGCTCGTAAGCAGTACATCCTTGAAATTCTTCAATGTATTGAACAGGCTCACCGGCGCCCCGGTATCCTCCGGTCTGGCATCCTCTGCACCCTTTAACATGAAGATCAGCGGCCAGGCCATCATTGTGAGTATGCCGGAGACGATAAACGGCAGAGGTTCCCATATTGTGACCAGCTCGCTGACTTTCGGCCCCACCATGAATCCTGCGGAGAAGAACAGGCCGTAGAATGCGATGACCCTGCCGAGTTTGTGGTGGGGTGTGCTCTGGGTCAGCCAGGTCTGGGTACTGAAGTGGAGGGCGTTATCCCCGATGCCCACGATGAGCCGCAGTATGAACCACAGCCATATTGAATCGAGCACAGGAAACAGCAGCAGGGACACACCGACGATGGAACCGCCGATGATGATCATCGGGCGGAAGCCGTATTTTCTAAGCGGGGCCTCGATGAACAGCGCTGACAGGAGCACCCCTATGTAAAGGCCGGAGGCATGGATGCCGTTGATCGTTGCACTGATATCCTGATTTTCGAAAATGAATGATATCAAGGGGAGGAGCATCCCCTGGGAGAACCCGGATATGCAGACGATGACTGACAGAATGATGAAGCGGGCTCTGAAACTTCCGAATTTCATAGTATCACTCCAATTTCTTTATATTAATGGTATCAGTTATTCTTGTGTTAAACTGGTTATGAATAATTATAACTGATTTACAGCATTCATGAAGGGATTGGCAAGGATGTATAAATTTGAGGATGACAGCTTTATGCTGCACACAGACCTGTACCAGATAAATATGGGTCAGACGTATTTGGAACAAGGATTAAAAGACCGCACCGCTGTGTTCGATCTCTATTTCAGGCAGGTGCCTTTCGGCAACGGGTATGCCGTATTCGCCGGACTCGACCGCATCATAGATTATTTGGAGAACCTCCGTTTCACAGAATCGGATCTTGAATATTTAAGTACGCTCGGTTACAATGCAGACTTTTTAGGCTACCTTAAAGATCTGCGCTTTACAGGTAAGGTGCGTGCGGTGCAGGAAGGGGAGCTGGTATTTGCAAACATGCCGCTCGTCCAGGTCGAAGCACCCATCATAGAAGCCCAGTTAATTGAAACAGCACTGCTCAACATTGTCAATTTCCAGACATTGATTGCGACGAAAGCGAGCCGGATCCGCCAGATTGTCCCCAATGACATACTGATGGAATTCGGCACCAGACGGGCGCATGAATTCGATGCGGCCCTGTGGGGGGCAAGAGCGGCAATCATCGGCGGATTTGACGGCACAAGCAATGTGCGGGCGGCGAAATTGTTCGGCATCCCGGCAAGCGGCACACATGCCCATGCGATGGTCCAGGCGTATGGCGATGACTATGAAGCGTTCAAAGCGTATGCTGAAACACACCGGGACTGCGTATTTCTCGTAGATACGTTTGATACATTGAAGTCGGGCGTGCCCAATGCGATTAAAGTGGCCAGGGAATATGGTGACAAAATCAACTTTATCGGCATCCGCCTGGATTCCGGGGATATTGCCTATCTCTCCAAAGAAGCGCGTAAAATGCTCGATGAAGCGGGCTTTACAGACGCAAAAATCGTTGTGTCCAACGACCTGGATGAAGTGACGATCGTTTCATTGCTCTCCCAGGGGGCGAAGGTGGACAGCTGGGGAATCGGTACGAAGCTGATTACAGCTTATGACCAGCCTGCACTCGGCGCCGTATATAAACTCGTTGCTGTAGAAAACGCGCAGGGTGAATTGGAAAACCGCATTAAAATTTCCGGCAATCCTGAAAAAGTCACCACACCGGGCAAGAAAAATGTATATCGGATCATCAATAAATACACCGGCATGTCGGAAGGGGAATACATCGCCCACGCTGATGAAGTGGTGAGCGAGGATAAACCGCTCCTGATGTTCCACCCTGTGCACACGATGAAAAGAAAGCTCATCCGTTCGTTTGAAAAAGTGGAATTGATGGAAGATATCTTCATAGACGGCAGTCTCGTGTATGAAAGAGAAGAAATACCCGATATAAAACAGCGACTTGAGAATAACCTGGCCATTCTTTGGGAAGAGTATAAGAGGTTCTTGAATCCGGAAGAATATCCGGTGGATCTCTCTACTGAATTATGGCAGATTAAACAGGATCTTATCGAGGACGCAAGTAATAAAATTTTGGAGTGATGATGAATGAAACCATTACAGAAAGAAATAATCGAGAATTTTCATGTAAAAACTGAAATCGATCCGGAAACCGAAGCCAGGGAAATCATGGATTTCATGAAAACCTATGTAAAGAACAATTCATTCCTGAAGTCGTTTGTCCTTGGCATTTCGGGCGGACAGGATTCCACACTGCTCGGTAGACTGGCACAGATGGCTGTCGATGAACTCAATCAGGAGGGTACAGGGAAGTATGAATTCCATGCGCTCCGTCTGCCTTATGGAAAGCAGCATGATGAACAGGATGCCCTGGATGCGATGGAATTCATCAATCCGACGCACCAGGCGACCATTGACATTCAGCCAAGCGTCGATGCAAGTGTCAAATCGCTGAAGGCAGCCGGATATGAAATGAGCGACTTCATCGAAGGGAACGAAAAGGCGCGTGAACGGATGAAAGCCCAGTATGCTGTTGCCGCCGTTAGCGGGGGGATAGTACTGGGGACAGACCACCCGGCAGAAGCCATTACAGGATTCTATACGAAGTATGGTGACGGTGCGTCCGATCTGGTGCCTTTATTCGGGCTCAATAAACGCCAGGGGAAAATGATCATGGAATATCTCGGCGCGCCGGAAAATCTGCTCAGCAAAGTGCCGACTGCGGATCTGGAGGATGATAAGCCGATGGTCAGCGATGAAGAGGCGCTTGGCGTCTCCTATAAGGCGATTGATGACTTCCTGGAAGGCAGAGACATTTCGGATGAAGACTATGAAACGATTGTGAATTGGTACAAAAAGACGCAGCATAAAAGAGATCAGCCATACCACAGGTACAATTTGCCAAAATACGAAGCTGAATAATGAAAAGAAATTGTTAAGTAGAGAGGTAGTATAGTATGATTACAGCCATTTCTGGAAATCCCTGGCTGATGGTGCTCGTTATATTTGTCATTAACATTATATACGTCAGTTTCCTGACGCTGCGCACCATCTCTACACTTAAAGGGTATCGGTACACCGCTGCGATATTCAGTATCCTGGAAACATTCGTCTACGTCATCGGACTGGGTCTGGTACTCGAGAACTTGGACCAGTTCCAGAACGTTGTCGCGTATGCGCTGGGTTTTGGTGCGGGCATACTTGTCGGACTTAAAATCGAGGAGAAGCTTGCACTCGGATATCTGGTCGTCAATGTGATCACAGCAGAAAAAGATAAAGATCTACCTAAAAACATCAGGGATCTGGGCTATGGTGTGACACACGGCTATCAATACGGCCGTGACGGAGAACGTACGACAATGCAGATCCTTACACCGAGAAAATATGAGCGCAAACTCATTGCCACGGTCAAGGAGCTTGATGAAAAAGCTTTCATCATTACACATGAACCGAAGAATATTACCGGTGGATTCTGGACGAAAGGCGTCAGACGCCGCCGTCTGAAAAACTATGAACCGGAAAACGTGGAAGAAGTGCTGGAAGAAATCGAAGAAAAGGAAAGAGAAGATGCCAGAGAAGCCGAAGAAGAAAAAGTTTAACGTGGAAGGGAATGAAAGCCTGAGCGACTGTCTGGACCGGATGCGGGCTGAAGGCTATGCGCCTGTCAGGCGGATGGAAAGACCGGTTTTCATCGAAAAGAACGGTGAAAAAATAGTGGACCATCAGGAAATCATTTTTGAAGGAAAGCTTACAGAAGAATAAAGAATGAGAGTAAATCACACTTATTTGCGAACATTAAAATTAATTATAATTTTAATGTTCGTTTTTAGTGGGAATTTGTTATAATGATACCGAACTAATAATTAAGGAGCGTGTATGCATGATTTCTCGTTATTCCCGTGAGGAAATGTCAAAGATTTGGACAGAAGAGAACAGATTTAAAGCTTGGCTGGAAGTTGAAATACTGGCGTCTGAAGCCTGGGCTGAACTCGGATACATACCAATGGATGAAGTGAAGCTCATCAGAAAGAATGCTGAGATCGATGCCGGCCGCATCAAGGAAATAGAGGCGGAGACCCGCCATGATGTGGTCGCGTTTACGCGCCAGGTATCGGAAACCCTGGGTGAGGAAAAGAAATGGGTCCATTACGGACTCACTTCGACTGATGTTGTGGATACGGCACAGAGCTATATCATCAAACAGGCGAATGAAATCATTGAACGCGATCTGGAACGCTTTATCGAGGTGCTCGCCAAAAAGGCAAAAGCACATAAAACGACACTGATGATGGGGCGTACACACGGTGTCCATGCAGAACCGACGACATTCGGTATAAAGATGGCACTTTGGTACACGGAGATGAAACGTAACCTGGAACGCTTCAAAAATGTGAGAAAAGAAATCGAAGTCGGTAAAATGAGCGGCGCTGTAGGGACATTTGCGAACATCCCGCCGGAAGTTGAAGCCTATGTCTGTGAGCATCTGGGACTCGATACTGCTGCAGTGTCCACACAGACACTGCAGCGTGACCGTCATGCATACTACATTGCCACTTTAGGCCTGATTGCGACATCCATCGAAAAATTTGCAGTTGAAGTGCGCAGTCTGCAAAAGACTGAAACGAGAGAAGTGGAAGAGGCATTCGGCAAAGGACAGAAAGGTTCAAGCGCCATGCCGCATAAGAGGAATCCGATCGGCAGTGAAAATGTAACAGGACTCTCCCGCGTCATCCGCGGCTATATTACGACAGCTTATGAAAATGTGCCGCTCTGGCATGAACGTGACATTTCACATTCATCCGCCGAGCGCATCATGATGCCGGACGTGACAATCGCCTTAAACTACATGCTCAACAGGTTTGCGAATATCATCGATAACCTGACTGTATTCGAAGAGAATATGAAGGCGAATATTGATAAAACGTTTGGTCTCGTATACTCCCAGCGTGTTATGCTTACATTGATAGATAAAGGCCTGGTGCGTGAAGAGGCGTATGACCTCGTTCAGCCCAAGGCAATGGAGTCCTGGGAAACAAGAGTGCCGTTCAGGACGCTTGTTGAAAAAGACGCGCGTGTCAAAGAATTATTGAGTGAAGAGGAAATTGAAGACTGCTTTGATGAGACGCACCATTTGAAACGGGTCGATATTATATTCCAGCGTGCCGGTCTCGAGTAATCACCGGAATCAAGCAGTGCAGAAGGGGAAAATGTATGATTAGAAAGTTGATATTAGGAATGACAATTTCAGCGGCACTGCTGATGCAGGGGTGTGGCAGCACCTTGAACGCGGAACAGACGGCCGGACATCAGACGTTCCCGAAACAGTATTCCCCGGCTTCCATCGGCGATCTTGCCGCTCTGCCGGATATCGAAGTCATCGACGGTGTGACCTATGTGGAAGGGATTCTGGTCGTCAATAAGGAAATTCCGCTGCCCCGGGATTACAATCCGGGTCTGCAGCAGGAAGTGATCGATGCCTACAGCCGGATGTTCGCTGACGGTGCCGGGCGCGGCCTGGATTTTGTATTGGTCAGTGATTTCAGATCATATGATTACCAGGCGGGCCTGTACAACAACTATGTTGCCAGGGATGGCCGGGAAGAAGCGGATAAATTCAGTGCGAAGCCGGGGCATTCCGAACATCAGACGGGCCTTGCGATAGATGTCGGATCGTCCGACAGTGCCACGACCCTCAGCGTAAAGTTCGGGGAGACACCGGAATATCAGTGGATGAAGGATGCTGCCCATGAATATGGATTCATCATCAGATATCTTGAAGGTAAAGAGGATATTACAGGCTACCAGTATGAACCGTGGCACCTGAGGTATGTCGGTGATGAGGCGGAAGCCATCTACGAGAGCGGACTGACCCTGGAAGAATATTTAGGGATAGAATGAATACTTTGCCACGGCTCAATGAGCCGTGGTTTTTTCATTCATAAAATCCACTTTTTTTCCCGCATAATATAAAACAGTACCGGCGTAAAAATGATATAATGTTCTTATGAAATTTAATGGGAGTTTTCTATATGCTAAAGGATTGTAAACATGTATTTAAACTGGATCCTGCAAAGGAGATCAGCGATGAAGCCCTGACGAAAATCTGTGAATCCAATACGGATGCGATCATCGTCGGCGGTACGGACGGCATTACCGAAGATAATGTTTTGAACCTTATGGCGCGCGTGCGCAGATTTTCTGTACCGGTGGCACTGGAAGTCACTTCAACCGAAGCGGTTGTTCCAGGATTTGACCACTATTTCATTCCGGCAGTTTTCAATACGAATAATATTAAATGGCAGCATGGACTGATGCTTGAAGCCCTGGCTGAATTCGGGCATCTGCTGGATTACAGCGAAATGTCACTTCTGCCTTATATCATCATGAATCCTGAATGTAAGGCTTTTAAAAAGTCGGAGGCAGAGACAGTATCAAAGGACATGGTGCCGCATTATATAAACATGATGGACAAGCTCTATCAAACACCTTATATTTACATTGAGTACAGTGGTACATATGGTGAAGCGGATGTTATGAAAATGGTCCGTGAAAACACCGAGCATTCCCATATCGTATATGGCGGGGGGATTTCTTCCCGCGATGAGGCGCGTGAGATGGCACAGTATGCAGATACGATTGTCGTCGGGAATGTGATTTATGACAGCACCAAAAAGGCGCTCAGAACAATTATTAAGTAAATTGGAGTTTTTAATATGGATTTAAGTCTAATGAACAAAGAACAAAAGCGGGCAATTCAGGCGACTGAAGGTCCGCTGCTTATCATGGCGGGTGCCGGAAGCGGTAAGACGCGTGTGCTTACGCACCGCGTCGCTTATCTGATGGAAGAGAAGGATGTGCCGGCCAGAAACATACTGGCAATCACTTTTACGAATAAAGCAGCACGGGAAATGCGGGATCGTGTCTCATCATTGATCCGTAATGGCGCAAGTGACATCTGGGTGTCCACTTTCCACGCAATGTGCGTACGCATATTAAGGAGCAACATCAACTATTTAGGTTATGAAAACAGCTTCTCAATCCTTGACCCGACAGATCAGAGGTCTGTAGTGAAAGATATTTTAAAGCGCCGTAACCTGGATATCAAACAGCACAATCCAAGAAGTATTATCGGATTTATATCAGATAAGAAAAACCAGCTGATCAGACCGAAACAGAGTGCGGAAGAGGCGGAAGGGTATCTGGATACGCTCTACAGCGAAATCTACCATGATTATCAGCAGGTTCTCTACCGCAACAGTGCACTGGACTTTGATGATCTGATCATGCTGACAATCGAGCTTTTTGAAAAAGAGTCGTCTGTCCTCGAGCGCTATCAGAATCTTTTCCAGTATATTCATGTGGATGAGTATCAGGATACCAACCATGCACAATACCAGCTGGTTAAAATGCTGGCGGCAAAATATCGCAATATTTGTGTTGTGGGTGACTCCGACCAGTCGATCTATAAATTCCGCGGTGCGGACATCACCAATATTTTAAACTTTGAAGATGATTATCCGGAAGCGACAGTGATCAAACTTGAACAGAACTACCGCTCCAGCAAAAATATTCTGGATGCGGCGAATGCCGTAATCGATAATAATACTGAGCGCAAGCCGAAGGCGCTGCGTACAGACCGCGGCGGCGGTGCGAAACTGCACAATATCGTCTCCAACTCCGAACGCGAGGAAGGACAGGAGATTGTGCGGAATGTTTTGGATCTTTCATCCGAATACTCCTACAACGACATGGCGGTGCTTTACCGTACGAACGCCCAGTCCCGTGCAATAGAGGACGCACTGGTCAAATCCAACATTTCTTACAAGATGGTCGGCGGAATGAAGTTCTATGACCGTATGGAAATAAAAGATTTGTTGAGCTATTTGAAAGTCATCCAGAATCCGAATGACGATATCGCCTTTGAACGGATCGTCAATGTACCCAAGCGGGGTATCGGTCCAAAAACGGTGGATAAGCTGAAAGAACATGGACGGCATACGGGGGCAAGTATATACGAAGCGATCAAGGAATCTGATTTTATCGGTATTTCTAAAAATGCAGTCGTCAAACTGATGAATTTGAATGATATGCTCGAAAACCTGAAACAGAAATCCAAATATATGTCAGTCACAGAACTGGTGGATGAAGTGCTGGCGGATACCGGTTACCTTGATTTACTGGAAAAAGAAAATTCACTCGAATCCCGCAGCCGCATCGAAAACCTGGAAGAGTTCCGAACGGTGACACGCGAATTCGATAAAGAAAACGAAGTGTCCGATGAACTCTTATTCACCTTCCTGAGTGACATGGCCCTGGTTTCTGACCAGGATAATGTAGATACGGACAGCGGAGTCACATTAATGACGATGCACGCTTCCAAAGGACTGGAATTCAAAGTGATTTTCATCGTCGGACTTGAAGAGGGGATATTCCCGTCGAGAAGAGTCATGTTCGATGACCGTGAGCTGGAAGAGGAAAGGCGTCTGATGTATGTGGCGCTGACACGTGCCGAAGAGAGACTCTTCCTCTCCAGAGCAGACAGCCGCATGATTTACGGTAAGACAGAAACGAATATGAGAAGCCGGTTCCTCTCAGAAATTCCGGAAGAGCTGGTTGAAGGCGGATCTCAGGATGCGCCTAAACCGATTGCTTCAGGCAGTTTTACGACGAAAAGCCGCGGACCGAAGAAAAGAAGCCGTGTGGTCACCAATAACAGCGGGGTCTCCTTCACAGTGGGGGATAAAGTGGAACATAAGAAATTCGGCGAAGGCATCATCTCAGGTATAAAAGGAGAAGGGGACAGCCAGGAACTGGATATAATATTCACTACGGTGGGTGTCAAGAGGCTGCTTGCCAACTTCGCACCGCTGACTAAGAAGGAGTAGGTGATTTTATGGAAGAGAAAATTAGAGAGCTGCAGGATAGATTGAACCGCTATAACTATGAATATCATGTGCTCGATAACCCATCCGTTCCAGACAGTGAATATGACAAGCTTTTACATGAATTGATTGCACTTGAAGAACAGTATCCGGAATTTAAAACAGATACTTCCCCGACGGTGAGAGTCGGGGGGGAAGTCATGAGCCGGTTTAAAAAAGTGGCTCATGATACGCCGATGCTGAGCCTGTCCAATGCCTTTAATGCGGAGGAGCTCAGAGCATTTGATAAAAGAGTGCGCGACATGGTCGGCGAAGTGGACTATATGTGTGAGCTTAAAATCGACGGTCTTGCGGTATCGCTTAAATATGAAGACGGCCGGTTTGTCCAGGGGACGACCCGCGGAGACGGCACAGTGGGGGAGAACATCACTTCGAACCTGCGGACGATCAAGGCGATCCCGCTGACGATAAAAAGTCCGTTATCTTTTGAAGTGCGCGGTGAGGCCTACATGCCAAAGGCATCATTTGAAAGGCTGAACGCGGCCAAGGAAGAAAAAGGGGAAGGCCTGTTTCAGAATCCGAGAAATGCAGCAGCGGGTTCGCTGAGGCAGTTAGACCCGAAACTTGCCGCCAAAAGACATCTCTCCATATTTTTATACAGTGTCAATGATTTAACAGAATTAGAGGCGACGACACAAAGCGGGGCATTGGATAAGCTCGATCAGGAAGGATTTAAAACAAATCCTGAACGCAGGCTCGCAGATGATATCGAAACGGTCATTGAGTACATAGAGTATTGGACAAATCACCGGAATGACCTCGATTATGATATCGATGGTATTGTGGTTAAAGTGAATGACATCGATAAGCAGGAACAGATGGGTTTTACGGCGAAATCACCCAGGTGGGCAATTGCCTATAAATTTCCCGCAGAAGAAGTCGTCACGGATATTACGGATATAGAGCTGACCGTCGGACGGACAGGGGCCATTACACCGACAGCGATTCTGACCCCTGTCAAAGTGGCGGGAACGACGGTTGCGAGAGCCTCACTGCATAATCACGAGCTGATCGAAGAAAAAGACATCAGAATCAACGATAAAGTGGTCATCAGAAAAGCCGGGGACATCATTCCGGAAGTCGTCCGTCCGCTTTTGGAAGAGCGTACCGACCAGGTGGTGTATGAGGCACCGACTGAATGTCCCGGCTGTGGTCATGAAACAGTCAAACTGGAGGATGAGGTGGCAATCCGCTGTATCAACCCTCAGTGTCCGGCACAGCTGGTTGAGGGCATGATCCACTTTGTATCGAGAAGTGCAATGAATATCGACGGTCTTGGCGAGAAAGTGGTCCGACAGTTATTTGATGCGGGGCTGATCAAAGATATCAGTGATATTTACGGACTGACGTATGATGATTTGATTCCGCTTGAAAGAATGGGAGACAAGAAAGTTGCGAACTTACTGGGTGCGATAGAAGCATCGAAAGAGAATCCTCTCAGGAAACTCCTTGTCGGACTGGGAATCAGGTTTTTAGGTGCGAAAGCTTCAGAACTGATTGCACAGGAATTCGGTTCCATGGAAGAAATCATGAAGCAGCCGGAAGAGAGATTCATAGAAATCCCTGAAATCGGCGATAAAATCGCAAGTTCCATCATCACTTACACTGAAAACTCCGATTTCAGGGCCTTGGTCGATAAACTGGCAGGTTTTGGTGTTAATATGACAGAAGATAGAGTTGAAGCGGAAAGCGGAGAATTTTCAGAGATGACATTTGTACTGACAGGAAAACTCGAAGAGCTGACCCGCGGAGAAGCAAAAGAAATGATTGAAAATGCCGGCGGTAAGGTGACCGGAAGTGTTTCGAGCAAAACAGATGTAGTAGTGGCGGGTGCCGATGCCGGAAGCAAGCTTGAAAAAGCACAGTCATTAGATGTAACTGTTTGGGACGAAAATGAATTCATTGAGAAGTTGAGGCAGTAATTATGAAAAAGATATACCTTCTTACACCATTGTTGTTGATCCTGCTTGCATCCTGCGGAACGTCGGAAAGTGAAGTCGCCAATCAGACACAGCCAGCCGGTGAAGACGAAAATGAAATGAACAGCGTACCTGTTGAAGAGCAGGAAGAGATGGTCACAAGCGAAATCGATGAGAGTCCGGGACATTACCAGACTATTATCCCTTATCAGCTTTCTCCGTCACGTGGATTGACGAGCTCCAATATGGTATCCAGCTATAATATTGAAACGTTCGAAAAAGGATTATTCGATATTAGCAAAACAGCTTTCAGTACTGAAAATCATGTATTCAGGGAGGGACAGGTCTTTACTGAAGAAATGGTTCGCGGTTTCCTAAACCGCAGCTATACATCTGAAGAGATCGATGCCATGTCCGAGGAAGAAAAGGCGGACAATAATGCATTCAGCAACCTGGGGCTGAATCCTTCCAAAGAAGGAGAAACAGATCCCGAAAAAATTGCCCAGGAAGCGCCCATTTACCTCTCTCATATACTGGAACAGAACTATATGATACAGGGAGAAGAGGGAAACCCGAGTTTCTCGGGTATGACGATCGGCCTGGCGATGAACAGTGAATACTACTATCAAAAAGAACAGTACGGGCCTACATTTACAAGAGAGCTTGATGAACAGGAAGTCAGGGAAAACGGGGAGCAGATGGCGGCTGAAATTTTAGAGCGCATCCGTGCCAATGAACAATATAAGGATTTGAAAATAGTGTTTGGCATATTCATTCAATCCGGAGATACAGATATTACACCCGGGCATTTCCTTTCCACTGCAGTGGTTGAACCCGGAAATAATGAAATTTCCTCATTCACTGAAGTAAATGAAAACTATGTATCGCTTCCTTCATCTGAAGCGGGTAAAATCAGCGAAGAGATAAACAGCGAGTATCAAAACTTCAACAGAAAGCTGGAATCATACTTTGACAGCTTCACAACATCGATTGGCCAGGGCTATTTCAAAGAGGGTGAACTTGAGCACTTATCGATTGAAATACCTCTGGAATACAGTTCCAGAGGCGAAGTGATCGGTCTAACCCAATATGTAAGTGAACTGATTCAGGAACATTTCAGAAATACTGAAGTGGAAATTTCCATTAAGGACAAAAGTCAAAGTTATGCCTTAATCACTAAAAGTGCTGATAACAAGCTGGATGTACACATATACGAATAATTTCAAGACATAAAAATGACCGCCGATCGGCGGTCATTTTTTCTTTAAGAATATTATTTTTCTTCTTTAAGGATTCTAGTTGTTTCATCGAATTCTGCTTCTATCTCTTGAGTGATACCTTCACCTTGTGTCATCTTACTTACAATAACAGCTGCAAGTGTTGAAACGATAACACCAGGAATGATTTCATAAAGTCCGGTACCAAATCCTCCGGCAGCAATCCAGATGACTACAGTTCCGGCACCACCGAGAATTGCTGCGACTGCACCTGAACGTGTCATGCCTTTCCAGTGTAGGGAAAGTACAACGAGTGGTCCGAATGCCGCACCGAATCCTGCCCATGCGTTTGCAACGATGTTAAGGATTACTGATTCATCATCCCATGCGATGATGATTGCAACAATTGCAACGAGGATAACGGAAAGACGTCCCATCAGAACAAACTGTTTGTCCAATTCCTCATCGGATTTTGTTTCTTTACCAATTACTTTGGTACGGATCATTCTGTAGAAATCCTGTACAAGTGAACTTGAAGTGACAAGCAGTTGTGAAGAAATCGTACTCATGATTGCTGCCAGGATGGCTGCCAGGAAGAATCCACCAATTAGAGGATGGAAGAGTACCTGACTCATGAGTATCAATATCGTTTCAGGGTCTGCCACAGCGTGACGTGTAGTGTCAGTGAAAGCAATACCGAGCAACCCAGTCAGACACGCACCCACAAGTGCAATCGACATCCAAATAATACCGATGCGTCGCGCTTGTGGAATAAGTTTATGTGATCTGATGGACATGAAGCGAACGATGATATGCGGCTGTCCGAAATAACCGAAGCCCCATGCCAGGTTGCTTAGAATGGTAACGATTGAAACACCGCTGATAAAGGATAAGTAGTTGATATCAGCCAATGCGCCGAGTTCTTCAATTCTAACAAAAGGTTCCACACCCTGGCCTGTCAGATTCAGCCAAGTCACAATTGGAATTAATACAATTGCGATAAACATTATCGTCCCCTGGAAGAAATCTGTCAGACTGACGGCCAAATAGCCTCCAAAGAAAGTATAGACAACAACTACACCTGCAGTAACGAAAAGTCCCCAGTGATAAGGCAGATTAAATGCACTTTCAAATAATTTCCCGCCGGAAACCATTCCACTTGCTGTATACACAGCAAAGAATATAACGATAACAAGACCTGAAACGATTTTAAGTATATGTCTGTTATCCCTGAATCTGTTCTCGAAAAAGTCCGGAAGCGTGATTGAGTCTTTTGATACTTCCGAGTAAACACGAAGTCTTGGTGCAACGACCCAATAGTTTACATAGGCACCAATAGTAAGACCGATTGCAATCCAGATACTGGACAGCCCGACACTGTACATGCTTCCCGGCAGACCCATAAGCATCCAACCGGACATATCGGAAGCACCTGCAGACAATGCTGTAACCCACGGTCCGATATTACGTCCACCCAACATGTATTCGTTAAGGTTCGACGTAGACTGCTTGTAAGCGTAATAACCAATTAAGATTAAGATTAAAAAGTATACAGCCATCATTATGTACTGTTCCCAGCCGGCTGTAAAAGTAAATCCTGTACTTACTGCTGAATTTAGAATCATTTTATATAACTCCTCCCCTTAGCCACAATACAAAAACTGGATTTGTATTGCAAATTGAATTTGTGAAATTAATGCCCCCGATACGTTCTATCCCTTGATACGACAACGATTCCAAGGGTAGAAAATTACACAACTTAATTATACTATAGAGATTTCTAATTACAATGAATATTGAGAAAATAAAATACAAATTTTACACTAAACTGGAAAATCATCCGTTGAATAGATTTTTGTCCCGATGTTTGATAAAATTTAAATGTTCTAATAAGAAATGGAGGGAACGGAATGTCTGAGATTAATATAGATACGGTAAAGCATGTTGCCAACCTCGCGAGAATTGAAATGACGGATGATAAAGCAGCAATGGCATTTACTAAAGAGCTGGATGAAATCGTCAATTATGCACACCTTCTGGATGACCTGGACCTCAGCTCCACAGAGCCGATGTTCCATGCTTTGGATCTGAATAATGTCCTGCGTGAAGATGAAGTGGCAGAGCCGCTTACACAGGAAGAGGCACTGAAGAATGCCAAAACGACAAAAGACGGCTACTTTAAAGTGCCGAAAATGCTATAGGGAGGTTTAACGTGAATATTCATGAGCTAACAGTTGAAGAACTGTATGAGAAGATACAATCAAAAGAGATAAAGCCCTCAGAAGTTGTGGGTGCGCTATTCGATAGAATCGAAGCGTCTGATGAGACAATCGGTTCTTTTTTATTTGTGAATAAAGAAGAAGGTTTGAAGAAGGCTGAGGAACTGGACCGTCTGCAGGCAGAGGATAAGATGGACGGCCAATTATTCGGCATCCCTATGGGGATAAAAGACAACATTTGTACAAAAGATATTTTAACGACTTGTGCAAGCCGCATGCTGGAAGATTTCAATCCGGTGTATGATGCAACAGTCATGAATAAATTAAACGATGAAAGCCCTGTGCTTATGGGTAAACAGAACATGGACGAATTCGCAATGGGAGGGTCTACAGAGAACTCCTACTTTAAAGTCGCGCGAAATCCATGGGATACAAAAGCAGTTCCCGGCGGATCATCCGGTGGCTCCGCAGCAGCGGTTGCCGCAGGATATGTACCGTTTTCCCTCGGTTCCGATACTGGCGGCTCCGTACGCCAGCCATCCGCATTCTGCGGTGTAGTCGGGATGAAACCGACATATGGCCGTGTATCAAGATATGGCCTTGTGGCATTCGCGTCTTCGTTGGACCAGATCGGACCAATTACCAGGAATGTCAGAGATAATGCGAAAGTTCTGGAAATCATTTCAGGCAGCCATGATAAAGATGCAACGAGCATGCCTGATATTGATAACACATTTCTCAGTGATATTGAAGCGGATCTGACAGGCATGAAGATTGCACTTCCTAAGGAATTCATCGGCGAAGGCATCGATGACGAAGTAAGTGAATCTGTTAAAAATGCTGCGAAGATATTTGAATCACTGGGTGCAACAGTGGAGGAAGTTTCCATCCCGCACACTAAATATGGCGTGAGCGCATATTACTTAATCGCCTCAAGTGAAGCAAGTGCCAACCTTGCACGCTTTGATGGTATCCGTTACGGATATAAGGCTGAAGGTGCAGAAACACTGGAAGAGCACTATAAAAAGACACGTTCTGAAGGGTTTGGGTCAGAGGTTAAACGCAGAATCCTCCTTGGAACTTTCGTACTCAGTGCGGGACACTATGATCAGCACTATATCAGAGCGCAAAAATTACGCAGCCTGATGGAAAATGAGATGAAAGAATTATTCTCGGAATACGATCTGATCATGGGGCCGACGACACCGACACCGGCATATGAGATTGGTGAAAAGAGTGAAGACAGCCTGAAAATGTATAAAGATGACATTCTTACAGTTCCAGCGAACCTGACAGGCATGCCGGCCCTTTCCATCCCAAGCGGGCTTTCTGAAAAAGGCCGTCCAATCGGTCTGCAGCTCATTGGCAACCATTTTGATGAGAAGAAAATTTATAACGCAGCATTCAAATTTGAAGAGCAGTTTAATCTTCATGAAGAATTGAAAAAACTGCAGTTGGAGGTGCAATAATGCATTTCGAAACAGTAATCGGACTTGAAGTCCATGTCGAACTCAAAACAAATACTAAAATGTTCTCAGATGCACCTGCACATTTCGGAGCAGGGCCGAACACAAACCTGAGCGTAGTGGACCTTGCATACCCGGGTACGCTGCCGGTCCCGAATAAAGAAGCAATCAACTATGGCATGAAAGCTGCGATGGCACTTAACATGGATATCGCGGATATTACGAAATTCGACCGTAAAAACTATTTCTACCCGGATAATCCAAAAGCTTACCAGATTTCACAGTTCGATAAGCCAATTGGAGAAAACGGCTGGATTGATATCGAAGTAAACGGTGAAACAAGACGCATTGGGATTACGCGCCTTCACCTGGAAGAAGATGCAGGTAAATCAACTCACAAAGACGATCATTCACTGGTGGATCTGAACCGTCAGGGGACACCGCTTGTGGAAATCGTTTCAGAACCGGATATCCGTACACCTGAAGAAGCATACGCCTACTTGGAAAAGCTGAAAGCAATCATCCAGTATACAGGCGTATCCGACGTGAAGATGGAAGAAGGGTCACTCAGATGTGACGCCAACATTTCACTCCGCCCATACGGCCAGGAGGAATTCGGAACAAAAGCCGAGCTTAAAAACCTGAACTCTTTCAACTTTGTTAAAAAAGGCCTTGAACATGAAGAAAAACGTCAGGACAAAGTGCTTATGAAAGGCGGCGTCATCGAGCAGGAAACACGCCGCTTCGATGAAAAAACAGGAGAAACGGTTCTGATGCGCGTGAAGGAAGGATCTGATGATTACAGATACTTCCCGGAGCCGGATCTAGTTGAAATCCATATTGATCAGGAGTGGAAAGACAGAATTCGTGAGAGCATTCCATTGCTGCCGGATGAGTTGAAAGAGAAATATGTGAACGAGTTTGAGCTTTCAGCATATGATGCACATGTACTGACACTCAGAAAAGAAACATCGGACTTCTTCAATGAGATGGTGGAATCCCATGGGTCAGATGCGAAGCTTGCATCCAACTGGCTGATGGGCGGAGTAAATGAATACTTGAATAAAAATCAAGTTGAACTCAGCGAAACAGAACTCACACCGGAAAATCTGTCAGACATGATCAAACTCATAGAAGATGGAACAATCTCCAGCAAGCAGGCTAAAAAAGTATTCAATGTTTTAGTTGAAAAAGGCGGAGATGCTAAAAAGACTGTCAAAGATCTAGGGATGGAACAAATCTCAGATCCGAAAATACTTGGTGACATGGTTACAGAAGTACTCGATGCAAATGAACAATCCGTCGAAGATTTCAAAAACGGTAAAGACCGTGCGATTGGTTTCCTTGTAGGACAAATCATGAAGAAATCAAAAGGACAGGCCAACCCGAAAATGGTCAACCAGATTCTGCTGGAAGAAATTAATAAAAGATAGTATATTTTATGCCGGACAGGCACATATTCAATATGTGCCTGTCTTTTTATTTTTTTGAATCGTCATACCAAAGAGCATGGAGTGTCGATAGAGGAGGGTGTATTATCACCGCTTCACAGGCGGATGATACCTGCCCGTTAATGAAATCCAACAACAATCAACACAAAAAACGCCAAACCCCCTCGGGGGATTTGACGTCTAACCTGCGAATTACATAATATTCAATTCAAAATTTCACTCTGTCATATACGCATAGATACTTTGTGCGATTTGGCTTTCCACTTCGGGTGTGAATGCATCTGCTTCATAGTCGTAAAAATCGCCTTCTGCCGATACATCCTGAGTGTCGATATAGAAGTAATCATTTTCCACCAGTGAGGCCTGGTCTTCAGCAAGAACACTTGCCAGATTTTCATGTTCGTGTACATTTGGATTTCCCAAAATATATACTACTTTATCACTGTTGTAAATATTCAAATAGGCGTTGGTTAAATTATCGATGTCACGATCAGGGAGTACTTCGTCGTTATAGTCTCTGACCTGCAATGCATCGATGATTACAGCATCACTGTTCTCACTCACTGTCAGTTCTGTTAAGTCAACTGTGTTAGTATCGATATCGATCCGATTGAACTCTATATTATCCGTGCCGAACTGTTCTGCGAGCGTTTCTGTAAAACCATCTGTATAATATGAGGGTAAGAGAACATCGATAATCAGAACCTCATTATTTTCGATGGCTTGTGTATATCGTTCCTGCAGAGCTTCCTGGCTGAATGCGGGAGATCCTTCCTCATTTGCCGGCTCTCCGGTGTTTTCACTCGATGTTTCAGAGGTTTCATTTGTGCCTTCTGCAGCATTCTCTTCCGTTTCGCCTTCAGTTGATTCGGAGATAATATCTGACTGATCAATATCTTGGCTCATGCCAAAGTTTACATAGAGTCCAGCGCCGAATGCGATGAGCAGTATGATTATTAATACATTCTTCATGGTGTCCTCCTTATACGGGATGTTCATACTTTTACTAATATATGGTATAATATGAAAAATAAAAAAATTGTCAAATTAATTATACACAAAACTGTTTGTGAATGATATATATAGGGATGATTAACAATGAATGACAGCTTACTTTATAAAAAAGCATCCGAGTGTTACATCAATGCAACACTCGATATTCTGAATCATTATAAATCAGTAGCGATGGAAGTGCATCATGTGGGATCAACAAGTTTGGAAAATTTCAACCTGCCCGGTGATATAGATATACTCGTATTGGTAAAATACAGCACATCGCTGGATGAACTTCCCGCTGATATGATTGATGCGGGCTATGAACTGGTGGAAGACGTCCCGGCGTATTATGTGAGCGAGACCGTCTTACGCAGTTCATATGAAAATTTCAATGTGAACTTTATACTGATGGAATACGATTCCAAACGTAAAGAAGACATTCTTTATTGCAGAGACTGTATTGACAAAAATCCGGATTACATCTCTCAATTGGCGAAGCTTAAAAATGCATATTTAAAGTCCAGAATAAGTTTCAAAGAGTACCAGGCGCAAAAATCAAAATTATTTTTAGCCATTTCAAGTCAAACAGGGGATGTTGGAGTTGTATAGATTTTTATTCATCCTGAATTGTGTGCTGATTGGAATCATGATATTTGTGTCAACATTGGATTTGCCGGTGTTGGTGCATGTATTACAGATTGTCGTATTTTTACTGAGCGTCTATTTGTTTTATGCATATTCAAAACATGAGATTAGGAGAAAGAAATGAAAACTGCGAGAATCATATATAACCCGACTTCAGGCAGAGAACTATTCAAAGAATCACTTGCAGATGTTCTCGAGCGTCTGGAAACAAATGGATACATAACCAGCACCCATGCAACTACAGGAGAAGGGGATGCCACTCTTGCTGCCGGGAAGGCATGTGAAATGGGGTTTGACCTGGTCATCGCTGCCGGCGGTGACGGGACAGTCAATGAAGTCATCAATGGGATGGCGGATTATGAGGACAGGCCCGAACTTGGCATTGTACCGATGGGGACTGTGAATGACTTTGCGAAAGCATTGCTTATTCCTTCCGGTATACTGGAAGCCATTGATACGATCATCGAGGGCAGGACAGCACGCATTGACTTGGGACGGATGAACAGCAAGTATTTCATGAATATCGGCGGGGGCGGAAAGATAACAGCAGTATCCTACGAGGCGCCGAGTAAATTGAAATCCATCATCGGGCCTCTTGCTTACTATGTCAAAGGGATTGAAATGCTGCCCCAGATCAGAAGTTCAAACGTCAGAATCGAATATGACGGCAATCTTTTTGAAGGCAAGGTCATGTTATTCCTGCTGGGACTGACAAACTCAATCGGCGGTTTTGATAAACTGGTGCCGGAAGCGAAGTTCAACGATGGCATGTTTTCACTGATTATCGTTGAAGAAGCGAGCCTGGCAGAGGTCGGTCACATTCTGACACTCGCTACAAGAGGCGAACACCTGAAGCACGCCAAAGTACATGTATTTAAAGCACAGGATATCTATATCTCCTCATATGAGGAAGTGCAGCTTAATCTGGATGGTGAGTTTGGAGGCGTGCTGCCGGCACACTTCCAAAATTTAAAAGAGCATCTGGAAATCAGAGTGCCGGAAGAATTTTATAATACACATATATTAAGCAGTGAAAATGACAGCTATGGCTATTAAACTTTAAGGATCTCGAAAAGAGGTCCTTTTTTTATTTATTGCGTTTGTATTATAAGAATTGGGGAAAGGTATTTAATATTATATAACTCCTGAAGCAGTGGGATGAGAGGTGCCAGCTTATGTTTGGTTTAACAGATTTGATTTCTTTAGTAATATCCGCATTCTTAATACTGCCGGCAGTCATCTTACTCAGGGAACTGGGATATCTCATCGCCAGCACGGTATTCGGTGCTGAAAATCCCAGGGTCACATTGGGATCGGGGGGCCGTCTGTTCAAAGTAGGAATGTTCGATGTGCGCAAATATTATCATCTTTACAGCTGGTTTTCCTATGATAAGCTCAAATACCATGGAAACTTTGCCTATATTGCACTTTACTTAAGCCCGATATTGATGAATGTAATCGTCGGATTGATAATCAATGCACTGCTTGCGAATGGTTATCTGCAGGAACAGGCCACGTTCTGGAATCGGTTTATATTCTATACATTTTATTATGTGCTCTTTGATTCAGTACCCATGAGGACGATAAATGGAATGCCGAACAACGGTATGATTATATTCGACTTAATAAGACACGGCAAGCGGGTCGATCATAATAAACAGCCGTTCCTTCCGTCAACTACGGGAGTGGAAGAGGAGTACCAGGAAGAGATGGAGGAGCTCAATGCGGAATTAGAGAAGGAGCAGGAAGAGAAGGAAAAGGTAAGGGAAGAGAAAGAAAAAGAGAGGGAAGAGAAGGAAAAGGAGAGAGAAAAAAGAAAAACATGAAAAAGCGTTCCCTGACCGGATGTGGCCGGCAGGGAACGCTTTTTAACATGAGTGTATATTTAACCGTCATGCTCCGGGTTGCGGTGTGATGGATACAGACTCAGGCCACCATCTGCAACAATCGACTGTCCTGTAATATAGACGGATTCTTCCGATGCCATAAATGCTGCGATATTCGAAATATGTTCGGGTTCGGCAACAAATCCCATCGGTACGAAATCATCCGCGCCTTCTTTTTCTTCGGGAGTGGAGAAGAAATCCTCGTTAATCGGTGTGTTCACACTCCCCGGTGCAATGTTATTTACGCGGATGCCCAGTCTTGAGTATTCAAGGGCAAGGGTCTGTGTAAGAAGCTTGACGCCGCCTTTGCTGGCCGTATAGTGGGCGTAATGGGGCCAGGGTATGATTTCGTGCACACTGGATATATTGATGATACTCCCTTTTTTATCAGTATCCAAATAATGTTTGATTGCCTCTTTGGCGCCGATGAATACGCCGCGGAGGTTCGTACTTATGACTTTATCAAAATCTTCAACGGACAGCTCATGGCTGGGCACATCCGCCTGGATGCCGGCATTATTGACCATGACGTCAATTCCGCCAAACTGATCGATTCCGCTTCTAATCAGATCAATCACTTCTTCTTCTTTAGTGACATCACATTTCTGGGTTTTAACTTTATCACTGTCGAGGGAATCAGCGATTTTACCCGCTGCTTCCTCGTCGCTGTGGAAGGAGAATAATACATTCATCCCTTCATCTGCAAAACGCTCAACAATAGCTTTGCCAATGCCGCTCGAACCACCAGTAATCACTGCAGTTTTGCCGGCCAGATCTTTATACATATGCTCACCACTTTCTGTTAATATTCCATTGGACTATACCCTATATGATAATCCATAAGCTTTTTCAGGGCTTTATTTCTGATATAATGGAAACTACTAATATTCAGAGGTGTATCATGAAACTGACAGTATTTGCGACGACTGATATCCATGGTGCCATTTATCCCTATGATTATTTTAATAATACGGAAAAGGATATGAGTCTGCTCCATATAAAATCGTATATCGATCGATATAAACAAAATAACGCAGATGAAACTGTTCTTACTGTGGATAATGGAGATATTATCCAGGGGGATGTGTGGAGCGATTATGACTACAGCAACCGCGGAGATCATCTTCTTGTGCCGGAAATCATCAATGAGGTATATGATGTGGTAGGACTGGGGAACCATGAGTTCAACTTTGGGTTGGATTATTTGCACAAGGTCTGCAGCAATATTAGGCCTGACATCATAAATTCCAATGTGGATTTCAAAGATCATCCTTTAAAAGACCGCGTGCTGCCTTATACAATCATTGAGAGAGAGACGCCGGACGGAGTGATCAAAATCGGTTTTCTAAGCGTCGTCCCCACCCAAATATTAAAGTGGGATGCTTTCCATTTAAAAGGCAGGCTTACCGTAGCGGATATGCGGAGAACGGTCGAAGAAACTGCCGGGGAGATCAAAGCGGAAGGTGCGGATTTAATTATCCTGTTATCGCATTCGGGATTGAGTAAAAACCCGGATCACCTCAGGAAGTTCGGTGAGAACCAGACGCTCCTGATGACGATGATCAAGGATGTGGACGGGATCGTATTCGGACATACGCATGAATTTTTCCCGGATGCAGATTTTGAGGTGGAGATTGACAACATTGATTTCAAAAAAGGGACAATCAATGGCAAACCGATGGTACAGCCGGGGGTCTACGCAAGCCATCTGGGACAACTGTCCTTTGAAGTACAGAAAATCGAAGGGTCCTGGAAAATCACCGAACGGACGGCTCAGCTCATTGATACAGAAACCATCCATCTGGATCCTGTAATTAAGAATAAATATGCGTCCGCCCACAATAGAGTTCAGACATTCCTGTCGCAGCCCGTCGGGCATATTGAGGCGCCGTGGCATACATTCTTCTCTAGGGTATTTCCTTCAAAAGCAGTGCAGGTGGTTGCTGAAGCGGGGAAGGCCTATACAGAAAAGCTGATTGAATCAGGCGAGATCGAAAATCTGCCCGTCCTCGGATTCAATGCTGCAATCAAAGCAGGAAGGGACGGTGCCAATGATTTCACAGTACTGGAACCGGGACCGGTCACACTGGCTGATGCCATCGATTTATATAAACATGCCAATTCAATGATCATCATTAAAATCAACGGCCGGACGCTTAAGGAATGGCTCGAGTGGAGTGCTTCGCAGTTCAACTCGCCGGCTGACACGGATTGTTTATTGAAACCGAACCGGTCGAGGGATGGGTTCCCAAGCTATAACTATGATACCTTCTTCGACCTCGATTATGTCTTTGACATTACGCGGCCGCCAAAGTATGATAGTACGGCTAAACATATTAATGATTCATCAAGACTGGTTGAAGTGAAATTTAAAGGCAGACCCGTTAATAATGAAGATGCGTTCATCATTCCGGCAAACAATTACCGCGCAGCGTATACATCGTTTCTGAGGGAGGCTGAAATACTGCATGAATCGCAGTTGAATGTGCGGGATATCGTCATCGATTACATGAAGGGCGATCCGCAGTTCATTTTGCGCGACCCGATGACGATTCTGCCGCGGGGCACATACAGAATAAGAACGGCGACAAAAGCGAAAGAATATATAACAGAGGATCAGCCGATAAAGCATCTGGAAAAAGATACGGACGGTTTTAGCTGGTATGAGATCACTCTGGATTAAGAGGGATGAATATGACGACAGTATCCAAAAATGAGTACTATACAAAAACAGTGACCGACTATACACATGAAGGCATGGGTGTAATCAAAATAGATCACTATCCAATTTTTGTTCCCGATGCACTAGTGGGAGAAGAAGTTGAGGTAAAAGTAATAAAAGCCAATAGGAAATTCGGGTTCGGGAAATTGGTCAATGTGATCACTCCGTCCGAGAACAGGGTGGAGCCGCCATGTCCGTATTACTATCAGTGCGGCGGCTGCCAGATCCAGACCATGAATTACACTGAACAGCAGGCTTTCAAGAAAGCTACAATGGATAAAAGCATCAACCGTATGGCGAAGCTCGACAAACCGGTCAACGACACGGTGGGTATGGAAGTGCCGATGTACTACCGCAATAAATCCCAGATACCGGTGAAATTCAATGACGGCAAAGTGGAGATGGGCTTCTACAAGCCGCGCAGCCATGACATCGTGGATATCCACCATTGTCTGATCCAGAAGGAAATCCATAACGATCTTATGGTCTTCATCAAAGAACTGCTTAATGATGAAGAAGTTTCTGTATATGATGAGGCAAAACACGAGGGGCTTCTGAGACATGTCATCATCCGTTCGAACAACGATGATTCCGAAGTGCAGATTACGTTCGTTACCAATGGCCGGAAAAATGTATTCGGCGGCATCAATAAAGCGATCACAGAGCAGTTCCCGATGGTGACAAGTATTGTACAAAATGTAAATACAGAGAAAACGAATGTCATCTTCGGCAATAGAACGAATATCCTGCATGGAGGCGAGTATATTACAGATACGCTGCTTGGAAAGAAATTCAGGATCAAAGCAAGGTCTTTCTATCAGGTCAACCATGAGCAGACAGAGAAACTATATAAAGAAGCACTGGAAGCGGCAGATCTCAAAGGTAATGAAACGATCATCGATACGTATTGCGGAATCGGGACAATCGGTCTGTGTGCGTCTGATCAGGCTGAGAAAATCATTGGTATCGAAGTCGTGGATTCCGCGGTTGAAGATGCGAAGGAAAATGCCGAACTGAATGGCGTGGAAAATGCAGAGTATCATCTGGGCAAGTCGGAAGAAGTGATGAAGAAACTTGTACGTCAGGGCGTAAAACCGGATGTCGTATTCGTCGATCCGCCCAGAAAGGGATGCCATCCTGAATTTTTGGAAGCACTCGTTGAAGTAAAGCCGCAAAAAATCATCTATGTTTCATGCAATCCGAGTACACTGCAGCGCGACCTCAAGTATTTGAATGAGCAGGGGTATGGAATAAGCCCGGTGACACCGGTGGATATGTTCCCCCAGACGAATCATGTTGAAAGTGTCACCGCTTTGGAGCTCGCTAAATAAATCAAATTACACTGCCCCGATTCGTTAACTCCGTCAGCGAATCGGGGTTTTTTCATAATATGAAAACAAATTATTAATATTTTCCAATGTTTTTAATTTATTTTTAAAAATATTTAAAAAGATTTTTTCACAAAGAACCCACTCTAAACGTTAATCCGAAGAGGAACTTATAAAAACTTCACAATTTATAATTGGTATAAATAATTGAATCTTCATACTCTTTAAATTACTATTTTAAAGATCATGTTAGGCTACGTATCTGTAATAATTAAATTATGGATATCTATCCATACCCGGTTTTATTTGTTGCCAGTAAAGGTTAAAATGATTAAAATTACTATGGTTCGATAAAAAAAGAGGATACACAATATTTAAATAGAAAACGAGCAGAGTATTCCTGCTTTCAGGATAAATATTTAACCGGATATACCGTAATGAAAGGATTTGAATTTCGATATGAAAGATAACTTTTGGCGTGATCTTCCGCGGCCGTTCTTCGTGCTGGCACCAATGGAAGATGTGACGGACGTCGTTTTCCGTCATGTAGTCAGTACAGCCGCCAGACCCGATGTGTTTTTTACTGAATTTACAAATTCGGACAGCTATTGTCATCCCGACGGGATTAAAAGTCTCCGCGGGCGTCTGACTTTCACAGAGGATGAGCAGCCGATCGTGGCACATATATGGGGGGACAAGCCTGAACATTTCCGGCAGATGAGCATCGGTATGGCGGAACAGGGTTTCAAAGGCATCGACCTCAATATGGGATGCCCCGTCCCGAATGTCGCAGGCGACGGTAAGGGAAGCGGCCTCATCCAGCGTCCGGAAGTCGCAGCAGAGCTCGTGCAGGCGGCAAAAGCAGGCGGCCTGCCAGTCAGCGTGAAGACGCGGCTCGGATATACGGAGATAGATGAGTGGAAGGAATGGCTCAGGCATATATTGGAGCAGGACATCGCGAACCTTTCCATCCACCTGCGTACGAGGAAGGAAATGAGCAAATACGATGCACACTGGGAACTGATTCCTAAGATCAGAAAACTGCGTGATGAGGTGGCGCCGGAGACACTACTGACAATCAATGGGGACATTCCGGATTATGCAACCGGCATGAAACTCGTCGAGCAGTATGGTGTCGATGGTGTCATGATCGGACGCGGCATCTTCAAGAATCCGTTCGCTTTCGAAAAGGAACCGAGAGAGCATACTAGTAAGGAACTGCTTGGTCTCTTAAGGTTGCATCTGGATCTCCATGATCAATATTCAGACTTGGAACTCCGCAAGTACACAGCACTGCACCGCTTTTTCAAAATATATGTCCGCAGCTTCAAAGGCGCAGGGCAGTTAAGAAATCAATTGATGAACACAAAGTCGACAGACGAAGCACGTGTATTGCTCGATGATTTTGAAAGAACTGCCTCTGAAGAGATGGATGAGCAGTATTCCTGAGAAAGTGAGTAAAGGAGAAGGCACATGGAATTTTGGGATATTTATGATATTGAACGTTCCAGGACTGAGCGGACAATGGTCCGTGGTGAGCCGTTTAAAGAAGGCGACTACCATCTGGTGATCCATGTATGCATATTCAACAGGCGAGGTGAAATGCTCATCCAGCAAAGACAATCCTTCAAAGAAGGATGGCCCGGCATGTGGGATCTCACTGTAGGCGGCAGTGCAACTAAAGGTGATACAAGCCGATCAGCAGCATCAAGAGAGACAATGGAAGAACTCGGTATAAAATTGGATCTTGAGGAAGTGAGACCACACCTTACAATTAATTTTGACAGGGGTTTTGACGACATATATCTTTTAGAAAAAGATGTTGATATAGGTGGGTTAGATTTACAATACGAAGAAGTGCAGGCTGTAAAGTGGGCTTCAAAAGAGGAAATACTGGATATGATAGAGGAGAGTACATTCATTCCGTACTTTCCTTCTCTTATCAATCTTCTGTTTGAAATGAGAAACCAGGTCGGTGCAATACGGCAATGAACAGTATAATAGAAATAAAAAAATTTTAGAACGACTCAGGGCCGGTATCTTGAGTCTTTTTTTTGTAGAGAATAGGTAAGGGGAACCAATAAGAGAAGGAAGAGAGAATCACTAAGCATAATCGTATACTCTGGAGTTTTGAAAAACAACAAAGAAAAAACCTTTTATTTGAGTTGCCATCGAACAAGAAAAGCAATTAGAGAGTCCCTCAATTCATCAGGTTTACTGAGCATAGGCAAATGACTTGTCTGCAGCATCTCGATTTTTTGTGGAGAAAGATTGGCTATCATTTTATCCTGATGGGATAAACTCATTTCTTGATCTTTCGCTAATTTTATATAGAGCTTCGGTAACTCTGCTGGAAGGGTTGCATCTGTCCGGCCTGTATAAACGTGAATAGATTCCGGGACGAAATCACGTACTACTTCATTAGCCTGTTCATATGAAAGATCATTACACAGACCCTTGCGAATAGCAGACTCGGTGGGGCGCGTACCAAACGATTTCAGGATTGCATTCATCAACGCGCGTTTTGCAAGTGGGAAAGTTGAGAGGAATGAATCTCCACTTTTTGGAATAGTTGCTCCAACTGCAACAAATCCAACCACACGCTCCGATAGATCATTGGAAAGTTTAAGGGCAAAGATTCCTCCTAAAGAATGTGCAACAATAACAAATTTTTCAACTGACCACGCTTCAATTTGTCTCTTTATATGTGCATTGTACTCTTGTAAAGTCAATCCTTTACGTGATTTGTTTTCTCCCTCTCTTTCAGGGAAATCAACCAATAGTACAGGGTTTTCCATTTCCGATACAACCATTTTCCAAATTTGGCTCTGTAAGCCTGCACCTTGAATAAATACGAACCCAGTATTTTCATTTTCTTGCCCCTTATTATCTCCCATCATTCTTCATCCCTTCCATTTTAATCGAAAAACCTATTAAGTATGGAGCAGTATTGAGTGTTTATCTTTTGATTAGTCAGATGAAAATCTTATTTGTTCTACTGGCGGTTAATTATTCTTTCTCTTGTTCAAGGAAATGGTCTGATTATTGAATGATGCTTATAAAGCGTGGCAACTAATATGTTATATTGGTGTAAATTTACTTTTATCGACTTGTTCTTATTCTAACATGAATATCCGGTTGAGTTGAAATTAAAATCAGAAGTAGGCAAGCAGTCGTCTTATTGTTCAGTAATAAACACCCTTCTTCCACTAACATGGCTATAGATTACCGGAAAAAGAAAAAGTTCGCCGGGAATACCGCACTATTATATTTGGATACAAATATAGACACAATATGGTAAAATGTAAACAAATATATTCGGCCGTCATATTCAGTGCTCTTTTTTCCAGTATTATCGATGAGCATCCTATCCATCTAAATCTTGATGGTCTTCGCAAGGAAAGATTGGCGGTACTCTGGGAGTATGCCGGCAGGAAGCAGGAGTGAAAGAATTATAGTGTGCTAAAAGAAATAAGGGGATGATGGGTTATGATCTATGTCGCTCTTCTTCGCGGTATCAACGTGGGTGGAAGGAATAAAATAGACATGAAAATGCTCAAGCAGACTTTTGAGGGCGCTGGAATGCATGATGTAGTCACCTATATCAATTCAGGCAATATTATCTTTTCATCTGAAGAAACTTCGAGAGCTGGACTCTCCCATATATTGGAGAAAGCAATATATAATGATTTCGGTCTGCAGATCAAAGTGCTGATCCGGAGCAGGGAGGAAGTAACCAGAATCAATGACACCCTTCCTGACACATGGAAAAATGACAAGGAAATGAGAAGCGATGTCATGTTCCTGTGGGATGAAATCGACGACCCATCTTTGCTTGAAAATCTGAAGATCAGGCCCGGCATAGATACTGTGAAATATACGCCGGGTGCCATACTATGGTCCGTTGATAAGAAAGAACTGTCCAAAAGCGGCCTGTCAAAGATTGCAGGAACCCAAATATATAAAAAGGTTACCGTAAGGAACGTCAATACTGTCCGCAAGATACATGCTCTGATGAACACGCTTGATAGCTAGATTGAACGGAAAACGTCCTGATTCGTTATTTGAATGAGAAACCAGGTTATCGGATGATGTATCATTCACTTGCTGCGGGTTATTTAGGATATGTGCTGAATTGATGTTTTTGACCTTGGGACAGTTTATAATATACTATTACTATAGGATTTAAACGTGAAAAGAGGTTTCTATTATGAACAGAGTGGATAGTATAATTGATTTAATCGGCAATACGCCTGTTGTAAAACTCAATAGAGTGGTGCCGGAGGGTGCTGCGGATATATATGTCAAACTGGAAATGTTCAATCCGAGCAAGAGTGTCAAAGACCGTGCGGCTTTCGCCATGCTTAAAAAGGCTGAAGAAGAGGGGCTTGTGAAATCGGGCGGCACAATCATTGAACCGACGAGCGGCAACACCGGCATCGGTCTGGCGATGAATGCCGCGGCGAAAGGATACAGGGCGATTTTTGTGCTGCCTGACAGTTCCACTAAAGAGCGCATCAACCTGCTCAAAGCATATGGTGCAGAAGTGGTGCTCACTCCAAGTGAGGAAAAGATGCCCGGATGCATCAGAAAAGCGAAAGAACTGCAGAAGGATATTCCGAACAGCTTTATTCCACAGCAGTTTGAGAACTTTGCCAACCCGGATATACACCGCACGACAACGGCAATGGAGATATTGGATGATTTTGATAATGATCTCGATGCATTTGTTGCGACTGCGGGAACCGGCGGCACAATTACCGGCACGGGAGAAACTTTAAAAGAGCATCTGCCTGATCTTCATATTGCGGTTGTTGAACCGAAAGGCTCCCCTGTATTAT
Organism: Salinicoccus sp. HZC-1; assembly: GCF_046736035.1. Classification (GTDB taxonomy): domain Bacteria; phylum Bacillota; class Bacilli; order Staphylococcales; family Salinicoccaceae; genus Salinicoccus. The sequence goes on along the minus strand of NZ_CP177130.1, from coordinate 1,968,145 downwards.
CAGGCGGGGAACCGGGCCAGCATAAATTGGTCGGAACGAGCCCCGGGTTCATTCCGAACATTTTAAACACGGATGTCTATGATGAAATCATCCAGATTGCGGACGAGGATGCCGTGGATATGTTCAAGAGACTCTCCTGGGAAGAAGGCATTTTTGTCGGTCCGTCTGCAGGTGCTTCCGTTTTTGCAGCCATTGAAGTGGCTAAAAAGCTGGGGCCGGGTAAACGTGTCGTGGCGATTGCGCCGGATACAGGCGAGCGTTATTTAAGCATGAATCTATTTGATGAATAATTACCCGGGACGGCGGACTTTGTTTCCGCCGTCCTTTTATGTATATTGATACTGAGGCATTAACAACATATTCGTCAGGAGTGGCTGGATTATGGACAGAATCATTACGGTGGAAGAAATGTACTGGAGAAGAAGCGGTGAAGAGATACTTAAAGATATTAACTGGACTGTTAATGAAGATGAACATTGGGCGATTCTGGGATTGAACGGTTCCGGCAAGACTTCTTTATTGAACATAGTGACGGGGTATAATTATCCGACTTCAGGCAGAGTCAAAGTACTGGATACTGAATTCGGCAGAGCAAGCCTTCCGGAGATGCGCAAAAAAATCGGCTATGTCAGCAGTTCGCTTGGACGGTTTGCCCAGACGATGAACCGTGAAACAACAGAAAATATAATTGTCAGCGGCAAGTATGCCTCTTTTGGCCTGTACCAGGAAATTACCGGGGAAGACTGGCAGCGGGCAGAAGGGATTTTAAAAGATCTGAGACTCTCTTATTTGAAAGGCAAAAAATATAATCTACTGTCGCAGGGAGAACAGCGAAGGGTCTTGATCGGCAGAGCTTTAATGAGCAGTCCAGAGCTCCTTATACTGGATGAGCCGTGTTCAGGGCTCGATGTACTGGCCCGTGAGGATGTGCTTGATATCACAGAAGATGTGGCAAAAAGGTCCTGCCATCTATTATATGTGACCCACCACATCGAGGAGATTACAAATGCGATTACCCATGTGCTGCTGGTCCGTGACGGGGAAATTGTTTCCGGAGGACCGAAAAAAGAAGTGCTCACTGATACGCTGCTTACTGAAACTTACAAGATTCCGGTGAAGGTTCATTGGGAAGCAGGCCGTCCATGGATGAGCATTACTAAATAATATTATAAGGGAGGGTGTTATTTAATGATTAGGGGACATCACCATATATCCATGTTTACGAAAGATTTGAAGGAGAATAACCATTTCTATACAGGTATTTTAGGTTTGAGAAGAGTTAAAATTTCGGTGAATCAGGGAGATACCGGAATGTATCATGTATTTTATGGTGATATGACAGGCACTGCCGGGAACGATTTAACTTTCTTTGAAATCCCGAATATAGGGGCTACCCACAAGGGAACGAATTCAATTTCAGGTATCGGTTTACTCGTATCCTCCTATGATTCGCTGCTCTATTGGCGGGACAGGCTGGATAGATTCAATGTTAAGCATAAAGGCATCGGTGAATATGCAGACAGAGATGCGTTGGTATTCGAAGATCACGAAGGCTTAAAACTGATGTTGATCAATCATGACGGCGGAAATATTCCGGACGACTGGAACCCCTGGGACGATAACGGGATTGAGGAGGCCCACCGGATCCTTGGCATGGGCACTGCAGAAATAACAGTGGAGAATAAAGACAGTCTGGTCAGTCTGCTGGAAAACGTATTTGGATATACACTTGTTTCTGAAGATGGTACCAAAGCAATTGTGCAGGCAGCAGAGAGTGAAGTGTTTGGGGAAATCCAGATACTGGAATCGTCTGGTAATAAGGAAAAGCCGGGCAGGGGAAGTGTCCATCATCTTGCCATCCAGTCTGCAGAAAGGCCGCTCGGAGAATGGGACCGGATTTTGAAAGATAAAGGATATGTAACAACGGGAGTTAAGAACAGATATTATTTCAACAGTCTCTACTTCCGGGAAGACAATGGTGTGATGATTGAAATCGTCGGAGCAGAAGCGCGCGGTTTCACAGCAGATGCCTCAGTCGAAGAGTTGGGGACGAAGCTGGATCTGCCGTCATTTCTGGAAGATCAGCGGAACGAGATAGAATCCAGGCTCAGACCGATAGAAGAATGGACATAACAGAACCTCCGGAAAAATGATTCCGGAGGTTAAATTTATGGGTTGAAAACTTTGATATAGACTGCCTTGTCACTTTCACTGAATACATTAAAGATGATTTTTTCAAAGTGATGCGCATTATTTTCGAGCCATTCGTTTACCGTACCTACAGCAATCTCTGCTGCCTGGCCGGCAGGGAAGCCGAATTCACCTGTTGAAATTGAAGGGAACACCAGCGTTTTAATATCATCGAACTGGCTGGCGAGCTCCAGGCAGGCGGTGTAGCTGGATGCCAGGTCCTGCTGGTGCTGCTCAGTCAGGCCGTCTCCTTTTGGTACGACGGGTCCGACTGTATGGATGACATATCTGGACGGCAGATTATAGCCTCTTGTGATTTTGGCATCTCCTGTCTGTTCTTCCCCTTTCTGGATGTGGATGATTTCAGCGCAATCATCCCGAAGCTGGGGCCCGGCAGCAGAATGGACGGCGTTGTCGACGCAGTCGTGCAGCGGCTGCATGCATCCGAGCAGCTGTGCATTCGCGGCATTGATGATGGCGTCAGCACGCAAAACAGCAATATCTCCCTGGAATACACTCATTTTATCCGCCTGTGACAGTGAAGTATCTGGATATTGTTCACTGATCGTTTCCAGCTGTTCTGTCTCAATGGTTACTTTATCTTCCAGTTCCATCTGCAGTAAAGTATCCAGTTTCATCATCATTTCCTTATTTAAAGGCAATGGCTGCCTGATGTTCAAAAGGGCTCTGATCAGCCGTCTTTTAGCTTTGTAGTCTTCCGGTATTTCGATGTCCTGGGTACCTGCTTTTTCATTCCTCAATATAAAAAGAATGTCATCAACAAGAATCTCTCTATCGGAGATTTCACTTCGATGCGGTTTGAACGGCTCATTAAGCTTTATATTTGATGCATATTTCTCAAGTGGTAACTGTCCCATAAATGATCACCTCGCCTTTAATGCCATTTTGACATGTAGATAAAAAATTATCCAATTGAAAGTTTGAGTGCTAAAAACGATTTGAAAGGGTATAAAAAGATAGACTAAAATTCAATTATTTACGGAGTGTTGTGATGATTACTTTTATAAAACTCATTTTAATAGGAATAATTTCCGGAGTGATACTCGCAGGAGTAATGAAAATCATCCGAAAAATAACGGGGAACAAGGCAGACATACTGCTTTATAACATGGACTACATGCCTGGTTTAAAGAAGTGGAGCCATTACTGGATTACTGGAATTCTATTCCACTATGCGACATGTATCGCGAGTGCGGTCGTTCTATACTATCTTTTAATCCCTTTTGGATGGGAGATGGATGTATGGCCCTATATTTTAGTTTTTGCAGTCGGGGGCGGTATCCTCTATTTTCTCAGTGCACTGACAGAGACGCCGCCTGCATCCAGTGACCGGGCAGCATGGTTTTACTGGACATTCGGCCATGCGGTCTTCGGCCTTTCAATAGGTCTTCTGGTCAAATTCTGGATCTAGGGGAGATTCCTTATGAATGTTTCATACGCCCGGTTTTTAACGAGATTAAAAGCTTTCCTGTTCGATTACATCATCATACTGATGTATCTGCTGTTCATAGTGATGATTTCCGTTGTTTTTGTTCCAGCTCTCCAAAAACTCTTTATTCATTCAGTTCCAGTATCTCAGCTGACGACTTTTCTGTTAGTCACTTTTCCTGTCGTTCTATACTTTTCATTCTTTGATTCCAAGTTTTCAAAGGGGTCATTCGGTAAAAGGAAAACAGGGTTGAAAGTAGTCGATTCCAAGGGCGCACGTTTGTCTTTCCTTCATTCTTTAGGAAGGAACCTGGTTAAATTCGTCCCTTGGGAATTCGGACATTATACTGCATTTAAAATGGCGTACCTGGGAGAGGGAGGAGTCCCTCCTGTGGACTGGATTACTGGTATACTTACTTATGTGCTGATTTTTGCATATATATTGACGGCAATTTATACGAAGAAAAAGCAATCGGTCTACGACATTGCTGTGAATACGTATGTGATTAAGGAAAAGTGCGTATAAATCTATTGCCAATGCGAATTGCACTCTATAAAATGAATAGAGCATCTGATGCATTCATTGAGTAATAGATATTTTAAGGAGTTGCTAGAGTGTCCAATCAAGATTATGAAACGCATACGGTACGTATAGAGAAACTGGATAAAAAAGGATCCGGTATGGGTGCAGTATGGCGCGATGCAGGTGGAAGCAATCCACGAAAATTGAAATTGAACGTTCCTCAGACATTGATCGGCGAAGAGGCGAAAGTGACGGTTTCAAATCCGAACCGGAAACTGGCCCGCGTTCTGCCGGATGAAATTATAAAGGCAAGTTCCGAAAGGATAACGCCGCCCTGCCCGCATTTTGAAAAATGCGGCGGATGCGTGTGGCAGCATTGGGCGTATCAGGATCAGCTTGAATATAAAACAAATCACGTAAAGAGATTTCTTGAGCAGCATGGGTTCGATACGGATGTTGTCAAGGACACGATCGGTGCGGAAGTCCCATGGGAATACCGCAACAAGATGGAGTTCACATTCGGCCGGGACGGCTCACTCGGAATGCATGAACTGGGGAATTTCCGCAAGGTCATCGATCTCGATACCTGTCTGATTGCAGGCCGGGAAATGGTGGAAGCGATGCTTGAAGTCTCGGAATGGAGAAAAGAGTTCAACTTAAGCGGCTATGATAAAGACGAGCATACAGGGCTGCTCCGTAACCTGATGGTCAGACAGTCACAGAAGACGGATGAGCTCATGCTGGCGGTATTTGCGACCGATTCACCGGATGGTACACTGCAGAATGCAGTAGAAGATCTGATCGAGAGAATTACTAAAAAGTTTAAAAATGTCAAAAGCCTGATGTGGATGGAAAACACGGACTGGGCGGACATGGCCCAATCCGAGAAGACCCATACTCTGTATGGCAGGGACTATATCAATGATGAAATGTACGGATATAAGTACAGGGTGTGGTTCGATACTTTCTTCCAGACGAATCCGACACAGGCGGAAAAGCTTGTAGACCTGGCCATAGAGATGGCGGATGCCAAAGAAGAGGAACGCATGATCGATTTATTCTGCGGTGTGGGGACATTCTCACTCCCATTCGCAACGAGGGTAAAAGAACTTGCCGGCATTGAAATTGTGGAATCTTCCATCGAATCGGCCAAAAGAAATGCCAGTGATAACGGCATAGACAATACCTACTTCCTCGCCAAAGATGCAAGACGGGGGATGGATGAAGTGCTTAAAAGCTGGGGTATACCGGATCTTCTAATGCTGGATCCGCCGCGCTCAGGTGCCGGAGGGAAAGTGATGAGAAGAATCGGCAGACTCCAGACAGACAGGGTGGTCTATGTTTCATGCAACCCTGAAACTTTTGCCGATGATATCACCTGGTTAAGAGATTTCGGATATGAGCTGGAACAAGTGCAGCCGGTGGATCTCTTCCCGCATACGGTGCACGTGGAAGTCGTTTCACTGCTTAGAAGAATTGATGGATAGCTTTGGAGAGCGGAACAGGCCTGATTTCAGGCCTGTTCCGCTCTCTTTTTATGATGTGTTCCCCTCACTTATTTTGCTTGTTTGATGTGTGAGAGGGTAAAAGTAATTATAAAGCATGAGGGGGGACGACGTCATGAAAATAACTGTTGTAGGGTTGGAGAAGGGTTTTCCGGAAAGTACTGAACCGGCCTCAGGCTACCTGGTGGAGCAGGACGGATTTATCCTGCTTCTGCATGCAGGAACGGGAGTGGCTGCACATGTACAGAAATACGTCAGCCTCCATGACATACATCATATTATACTCCCGCAATATCCTGATGAGCATAAGGAAGATGTGTCAGCGTTCATGCAGGCAAGAAAAATTGCCAGACAGTTGAAGCAGAGGGGCCTGAACCTGAATTTCTACGGTCCACTCGGTGGAGAGATGGTACAAGAGATACGCAGGGCAAAGTACAGCAATTTTCATCTTGTTACGGGCGGCAGCCGGTTAGAACTCGGTCCGTTCACCATCGACTTCCACCGCAGTACAAATACAGTTCAGGCAAATGCACTCAGGGTGACTGATGAGACAGGAGCAACGTTTGTTCATACATCTGATACAAGTTACTATGGCAGCCTGGTCCGGTTCGCATTCGGAGTCGACCTGCTGATTGCCGAATGCAGTATGAATGGAAGACCTGCGGATAAATCCGCCGGCCAGCTGGCAGTGAAGTGTGATGCAGTTCTTACATTGCTTGCGAATCTGCCGCACCATGGAGCGCTGGAAGTAATATCCGATAGCACCAGACAGCACCCGACAGGGGAAATACGGCTGGCCGAACCAGGAATGATAATCACGATTTAAAGCAGTTTTTCCAACAAAATGTAGATTATGTACCGCACACACCGGGGATAGGTAACATAAGGCAAATGAAAAGGAGAGGTATACATGAAGACTGCAGGGGATATCATCATCGATCTCGTCGAAAGATTTAATGTACAAGATCCGGGGGCACGGAGAGCCCATGGAACGGGGACCCATCATAATGCCAAAGTGGAATTGAATGAAGCCGGAAAGGCAATCTTCGGAGAAACGGAGCAGGCATTGATACGCCTGTCGAATATCTCCACATCCGAGCGGGTGCCGAATCGGCTTGTCAACTTCAAAGGATGTTCAGTCAGGTTCGACCATCCGCTCAAGCCGATTGACATCATCGGTGTCAATTTCCCGTATTTCCCCTTTGACTCGCCCGCTGAATCTATAAAACTATTCTACAAAATCCATTTGTTCCTAAAGCATAAAAATGCACGGCGTTTTGCCGATATACTCAGTACAGGCGGGCTATACAGACATCTCGGCAGAATTGTCAGATGGATGCCTGTACGGACTGATATGAAGCACAGCTACTATACCGCCCAGAGTTATGGGGACGAGCACTTTAAAATGCGGATGGATTACAATACGGAAACCGGGCGCATCAGCCTGTATGCAGAAAAGGATAGTCATCTTACAGATTATCAGCCTGAAACTGAAATATTTCTCGGGTATATCATGGTCGATCCGCAGCCGACCGACAAGGAAATAAAATATTTGGATGCGATGAACGCCCCACTCGGGTATTACCCGAATGGAGAGATGCCGCTGCTCCGCCACTACATGTATAAACGTTCATTTCTCGGACGCATGCAGGAGAAGCGGCTGACCGGGAAAGATGTCGGTATGCTTGAACAGGTATGGGCGGAGGAAAAGTATTTCGTCCTCTCCAAAAGCCAGGAGATCTATAACGAAATCCGTGAACTGCTCAAAGAGGGAACGGAGATGTCCGTTGCACGGTTCAAAGAGCTGCTGGATGCCGCCTATAATCAGAAATATGATGAGAAGCATATCCGAAACTACTTTCAGCACGTATGGGGGTATTTCAAAAACAAAGCTGATGAAGAAGAGAAGAAGCAGTACCAGGAGCTGCTGATGACCCTTGATTCCGATGACATCAATACTTTCATATCTGATCTGGCACTGAAATATGAAGAACCATATCTGCTTAATTCGACGATAGTTAAGACAAGAGGTCGGACATAGAAAAAGTGACGATGTTTATCTGGGGAAGGCTGGAGGAATCATTATAAATGGCAAGACGTTATTAAAAATTTATCAGCATTCTGAAAGGATGAGTAAGGTGACCCAAAATCAAAAGTACCCTTTGAATGATGGAAGCAGTTTACCGGCAATCGGGCTGGGCACCATCGACCTTAAAGGGGCCAAAGGCGTAAACAGTCTTATAACAGCGATGGAAGAGAATGGCTATAGATTGATCGACACCTCGACGAATTATAATAATGAGGGTGCGGTGGGGGAAGCCGTCCGCCGTACCACAGTTCCGCGGGAAGAATTGGTCATCAGTTCCAAACTTCCCGGTGCAGCACATGACTATGATCAGGCGATCCAGATGATTCAGGAATCCCTATACCGCTTAGGCCTGGATTACTTTGATAAGTATCTGATTCACTGGCCGCTGCCAAAACAGGGGAAATATGCCGAGGCGTGGCAGGCTTTAGTGGATGCACAGAAATTCGGTCTGATAAAAACAATCGGTGTTTCAAACTTCCTGGCGGAACACCTCGAGCACATTATTGAACAGACAGGCGTCACACCAGCGACCAATCAGATAGAACGGCATCCGTATTTCAACAATAAAGAACTCGTCAAAGCGAATGAGAAATTCGGTATTTTGTCGGAAGCATGGAGTCCGTTCGGCCGGGAGATCAATGATGTACTGGAAAATGAAACAATTAGGGAAATAGCAGAAAAGTATGGCAAAGTGCCTGCCCAGGTCATCGTCCGCTGGAACGTACAGAATAATGTCCTGGTCATTCCAAGGTCTGCCTCACCTGTTCATCAGAAGCAGAATTTGGACGTGTTCGATTTTGAATTAACAGAAGAAGATCTAAACGCAATCGACAAGTTGGATAAGGGAGAACCCGGCAGAGTGGAAAATCAGCATCCGAACGAGTATGAAGAGTTCGTTTAATGCACCGGTTTAAAGCGAAGACCTGGGTTTGTAATAAAATAGAGGACAAGTTCATCAAATAAGCGCCGGTTTTTGGAAACCGGCATAAAAAGGCGCCTGACCGGGAAATTCCGATCGGGCGTCCAATTTTACATATAAATTCTCAAACAAATAATCCCTTCTTTAAGCAGTCGTTTGAAATAAATATCGCTCACTTCCCTGTAAGCTTATTATTTTTAGGGTATTCATCAGTGCTTGGGCTTTGAAGGGATGGGTATTATGTTTATAATTGAGGAAACGTAATACAATTAAGCAGTATTTGGCTTGAGGAGGCAGCTATGAAAGAATATCAGTTCCAGGCGACGATTGAACCGAACAACTACAGGTCTGTTAAAATAATAAATGAAAGCGATGAGGCGATCGGCTACATCGAGAAAGATGTGCTTAAAAAATGTGAGGAAAGGTATACTTACTCTTTTACAAAAATAGATGGGCATAAAGTGACACTGGGGCTCAAGCGGCGTAAATTCCGGGACTTGAACATCGCCAATTATATCATCGCTTCTGAAGGAAGAACGATATACCTAAAAGAGAAAGCGGGAAAGAACCTGCTGCGTTTCAGAGTAAAGGGCAGGGTGGACAGCCGCCAATTATATATAAAAGAGGATGAAGAAGGGAACATGATCGTACTTATCGATGGGCAGCTGTCTTCTACAGTGGTTGAACATTCGCCGGAAAAGGTATCCATCACCGTTGAAGATGATGTTAAAGAAGACGATGTAGTCTTTGGCATAATGATTCTGATGTTTTTCATGTTCAAGTTATATAAAAGGGAGCACTGGCATATTGAGGAATTACTTTCCTGACTAATAATAAAAGGAGGAAGAACATGGAAGAATTTGAATCCTATCTGGGTGGATTGGATAATCAGGATCTGCGTTTGAAAATCGAAGAAGTATTAAACTGGATTTCCGATAAATATCCGGAACTTGGCCGGGTGGTGAAATGGAACCAGCCGATGTTCACAGATCATGGGACCTTCATCATCAGTTTTAATGTATCGAAGAAGCATGTGGCTGTTGCGCCGGAAACAGCAGCCATCAAACACTTTGAAGCGGATATCGAAAAAGCCGGCCACAGTTATACAGACAATATCATCCGTATGAAGTGGGATGAGCCGGTCAATTATGAATTATTGGAGAAATTGATCGACTTTAATATTGAAGACAAAAAAGAGTATGATAAGTTTTGGCGATGATGTTATCCTCTGCAGCAAAGGGAGGGTGTCGGGTTAATTATGAATGCATTTGAAAAATATCAATCACTCGTCATTATGGCAGCAGTGATCATCGGACTGATGATCGGAGGGTTCCCTGTCATACAGGTGTATGCGGGTTTCTTTATCGTCCCTTTTCTGATGATAATGCTGTATGGGCTGTTTGTCATGATGCCTTTTGACAGCATTGTATTATCATTCCGGAAGACCCGCTTTCTTTGGACATCGCTTTTTATAAATTTTGTATGGACGCCTCTAGTTGCCTATGGCATCGGTATGCTGTTCCTTGCTGACCATCCGGTGTTGTGGATCGGCTTCGTCATGCTGATGGTGACTCCTTGTACTGACTGGTATCTGCTTTTCACAGAGATGGCGAAAGGGAATACTGCGCTGTCCACATCGTTGCTGCCGGTCAATCTGGTGCTGCAGGTTATCCTTTTGCCTGTTTATCTTTATCTGTTCTTTGGTACATATGAATCAGTGGTGCCTATGGACATACTGGGGAGCATTCTGATTGTTCTGGTAGTACCGATGATACTCGCATCAATCACCAAATTATTATTGGCAGACAAGAGACGTGCCGCCCTCGAAAAGAAGGTTTTTTCTTTCTTCGGAAGATTCAACATAATCTTCCTGGGCCTGGCTGTAATGGCCATGTTCGCATCCGAAAGGGAGGCGTTAATTGACAATCCCGGGGTCGTCCTGCTGCTGCTCCTCCCAGTTCTGCTGTTCTTTCTGATAACATTTTTAATAAGCAGTCTGGCAGGCCGTATGATGAAGTTCAATCACTCCGATTCGGTGAGCCTTATCATGACAACGATGGCAAGGAATTCACCAATCGCACTGGCCATCGCCGTTACTGCATTCTCCGGCGAACCGCTTATTGCGCTCGCCCTGGTCATCGGTCCGCTGATCGAGCTGCCTGTACTCGCGTTGACGTCGCAGGTGCTGCGGCTGGGAGAGAGATAAATATGATTAAGGATTGCTAAGCATTTCAATTATTATTTTATAGAAATTTTAACTTTCAATCTAGAAGTAATATGTGTTCCAATTATAAAACAGAAAAAGTGGCGGCCATCTCTGAATCGAGTTTGGTCGCCACTTTTCTCATTATCCCGAGGCTTTTTGTTCCAGCCTATGTCTAGTGACTCCGAGTGGTTTCGAACCACCGACCTCTTGCATGTCAAGCAAGCGCTCTCCCGCTGAGCTACGGAGTCATTATTTTTTCATCACTAGAATCTAATTTACACTGATATTAGCAGAATGTCAAATCGATATTAAATGAATTTTCAGATATATTAATTGTAGAAATCTTTCTTAATGATTATAATTGAACTAAGAAGTTAAAAAATGAGGGGGATTCATATGTCTAAAGTTGCTGTTGTTACTGGTTCAGGTGGGGGTCTTGGCAAAGGGATTGCCGAACGTCTGGCAAAAGACGGTTTTAAAGTGGTCATCAACGATATCAATGCAGAAGCGGTGGGCTCTACAGTTGAAGAAATTAAAGCGAATGGGCACGAAGTCATCGGTGTCCAGGGTGATGTGTCTAAAAAAGAACATCAGTTCTTACTCGTCCAGCGTGCAGTCGAGCAATACGGACGATTGGATGTTTTCGTAAATAATGCCGGAATAGATGTTGTCACTCCATTTTTGGATGTGGACGAAGAACAGCTGAATAAGGCTTTTTCAATCAACGTGAACGGTGTGGTGTTCGGGACACAGGCAGCTGCTGAGCAATTTAAAAAGCAAAAGGGCAAGGGCAAAATCATTAATGCATGCAGCATTGCAGGCCATGAATCATATGAAATGCTTTCGACGTATTCTGCTACAAAACATGCGGTCAAATCATTTACACATTCTGCAGCCAAGGAATTGGCTGCATATGACATCAGGGTGAATGCCTATTGTCCGGGTGTGGCAGGCACGGCCATGTGGGACAGAATCGATGAAGAGATGGTTAAATACTATGATCATATGGAACCGGGTGACGCATTCAAGGAGTTTTCAGGAAATATTCTACTTGGAAGACCCCAGGAGCCTGAAGACGTAGCGAATCTTGTATCATTCCTTTCCTCTGACGACTCGGATTATATAACAGGCCAGGCAATTGTTACAGATGGCGGACTGGTGTTCAGATAGTTTATAATGAAGCCCCCTCTGAAGTAATTCAGAGGGGGCTTTTACGTGTTTATATCATTATTTTTAGCATATTGTGATGGTGTATATCCGGTATATTTCTTAAATACTTTACTGAAATAATTCAAATCGTTGAAGCCGAGTATAAATGCAATATCGGTTATGGAAGTGTTGCCTTTCTGCAGATACAACTCTGCTTCCTCGATCCTTTTTTGGGTTATGAACTCAGTGATGGTGATTCCTGACTCCTCTTTGAATTTTCGGGAAAGGTGTGAAGGATTAACGTGTATTTGTTTTGATATTTGAGACAGTCGGATGGGCTGCCCCAGATTCAGCATAATATAATCCATGGCTTTCTTTACATTTTGACTGTAATGCCCCGTAGCGAAGGAACGTACGAGTTCACAGTATTCATTTGCCATGGAAATGATCAGTTTTTTAAGATTTGGCAGTGTAGCTGTCTTTTCGATTAAAACGGCATATCTCTCCGAAATGATATGAAGATAGACAGGGTGCACGCCACTTTTCTCAGCTGCAATTCTAAAAGAGGTGTTTGAAATGAGTGCCATATTTTTAGACGAACGCATCGGGCTGCCCGGCACACGGTCGGAGAAGCCTACAAATAAATCCAGCATAGTATGGAGAGAATCATTCACCGCTTCCTGGTCCCCTTTTCTTATGGCATCCATCATTTCATTCTGATGATGGTATCTGTTTTCAATAATCTGTTTATCTTCTTCTATCGTTAATTCTATTTGGTCATAGTTTATGACGGGATGTTTTGAACCACCAGCAGCCTCTTCTGCCGGTGTATATGTACCGGAACACATGTTAATAAGTAATTCGCCGTAATAATGCGTATCGATTTCATTCAGAATAGGCAGGGACTGATAGAACTGTTCCAATTGTTTCCGTTCGCCGATCGGGAGGGCGTTTTTCACAATAATATCCTGTATCAGAGTGTTGATGGAAAGACTGGATATAAAAGGACCGATTATCAAACTGCCCTTAAAGGCATTTTCTGTATGGATGCCGACGGCGATGTATTCAAGTCCATAAGTATTCATATGGTGGAAATAATTATTTGTTGGCAGTTGACCAATTGTTTCATTTATATATACATAGTCATTTTCCGGCTCTCCCAGCACTACCGGAAGGGAGTGGTCGGTGGAGTGAAATATAATATTTCCTGACGGTTCGGTCAAAATGACATCCATCTTCGTAGTGAAGTGTACAATCTGACCGGTCTTTATAAAATCAGCATATATCTTATCTGTCATAACATCCTGCCTTTCAAATCTCAGTTAATAAAGCAATATAATTACTATTATAGTTAAAATATTACGATAAATAAAATAGTGCTTCCTCTATAATGAAATTAGTGGAAGTTTATTTACTTAAAATTTGAATGGAGGATAATATAAATGCTATATCCAATTGATACTGAGAGCCGTGTCGTGCTGAATTTGAATGGCGTCTGGAATTTCATGATTGATAAAGAAGTGGACCCGATTGATCCTGCAGAACCCTTACCAACAAAAGAAGTGATGGCCGTGCCTGCATCATTTAATGATCAGACGGTGACGAAGGAAATACGGGAACACAGCGGATTCACCTGGTATGAGAAAGAATTCAAAGTTGCGAAATCTTTGCTTGATGAAAGACTGGTTTTACGTTTTGGTTCAGCCACTCATGAGGCATGGGTGTATATTAACGGTAAAGAAGCAACCTATCATAAAGGCGGGTTTACACCGTTTGAAGTTGAAATTAATGATTTTCTGGAAAACGGTACGAACAGGCTGACAGTGCGTCTGTCCAACCTGCTGGATCACACGACATTACCGGTCGGCAACTATAGCGAATATAGAGACGAAGCGGGCAACCTTGTGCGTAAAGTGGATGAGAATTTTGATTTCTTCAACTATGCCGGTCTGCATCGTCCGGTCCACCTTTATACAACACCTAAGGAATACATTGAAGATATCACCATTGCACCTGAAATCGATTTGAATGCCAATCATGCAGATGTAAAGATTGATGTCAAAACAGCAGGGGGTTTTGATGAAGTCCGTGTAACGATTTTCGATGAAGCAGGCAATGAAGCAGCCAATGCATCCGGTACCGCAGTCAGTGTGCCAATCGAGGATGTTAATCTATGGCAGCCGCTTGGTGCCTACCTTTATGAAGCAAAAGTTGAAGCCATTAAAAATGGTGAAACAGTGGATGTCTATGAAGAGCACTTCGGCGTCCGTAAAGTGGAAGTGAAAGCGGGCAAGTTCCTGATCAACGGTGAGCCATTTTATTTCAAAGGCTTCGGCAAACACGAAGATACGTATGTAAACGGGCGTGGATTGAACGAAGCATACAACGTGCTGGATATTAATCTGATGAAAAAGATGGGTGCGAACTCATTCCGTACATCCCATTATCCATATTCGGATGAAATGATGCGCCTGTGTGACCGTGAAGGCATTGTCGTAATTGATGAAACACCGGCAGTAGGATTGTTCGGTGCATTCAGCTTTGATGTTTCCATATTGGAAAGTGACGGAGAAATCGAAGATAGTACATGGGAAGATATGAAAACTGCAGAAGCCCATGAACAGGTGGTGCGGGAGCTGATCGACCGGGATAAGAACCATGCATGTGTCGTGATGTGGTCAATCGCAAACGAAGCGGCCACTTACGCTGATGGCGCGCATGAGTATTTTGAACCGCTGTTTAATCTGGCCCGTGAGCTGGATCCGCAAAACCGTCCGCTTACGAACGTATATATAATGATGGCGACACCGCAGGCAGATAAATGTACGGATCTAGTCGATGTCATTGCCTTGAACAGATATTACGGCTGGTATGTACAGACTGGAGATTTAAAAACTGCAGAAGAGAAAACACGGAAAGAATTACAGGAATGGCAGGAAAAATATCCGGATAAACCAATTATGTACACGGAGTACGGAGCAGACACTGTCGCCGGGTTCCATAGTGCATACGGCGAACCGTTCAGTGAAGAATACCAGGAAGATTACTACAAGATGAACAGTAAAGTATTCGATGAAATCGATAATTTCGTAGGAGAACAGTTATGGAACTTTGCAGATTTCCAGACAAAATTCGGAATCCAGCGTGTTCAGGGGAATAAAAAAGGTGTGTTCACAAGAGAAAGGGAACCGAAGATGGCAGCACGTTACTTGAGTGAACGCTGGAACAGTATCCCTGATTTTGGATATAAGAAGTAAAAATTGCATTGATAATATGTAAGCGGCGGACTCGATCGGGTCCGTCGTTTTTTGTATTAGAAAGGGGGGCTATAATATCATACAGGAACAGACATAACCGTCTGATATTAATCGACTGAACAGATTCCGCAATATTTCTAAACAATATATCTTCCCTCACACCGCCGCCTGGAAAGTATTCCAGGGGGTTTTTATAATATGGCGGCAGCGAGAGAGGTGAATATAGTTACTGGTGAATTTCCAGATATCAGTTGTTTTTTTGAACAAAGTATTATAAAGTGACTAACAAAGATAATTCATAGTGTATAAATAGGAATAAATGAAAAGAGGGGTAATCTGTGAATAACTCGATTTCAATACATATTGACCGCTTGTATAAAAGTTTTGAGAATAATGGAAAGTCGGAACTTGTGCTTAATAATATTACTTTTGACGTCCATAAAGGTGAAATAGTTTCGATATTGGGCCAAAGCGGCTGCGGTAAGAGTACGCTGCTTAACTTAATCGGCGGGTTTGAAGAGAAGGATGAAGGCTCTATTCTTTTTAACGGGAAGGAAGTGACAAAACCCAGCCGTAAAAGTGTAATGCTGTTCCAGAATTACGGACTGCTTCCCTGGCGTTCTGTTCAAAGGAATGTGGAACTTGGTTTGGAAAATTCGGGAATGTCTCAAGAGGAAATGAAGGAACATGCCTTTTATTATATAAAAATGGTCGGTCTGGATGACAAAGCGGAACATTTTCCGCGTCAGTTGTCCGGCGGTATGCAGCAAAGGGTGGCGATCGCAAGAGCGCTTGCGATTGAACCAGAACTTTTACTGATGGATGAACCCTTCGGAGCACTGGATACTTTTAACCGGTATTACCTGCAGGATGAATTGTTGAAAATACAGAATAAATCCCATACCACTATTGTTTTAGTTACCCATGATATTGACGAGGCGATTTATCTTTCTGACAAAATTGTAGTGATGGGAAAAAACCCAGGGAGTGTTCAACGGGAGATTAATATCGATACTTATAAACCCCGGGACAGGAGTGGCGGTGAATTTCAGGACTACCGCCGTATGATTTTAAAGGAATTCCAATTGAATTCTTCTCTGCCCCCAATTGAATTTAACATCTAGGAATGATGGACAAGGATGGTGCTGAATGAAAAGAGTAATATTACTTATATCAATCGTGGCTTTTATTATGGTAATGGCCGCCTGTCAGAATGAGGAGACCCAGAAGGAAGGCAAACCTGTCATTCAGATTGGCTATATGCCAATCACTCATGCAGTGCCTTTGTTCATGCAGAATGAAATGTTTGAAAGCGGCGATAAAGATTTTGAAGTTCAACTTGTCAGGTTTTCTTCATGGCCCGATTTGATGGATGCTTTGAATACAGGAAGAATAGACGGTGCATCGACTTTGATTACCGTGGCAATGAAAGCAAACGAGCTGGGTATCGATCTGCGCGGCATTGCGCTCGGACACCGGGAGGGGAATGTACTGATCGGTTCTGAGGATCTGGGAGGAGTTAGTGATTTAAAGGGAGAGACTTTCGCAATTCCCCATAAAATTTCTACACATAATGTACTTTTATATCTTATGTTAAAAGAGCATGGTTTAAGTTATGACGATGTAAATACTGTGGAGATGTCTCCTGCTGAAATGCCTGCAGCACTTGCTGAGGGCAGGATAGAAGGATACGTCGTTGCAGAACCTTTCGGTGCACAATCGGTAACCATGGGCACCGGAAAAGTGCTGTATCAATCCGATGACCTTTGGGAAAATTCTTTGGATTGCTCCCTTGTTTTGCATGGAGATTTTATAAATGAAAATCGGGAACTTGCAGAGGATTTTATGGAAAGTTATATCATAGCTGCCGAAAAATCTGACAGCAAAGATAAGAGAGTTCGAAATGTCTCCTCAGAATATATGAATGTGGATGAAGAAGTGATGGATTTATCCATGGAATGGATTTCGTACAAAGATTTAAAAATTAATGAAGAATCATACAATAATCTGAGAGTATACATGCAGGAGATGGGACTGTCTGAAGATCCGCCTGAGTATGATGAATTTGTTGATAATACATTGTTGGGATGGGATTAAAATATGAAATCGCTGAATAAAACTGTAAATATTATAACAGCTATCTTTCTGGCAGTTGGCTTTTGGCAAATAGGGATATGGGTCACGGATATAGAAGAGGCACTATTTCCGCCGCCGTTGGATGTCGCACAGGCGATTGTTTCCTTATTTGCGGATGGCACGATATTTGAACATATAGGTATCAGTATGTTCCGGTTTCTGTCAGGCTATTTGTCAGCAGCACTCCTTGCCATAATCCTTGGTCTGATTCTGGGAAGAATGACATATTTATGGAACGTCGTCGATCCCATTGTCCAGGTTCTGAGACCTGTTGCGCCCATCGCCTGGTCACCATTTATCGTTCTGTGGTTCGGGATTGGGAGTGCACCGGCAATAGTGATCATATTTATCGCTGCATTTTTCCCGATTCTTCTGACGACGGTGTCTGGTGTTAAAAAGGTGGATGAGACTTACTTGAAACTTGCCAGGAACCTGGAAATCAGGCAGCCGTCACTGATGTGGAAAATAATTTTCCCGGCAGCTTTTCCGGCAATAGCCAGCGGCCTTCATATTGGCGTAGGAACAGCATGGATATTCCTTGTCTCAGGTGAGATGGTCGGTGCACAATCCGGGCTAGGGTATCTGATTGTCGATGCGAGGAACTTATTAAGACTTGATCTGGTACTGGCCGGCATCATACTTATCGGAATCAGTGGGCTGCTGCTTGATCGGATGATCGGCCTGCTTGAAAAATGGATAGAAAAGCAGTGGGGAATGTTATAAAAAATACCGGCTGTAAGCCGGTATCAATCATTTATTTTAAGCACTCTCAGATCTTCTACATTTTCATCGCAGTGTGAACAGTAGTAGTTGATTTCCACTTCATGACCGCATTTTTCATGAACAAGTTTTTTATAACATTTTTCCAGATGCTGCTCTCCCCATAAAATCATGGAATTGAATACGTGCTCAAGATCTTTTCCGCTATCAGTCAAAGTATATTCGTAGCGGGGCGGGTGTGCGGAATATAGATTGGATTCGATCAGGCCGCTTTCTTCCAGGTACTTGAGCCTTTCGGAAAGCAGGTTGGATGATATGCCTTCGAGAGCATTTTTAATGCTGCTGAATGTCGTATTTCCGACTAATATTTCATGGGCGATCAAAAGCGTCCAGCGATCACCGATGATATTCAGAGTCTGCGCAATATTGCAGGGCAGATTATACGTTTTCTTCACGGTCGGTCCCTCCCATTTTTTGTTATTTAAATAATAACATACATGTTTGCTATGTTTATTTTATTTAATGAGTTGATTTTTTGAAGTTAGTATAATAAACTAATCATAAGGCAGATAACATAGTCTAAAAGTATGAATTAATATACTGAAATTTCTTATAAGGAGATGTTTGATAATGTCATTATTTCTAGTCGAATCAGAATTTAAAAGTGCGATTGAAAATAAAAGTGATTTTGAAACACAGGTTTCCGGTGTACAGTCGGATTTGAAAGAAAAGAATATAAACTTGATCGAAGTTCAGGTTTCCAAAGATTTCTCCAGAGTATTCTTTATTGTGGAAGGCGAAGATGAAGAAGTAGTGGGAGAAAGTCTGAAAGATCAAAATATCAATATCCAGCTAGTAAAAGAAGTCAGGCTCGTGGGCAAGGATTTGGAGGCAGTCAAAAAACAGGCTGAGCAAGTGAATTACCTTGTTGAATGGAATATACCGGCGGAACTTACGATGGATGATTATTTAAGCCGCAAAAAGAAAAATTCAGTTCATTATCAGGAAGTTCCTGAAGTTTCATTCTCTAGAACTTATGTGTGTGAAGATATGTCAAAATGTCTTTGCTTCTATGATGCTCCGGACGAAGAGTCAGTAGTGAGAGCGCGTGAAGCGGTTAAAACACCGATTGATTCTATTACAGAAATCAATGATGACTAATCATAAAGTAAAGATGTGATGGAAATGTAAAGTAGGGGGGAGCCTGTTATGATGACACTGGAGGAAACTGATACTAATGAACTTTTGGATTCAATCATTAAAAAACACTTGAAACCGGTAGTGAAAAAAGTGGATACTGAAGCTTTTTATGCTGAAGATTACTTGCTTCAACTTGGATATAAAGGATTTTTTAATTCAAAAGGATACTCTGAACAGGAAGTGCTCGAGAGAGAAGCAATGCTTGTTGAAAAAACTTCAGAACTTTGTATGACGACAGGATTCAATCTCTGGTGTCATCTCGCTGCCCTGACGTACATCAGAAACTGTAATAACGGGTATTTGAAGAGTGAACTGCTTCCGTGTCTTGAAAGCGGGGAATGCCTCGGAGGAACGGGTCTGTCAAACCCGATGAAGTATTACTCGGGATTGGACAAACTTCATCTTAAAGCAGAAAAATCAGAAGGCGGATACACGATTTCAGGGCATTTGGCAGCCGTCTCCAATTTAAAGGAAAATCATTGGTTTGGTGTCATTGCTTCTCTCAATGAGGGTGAAGAGGTCATGGTATTTGTGCCTTGTAACGCAAAAGGGCTGAGGCTGAAAGAAAAAGCAGACTATATTGGTGTAAACGGAAGTGCGACATATTCATGCAAATTCAGTGAGGTATTCGTCCCGGAAGAATGGATTATCTCAACTGAAGCAGAATCATTCGTTGATCAGATCCGTCCGACGTTTCTTCTTTACCAGGCACCGCTTGGACTTGGTGTAACATCTGCTGTCATTAAAGCGATGGTCAAGGCACCAAAAAAGATGGGAAATGCAAATGAATACCTTTCTGTTCAACCAGATGAACTTGAAGAAAAGTATAATGACCTGAGTAATCGGCTCAGTGAATTGATACAGTCAGATAATCTGGTGAAAGATGTCAGGAAACTCATGCAGCTGAGGCTGGAAGTGGATGAAATGACAATCAAAGCCGCCCATGGAAACATGCTGCATCATGGCGGTGCGGGTTATTTGAAAAACAGTCATCCTTCCAGAAGGCTCAGAGAGACTTATTTTCTTCTGAATCTGACACCGACTGTAAAACATCTGGAAAAAGAACTATCATCTTAACCCTATAAATGATGTATAAACTTTCGCAAAAAACATACTAAGATTAGAGGGTAAGGTCATCCACGGATGACCTTACCCTCTATTTCTTTTCTAAGTTATAGTGAGAAGTGAAAGAAAGCCCGGCCGAAGGCTCAGGGATTCCGGACCCGAACAAAAACAGGGTTTCTTCACTTTCATTTTTGAATCAGGTTTGTGTATGCTGGGGCCAAAGAGGCTGGAAGAATAACATTCCGCGCAAAAAAACACTTCCCATATTGGGAAGTGTTTTTTTATTATCTTAGAAAAATTCAGTGGAGAATGGAACTTTAATTTATAGAAATCGAAGATTCCTGACTTATGTCTCAATCTTTTCTGTATTCGACACTATTTATCGGATTTATCATTCTGCATTTTATCAATCAATCTTTGCATTTCGCTGATATAATCCTCTTGTGATTTCTCATGATGCTCTTCCTGAACTTTAGGGGCTTCTTCCCGTTCATTTACATGGCTGTTATGAGTATCATAGTCATATTCATTTTTTGCTTCTTCTTTCTGTTCACGTTCTTCTTCGCGTTTTCTTGCATCTATTTCTTTTTGAGTAATGACCTGACCGTCCGGAGTCATATACTTCTTATGCATTTTACGTGTGTCCTTATCAACATAGCTGTAGAAGATAGGGATGATGAACAGTGTAAAGACTGTACTGCTGGCAAGACCGCCGATGACAACGATACCCATCGGAGCCACCATTTCTCCGCCTTCACCCAAGCCGATAGCAAGCGGCAGCATGCCGAGTGCCGTAGTGAGTGCTGTGATTACGATTGGACGGAAACGGTGCTGCACACTCAATTCCAGGGCTTCGAGAGTAGGGATGCCCTTTTGCTTTTGCTGGTTTGTGTAATCTACCAGCAATATGGAGTTATTGACGACGATACCCAGTAGCATGATTATACCAACGAATGAAACGATGCTGAGTGGGCTGTCTGTAATGATAAGTGACAGCATGACACCGATAATACTAAGTGGTACCGCCATTATTACGATGAATGGATACTTGAATGATTCAAATTGTGCAACCATTACAAGGTAGATGAACAGGACACCGAGAATTAAGGCGAGTAACATCTGCGGCATCGCATCTGTCAGCATTTCCAAGTCTCCGCCGATGGAATAGTGCGTGTTATCATTGAAATCGGCATCTTCTACAATATTTTCTACATAAGTGCCGGCCTCATTAAGTGACATATCGGAAGAATAAGTAACAGTCAGTTCACTTGTTTCCTCCATGCTGTCACGGGTGATCAATGGAAGCATATCTGCTTCTGTGAGTTCCGCGACCTCACTTAAAGCGACATATTCTCCTTCACTGTTTGCAATTTGGATATCTTCAAAATTTTCCATACTGGAAAGAATGTCATCCGGGTATTTAACGACGATTGAAAGGAATTCGTTATTATTTTCCACCGTTGAAGCCTGTACACCATTTGAAGCTTCATACAGGGCAGAACCGACTTGTGCAGGCTGTAATCCGTTTTCCCTTGCTGCTGCACGATCTACCTGTACTTGAAGCTCCTGGATCATATCCTCACGGCTGGATTGTACTTCGTCGATTTTTTCATCATCTTCAAGTGCCTGGATAATTGCCTTTTCTGATTCTGCAAGTCTGTCGGCATAATCATCTGAAACATTGAGTGTAAGAGTATTTGGTTCTCCACCCATGCCTGTTTGTGACATTGGAACTATATTGATTTCTGCAGAATCATCAATTTTTTCTATTTCATCTTCAATATCTTTTATAAATTCATTCGTAGTGACATTACGGTCGCCTGCATCTGTCAATGTTGCCGTAATACTGGCTTTGTTCGTCTCTTCAGTCATTGACATCATAGGCGATGAGGAACCGATGGTACTTAAATAAGTATCTACTTCGGAATAATCTTCCAGTTTGTTTTCTATTTTTTCTACTGTTTCAAAAGTGTCTTCAAAAATTGTACCCTGTTCTTTTTCTACTTCGACTGTCAAGGCGCCCTCATCGCTCTCAGGCATCAGGTTAATCCCCTGACTATAGATGCCGAGGATACCTGCAATCATTAAAACTGTAGTGAGTAGGAGCACTAGCACTCGGTGATCTAAAACCCATTTAGTGAAGCGGTTCAGAACTTTCATGTAAGATCTTTCGCTTCTGATTGATTCGACGTTTTCACGGGGTGCTTCTAATATTCTGCTTGCAAGCATTGGAACAACTGTCAATGCGATAAACAGAGAACCAAACAAGCTGAATACCACAGTTATTGCGAATGGCGTAAAGAGTTGACCTACAAGGCCGCTGACAAACACAACCGGCAGGAATACTGCAGCAGTTGTCAGAGTGGAGGCGATGATTGCGGAAGCAACTTCTTTGGTACCTTCACTCGCTGCCTTTTTAGGGTTTTTACCCATGGATAGATGCCGGTATATATTTTCGATTACGACGACAGCGTTGTCGACCAGCATACCAATACCGAGCGCCAGACCGCCGAGTGTCATCATATTGATGCTGATGTCTGTAAAGAACAAGAGCGCAAATGTAGTGATGACTGAAAATGGAATGGCGATTCCGATAATGATCGGTGCTTTTAAGTTTCTAAGGAAAGCAAACAGGACGACCATTGCGAGTAATGCACCCGAAATCAGTGAAGTATAGACACTGTTGATCGCAATGTCGATATATTCCCCTTCATCATACAGAGTTTCCACCGTCAGATTACTGAATTCTTCTTCACCCAGCTTTTCATCTAAAACAGCGTTGAATTCTTTGTTGACGTTTGATGCATTTGCATCTGATGCGAGCATTACATCAATTGACAACGCATCTTCCTGATTCATTCTTGTTAAAGTATTGCTCGATTGTTCTTCGATGGAAACTTCAGCAACATCGTCAAGTGTTACTGTGCCGCCATCGTCAGGGAGCTCAGCAAGAACGAGTTCCTGGAGCTCTTCAACACCGCCTATCTCACTTACTGTACGGGTTGAAATAGAAGTACGGTCTTCAGTATCCGTGACTGTAGCATTCGGAATGGAAATATTGTTGGCTTCAATAATACCGGCTACATCACTTTGACTCATATTATATTGCGACAATGCTTCCGTATCCAGATTCACCTGAATTTCTTCAACGACCGAACCATTTTCAGTGATGGAAGCGACTCCTTCAACATTCTCGAGTTCAGTGATCAGATCATCGACCTGGTCTTGATATTCAGCAACATTGTCACCACTGGAGGTTACTGCCATCTGAATGCTTGGCATCATGGAAATATCAAATTTAAGGAAAGAAGGATCGCCTGCCGTGTCTGGCAGATCGGCAGATTCAACGGCGCGCATAATATCATTTTCAACATCTTCAATTTTAGTGTCATATCCGAATTCCAAAATAACTACGGATGAACTCTCCTGGGATTGAGATGATATATTTGTCAGTCCGCTGAGCGATGACAGTTCCGATTCAATAGGGACTGTTACGTCATCCATGACCTCTTCCGGCCCCGCCCCCTGGTATGTAGTGGCTACTGCTGCAATTGGCGGTTCGATATTCGGCATCAACTGCAGAGGCAGGCGGGTAAGGGATACAGCGCCGAGCAACAGCAGGATTATCATTACTACGATAGTAAAATTAGGACGCCGTATGGAAAAATCCGATAGCTTCAAAATATATTCGCTCCTTGTTTAAAAATTTATTTTTACTAATCCAACAACGTGTTGTACAATATTATATGATAATTAAATTGTAAACTTGTATCAATAAACAATCCAGTCGAATGTGTTGGAAAGAGGGGAATATGTCTAAAATGAGTCGAAAAGAAGAAACGAAAAATAACCTCCTGGATGCATTCTGGGAACTTTATAAGAAAAAGCCTCTGGCTAAAATTACTGTAAAAGAGATTACCGATAGAGCGGGCTATAACAGAGGGACATTCTATTCATATTTTATTGATGTCAATGAAGCCCTGGAAATATTAAAAGCATCACTGATGCCGGATAAAGATATGATCATCAATCCTTTTGTAGAGTTAAAAGATAATGACGGTAAAATTATCGAGCCAATTGCAGGGACAAATGACTATCTCAAAAAGAATGGTGAAAAAATCGCGGTGTTGCTTGGACCAAAAGGCGACCCGGGGTTTGTCCATGAACTTAAAGCCCGCCTGAGGCAGATCATTATAAATTACGCCGAAGAGCTGGAAATTAAAGAAGTGGAAAATTTCGAATACGTTATCGAATACCATATAGCGGGGCTCATAAGCATGTATCAGCTCTGGCTGGAAAAGCAGCAGAATATTGATGACGAAGCGCTTGCCCGGGTGTATGAAAAAACAGCATATAATGGAGCATTATCTGTTGTCAATCAAATGTTGAATGATACGAAATAGGCAGCTGCATTAAATTCTATTAGGAGGTCGTCAGAGAGAAAACTTATGATTTTGACCATAGGATGAATCTCGTTTTGGACGACCTGTACTTTGACTAAACATTTGAGATGACAGCGTTCTGATGGTATATTTCAGATAAGCGGTAACCAAGCCATTTTGCAATACAATTAGTATCTGAAAGGCCTGGAACGGGCCGTAGTAAAATAATCCAACCGCTGTTCGGCTGCAACGTTTAAGTTGCCTGAATAAGTTAGATATTCCTGGAAACCCGTTACTTTAGTGACGGCGTAGTTCATAACCACACTGTTAAAAAGCAGTGTGGTTTTTACCGTCATAGACGATTGTGAAAATGGGAAGAATATGAAATGTTTGGTAATATGAGTTTAAGTAATCTAAATATTCATAAATCAAAACGGAGGGCTACAATGAAATATTTTGCGGTATTCTTGCCTATGAAAGATGCACAGAAAAGTAAAGATTTCAGAGGGGAGCATTTGGATTTCCTTAGTAAAAAGAGAACGGAAGGCACGATTCTGATGAACGGGCGGTTTGTCGACGGTGCCGGCGGTCTGGTCATTTATAGAGGCGATTCATTGGAAGAAGTTGAGAAATTGGTAAATACGGATCCCTATATCGTGAATGGCGCGAGAGACTATGAAATACATGAATGGGAAATGGAGTCGGACTATAACTTTTAGGAGCGTGTCTATATGAAAGTTGGATTTATCGGCCTGGGAATCATGGGCAAACCGATGTGTGCAAACCTGCTGAAAGAAGGCAGCGAAGTTTATATATCCAGCAGTACGCCGTCGACAAATGAAGAATTAAAACAGCTGAATGCAAACGTGGTGGACAATTATAATGAAGTGGCCGGAAATTCCGATGTCTTGATTTTAATGCTTCCGAATTCGCAGGATGTCTACGATGTAGTGGTGGGGAACAATCTTTATAAAGAAATGAAACCGGGTTCAGTCGTGCTCGATATGAGTTCAATTACACCGGAAATGAGCAGGCGGGTGGCCGAACAGCTCAGGAGGGTGGACTCGGATTATATCGATGCACCGGTCAGCGGCGGGGAAGAGAAGGCGATTGAAGGGACACTGTCCATCATGGCCGGCGGTGATGCTGGATCGATGGAAAAGGTGAAACCTTTGCTTGAAATCATGGGGGGAAGTGTGACACATGTGGGCGAAGCAGGCCTTGGTAATGCAACGAAGCTCGTCAATCAGGTGATTGTCGCCAACAATATCATCGCACTTTCTGAAGGTGTGGCTGTCGCTGAAGCACTCGGACTTGATCTTAATACGATGTATGATGCCATAAAAGAGGGGCTGGCCGGCAGTAATGTCATGGATGCCAAAATTGGCAGAATGATAGATTCGGAATATGAACCGGGATTCAAACTGGATCTTCATATGAAAGATTTAAATAATGTTTTCGAAAGCCTGGAAGGAGATGACGGTAAATTGCCGATCACTTCAAAGACCAAAGAGATCATGGGCGAGCTTATTGACCACGGCAAAGGGAACAATGATCATGGCGCTCTTTATGAATATTATCAGAGCCCATGATTTTCTTTAAAACGTAAATTTCAAGTTTAAGTTAGCCACCTTGTGATATTCCCATTCCGGAGATTGTGAACGTCCTATGATGGTGGGTGTGCCGCCGCCCCCGAGGGGGCGGCGGCGATTTCACACTACGCGCTCTGGGCCGGTTGCGTCTGCTTGAATGCTTTAACGAAACATTCATGCGGCGTCTGATAGTCCAGGATTTTCCGTGGATAATCGTTCATCCAGCGTTGGATACGCTGAATCTGCCGGTCGCTGATTTCAGAGATCGGCTGCCCTTTTGGGATGAACCGGCGGATGAGTTTATGCTGATTCTCGCTCGTACCGCGTTCATAGGAAGCAAACGGCCGGGCGAAGTACACATCGGTCACTGTTTTCAGCGTATCATACAGCTTGCTGAACTCCGAACCATTATCCGACGTGATGGTCTGAAACAGTGATGGCATATGCCCACCGGCGCGCTCGACCAGTGATGCCACCGCCTGTGTGACGGGTTGGGCAGCTTTACCATCGATTTTCAGGATGACTTCAAACCGTGTCTGCCGTTCGGCGAGTGTGAGCAGCACCGCATCATGCTTATGTTTGGCGCCGATGACCGTGTCAATTTCCCAGTGGCCGAATGTCTCCCGGGTATTCACTGCTTCAGGGCGTTCGGAGATGGATGGGCCCAGTTTCCGTTTATAATCCGGTGCTTTGCGACGGTTTGATTTTGTATTGCGATGCAGCTTCTCAGCCAGGTCCATGTTTTTGGTACGCATGATCTGACGGTCAATCCAGTTATACAGTGTCGTCGTACATGGAATGAGCGAGACTGGAAAGAGATCGCGTTGTCTCGCTGCACCGATGACCGCATCCGGCGACCAGTGGTGGTCCAGCATCTGTGCATCTGCCCAATCGACAAAGGCATCCGACAGGCTCCATTTCGGGCGCCGGCCACAGTGTCTGCGGTTTTCCATATAGGCCTCATGTGCATAGTCGGGATCGTATACGGTATGGTAATAATCATATGTTTTACCGTTCTGTTTCTGACGGCGCATCTGCTGCACAGTGCCTCTGTTGATTTCATTATGGATGGTCTGAGGCGCACGGCCCAATCGTTCTGCGATTTGACGATTGGAGTATTTCTCTCTCTTCAATATTGCGATTTGTGCCCGTTCATCTTTCGTCAGGTGTTTTCCTTTATTGGATTCAGTGGTATCATGAAGTTGCGTCATGTGATTTCATTCCTTTATTGAGAGTTGTGGTTAACTTCAATATAACATGAAATTCACATGGCGTTTTTTGTATCAAAGGTGGCTAAGTTGATTATAAAATCCACCATTTTCTTTAAAAGTAGAGGCGGTACTTTTAAATTAAACTTAATATTTTGTATTGGGAAAATATTTTGACAAATCATAGTAATCATAGTATTGTAGTATACATTATTAGAAATTAATATTACCAACTTATCTAGAGAGGCAGAGGGACTGGCCCTGTGACGCCCGGCAACCATTAGGCAGACTTGCTTAAAAAGGTGCTAATTCCTGCAGGAGGTTATTCCTGGAAGATAAGAGGAGAATAAAAAGCTCTCTTCTTATACACAGAAGAGAGCTTTTTTCATAAATACATATAAACTTGGAGGAATGAACATGTCAAACGACCAGAATTCAACTTACGACTTGGAAACATTGTCACTACACGGCGGTCAGGCGCCGGACCCTACGACAGGATCCAGAGCGGTGCCGATCTATCAGACGACGTCTTACGTATTCCACGATACAGATCATGCAGAAAGCCTGTTCTCGCTCGATGAGCCGGGGAATATCTACTCCCGTATCGGCAATCCTACGGTAGAAGTATTCGAAAAACGCATGGCACTCCTTGAAGAGGGTGTAGCGGCTGTTGCAACTTCATCCGGGATGTCTGCGATTACACTTTCAATTCTTAACCTGGCAAGTGCAGGAGATGAAATTGTTGCCGGTTCGAATCTTTACGGCGGTACATATAATCTGTTTGCAGTGACGCTTCCACGGTATGGAATCAATGTGAAGTTTGTTGATCCGACAGATCCCGAAAACTTTAAGGCAGCCATTACGGATAAAACAAAAGCGGTATTCGGTGAAACAATCGGCAACCCTGGATTGCAGGTGCTGGATATAGAAAAGGTAGCTGATATCGCACACGAAGCGGGTGTGCCTTTGATCGTCGATAATACTTTTGCAACGCCGCATAATTGCAAACCGATTACTCTCGGTGCGGACATTATCGTCCATTCGGCGACGAAATGGATTGGCGGCCACGGTACTTCCATCGGAGGTATTGTCATCGATGGGGGGCGTTTCAACTGGAATACGGAAAAGTTCCCTGAATTTACGGAACCGGACTCCAGCTACAATGGCATCCGCTATGCAGTCGACTTTGGCACATTGGCATTCAGTACTAAAATCCGGGTACAGCTGCTTCGTGATTTTGGTGCATCTTTAAGCCCGACCAATGCATTCCATCTCATCCAGGGACTGGAGACACTGCATATCCGTGTAGAGCGTCATAATGAAAATGCGGAAAAACTGGCCGAGTTCCTATCTAATCACCCAGCTGTGGAGTGGGTGACGTATCCCGGACTCGAAAATCATCCGTCCCACGAAATTGCCAAAAGGATTTTCAGCAATGGTTTTGGTTCAATGATTACATTCGGTATAAAGGGCGGTAAAGCCGCAGGGAAGAAACTGATTGATAATGTTGCACTCTGGTCCCACGTTGCGAATGTCGGGGATGCCAAATCACTCATCATTCACCCGGCTTCCACAACACATCAGCAGCTGACAAAAGAACAGCTGGAGGAAACGGGCGTATATGAAGAACTTGTCAGATTATCCGTGGGAATCGAATCTGTGCGGGATATACAAAATGACTTGAATCAGGCACTGGCCAAAGCAACAGGAATTGACACTGGAGAAAGTGAAGAGATTGTCATCAATGATGAGGGCGTCATCAAATGGGCGCTGAATTCCCCGACAGAAAAAACTTTGGATGAACACGGTCGCGAAACAACCCGTCAAAAGACACTGGCCGTTGTCGGCCTCAGTGGTAAAGAGGCAAGACCGAGCTATCGCCTGGCACGTAAGATGCAGAGGCTCGGCTATAAGATCATCCCGGTGAACCCGAGGGAAACTGAAATACTGGGTGAAAAGGCATATCCGGATTTAAAAAGTGTGCCGGATCAGATCGACGTTGTGCAGGTGTTCAGAAGTCCGGAAGCGGCAATTGAAATTGCTAAAGAGGCATTGGAAGTAAACCCGAAAGTGTTCTGGCTCCAGGAAGGCGTCATTTCACCGGAAGCTGCGGATATCGCAAGAGACGGCGGTCTGCAGGTCATCCATAACCGCTGCACATATAAAGAGGCCCAGCGCCTCCGCGGCACGATTTCAACATATGCATGTGAAATCTAAGCGTGATGATTCAAATGAATTCTTATAAATAATCATCCAGGAAGGGGCTTTTTTGATGACTTTAAGTCAGTTGGAAATTATCGAACCGGTAGCAGGCACATACAATCTCCCTAATTATTCAGAGGTAAGGCAAAACTTCAAATGGGAGGATGCCAAAGAAGGTTTGAGTTTTAAAGATACAGGCAGACTCAATATTGCCTATGAGACGATCGACAGGCACGTGGATGATGGCTACGGAGATAAAGTCGCACTCCACTATGTGAACGGTGAAGAGAGGGGCGAATATACATTTAAAGAGGTCAAAGATAAAACAGATCACTATGCGCGCATATTAAAAGAAAACGGTGTGCGGAAACAGGACAGAGTGTTCGTCTTTCTTCCGAAGACCCCGGAATGCTACATCGCCATTCTTGCCGTCATAAAAATTGGGGCAATCGCCGGACCTCTCTTTGAAGCGTTTATGGAAGATGCCGTAAGAGACCGGATCAATGACTGTAACGGTACACTGCTCATCACTGATAAAGAAATGGTGAAGCGGGTTCCGACGGAAGATATTCCATCATTGGAAACCATTCTTTTTGCCGAAGATATCGAAGAAGCGCCTTTTGCAGATAATGGAGAAGAATATGTGGAATGGATGGATGCTGAAGATGGCATGCTGATTCACTATACGAGCGGATCAACAGGTAAACCGAAAGGCGTGCTCCATGCACACAGGGTCGTCTCCCACCAGTACCAGTCGGGTAAATGGGTGCTTGATATTAAAGATGATGATGTCTATTGGTGCACCTCCCACCCAGGATGGGTGACAGGCAGTGTATACGGACTGTTTGCCCCTTGGCTAAACCGCGCAACGATTGTCATTCAGGGCGGACGGTTTAAAGCAGAACACTGGTATAAACTCATTGCCGAACTGAAAGTGACAATTTGGTACAGTGCACCGACTGCATTCAGAATGCTTTTATCACAGGGGGATGTACTTAAAGAGTATGATCTGTCTTCATTGAGACATATACTGAGTGTAGGGGAGCCCCTTAATCCTGA
The DNA here is from genome assembly GCF_046736035.1 of Salinicoccus sp. HZC-1. Classification (GTDB taxonomy): domain Bacteria; phylum Bacillota; class Bacilli; order Staphylococcales; family Salinicoccaceae; genus Salinicoccus. The sequence goes on along the minus strand of NZ_CP177130.1, from coordinate 1,937,294 downwards.
AGTGATCTACTGGGCGTGGGACGCACTGGGTGTCAGAATTCATGATACTTGGTGGATGACTGAAACCGGCGCCCATCTGATCGTTAACCTGCCGGGCGAAAAAATCAAACCCGGTTCGATGGGCAGACCATTCCCCGGAATAGAAGTAGGGATTTTAGATGAAGATGGAAATGTCGTCCCGAGAGGTACAACCGGACAGCTTGCTGTCAGAGCGCCTTGGCCGGGAATGATGAAAGAGATATGGGGCAACAAGGATAAATTCGACTCCTACTTTAAATATGAAGGCTGGTATTTATCAGGAGATCTGGCATATCAGGATACGGAAGACTATGTATTCTTCCAGAGCCGTGATGATGATATGATCAATTCAGCAGGTGAGCGGATTGGCCCCTTCGAAGTGGAGAGTAAGTTGATTGAACATGAAGCGATTCAGGAAGCGGGTGTCATCGGGAAGCCGGATGAAGTACGCGGGGAAATCGTCAAAGCATTCATCGTCCTTAGGGATGGATTCGAAAAATCTCCGGACCTGCTCGAAGAAATCCGAATTTTCGTCAGAAATAACCTGGCTGCCCATGTGGCGCCAAGAGAAATCGAAGTGATGAAAGAACTGCCGAAAACGACAATAAGCGGAAAGATTTTAAGAAGAGAACTGAAGAAAAGGGAAATAGAAAAGAGTAATTCACTTTAAACAGCTCAAGCGGTAAAGTAATAATGCTGAAGGTGGGGGATAAACTGCCTGGCACCATTTCAACTTACCGCCTCGAGTAAAAATAACGAATTAAAGTGCTGCACATTCTTTTAAGAGAGTGTGCAGCTTTTTATATTACTGACCATTTGGCTATAATGAAACATAGGAAACAGAATTGATATAAGGAGTGGAGCGTCTGATTATGAAAAACCATTCTTGATGTGGACACCGGAGTAGATGATGTACTATCCATTATTTATATTTATGAAAGCAAGCAGCTCGATTTGCTGGGGGTTACCACTGTTAATGGGAATGTTCCATTAAATGATGTCGTTAGAAATACCAACAAAGTAGTTCAGCTCTTCTTCTATATATGAAGGAGATCTTTTACATATTTCATATATTCAGCACAGCAGCTGTTGATAAAAGATACTGTGTAGTAGAATTATATTAATTAAATTGGTTAAGAGGGATAAAATGTCAATATTATTATATTTACTGTCTTTTTCAGCAGGGATAGGCGTACTGATCACTTTTATTATTGGATTGGCTAATTATTTTTCAAGTGCTGATTATAAAAAATGGTGGCGTATTTCATTGGGACTATTTGCAGCCGCTTCAGTGCTGACATTACTGGCGTCAATATTCGATTCCGATTCGGGATTGAATACAGGACTGGCATTTTTATGGGTCTACGTAAGCCTGCTGATGTTCGCATACATTTTGGTCTACATTATAAAAAGGGTTAAAAAAGATTCGACCAAAGGGTATAAAAAACGCATCGCTACTACATTTATCATTGTTCTTGCACTTATCTTTACCATCGGGGCAACCGCAGGTGATCCTGAAAATGCTGAACGAGAAATCAATGAAGCAACCGCAACGGTCGAGGAAGAGACAAAAGAGCAAACCACTGAAGAAACAACTGCTAATGATGAAAAAGAGCCGGAAGCAGAAAGAGCAGCGCTTGATGCCAAAAGAGCGGAAATAGAAGAACGTAAAAAACTGGAAGAAGAGAAATCTGTAGAACAAAAACAGAAGGAAGACGCACAAAAAGAGTCAGAACAGGAAGAAGCAGAGAAGAAAGAGGCTGAACTCAAAAAGAAAAAAGAGGAAAAGCCGGCTGAAGAGAAATCCACAGAAGAAAAAAGTGCAGAGGAAAAGAAAAATAAGGGTGAATCAAAAACTGAAGAAGAGTCAGCCGAAGAACCGGAAGAAGAAAAGACCTATGAGCCCGGTTCTGAAGACAGGATACCTGTCACTGTAGCTTCATTCACTGACGGGGATACAACGCGCTTCTATTACAATGGTAATGATGAACCTTTCAGATACCTGCTGATCGATACACCGGAGACAAGTCATCCGCGTGTAGGGGAGCAGCCTTTTGGAAAGGAAGCATCTGCCAGAACCAAGGAGCTCCTGAGCAATGCCGATGTCATCGAAGTCGAGTTTGACGTGGGGGCCAGGCAGGATCATTATCAGAGAAACCTGGCATATGTATACGCGGATGGACAGATGGTCAATGAGATTCTAGTCAGAGAAGGACTGGCTCAGGTGAACTATGTGGAACCTCCAAACATCAGACATTTGGAACGTCTTCAGACAGCTCAGGCACTTGCCAAACAGGAACAGATAGGAATCTGGTCGCTGCCACATCCATTTGATTCGGAAATCTACCAGGAAGGCAGCAGCCAGGAAAGTCCCGATTCTGATTCAGAAGAAAATAATTCTTCAACCAGGTCATCAGAAGGTACTGAGCACTTCCAGAACTGTACCGAACTCAGAGAAGTCTATCCTGATGGTGTGGCATCAGATCATCCGGCATACCAGTCTAAAATGGACAGGGACAAAGATGACTATGCTTGTGAATAAATGACAAAAAGCGTGTTCTGAAGTTAATCAGAACACGCTTTTTTCTATGGATCATTCTGACCATGGTGAATGCAGAATGCACTGGCAGAAGTTATTATTTTCATAGTCGGGTCTGAAGTGTTTAATGACATCTTCTTTCATGTTCCCGAAAGTCGTTTCAGGTTTATGTTTGAAATCCTCATAAAATGCCGGAATGATTTCCTGCTTAAAGTCATTTCTCGGAAATGCATCCAATATTTCATTTCGTTTCTCGGCAGGGAATTCTTCGAATCTGTCTCCCATGACGTCCAGTCCGACACCGTGGAAAAGGAGGGCGACTTCCGCCTGCTTGTGTTCTGCAACACCTGGTGTCGTATGAAGTGCAATAGCATCCCAAACGAGCTGTACGGTATTTTCGGGAAGGTCGTAAGTTTCGAGGAACTGGCGGGCCGCGTTTGCACCATCCACTTCAAATCTCAAGTCATCACTCATGTATTTTTCAGTTAATCCCAAGTCATGAAACAGTGCACTGACATATAATAATTCGGGTTCGTGTTTCTGGTTTTCCTTCTGCGCAAACTCTGCGCCAAAGTAATACACACGGTTTGAATGATTCCATAGGAGGTCATTGCCATGTTCTCGTAAAATATCCGCCGCGTCTTTTGCCAATTGTGAATCCGGGGTCTTTATACCTGCAATCTCATTTACCATTAATAAATAACTCCTTTACACTCTGGCTATTCTCAATTTCTTGAGTTGAATCAATTATAAGTAGCCAACATCATCAATGTCCAACAAAGCAGATTATCCATATAGGTTTGTTTAGAAAGTAAACAGAATGTTTGAGACTGCCATTTTTAAGGAATAGACTAGATGTATAATAAATAAGGAGTTGAATGATTAATGAGTATTTATGAAGCAAAAGTGTTTAACACCGGCGGCAGAGGCGGCGAAGTGCACAGTGAAGACAATTCCTTTAAGATGAACGTGAAACAGCCTAAAGAGATGTCAGGCGACGATACTAATGAAACGAACCCTGAACAATTGTTTGCAGCAGCTTACAGTGCCTGCTACAACAGTGCACTTGACGGTGTTTTAAAGAAAGCAAAAGCTGATGACGTAAAACGGACGGTTATTGCAACTGCAAAATTACTCAAAGACGAATCAGACGGCGGCTTTAAACTTGCTGCTGAAATCGAAGTTGAGTTCGAAGGAGTAGAACAGGCTGATGCTGACCAATATGTGCAGGATGCGCATAAAGCCTGCCCTTATTCCAAAATGACTCAAAATGGCATTAATGTTGATGTCAAAGCGACAGTGAAGTAAACAGCAGAATAGTTATGAGGGGGAGGCAATTTATTGTCTTCCTCTTTTTATTTTGAAACAGAAACACTTTAAATCTATAGTATACTTATAACAGTAATGAATTATGGGAAGTGACATCAATGGTTAAAGCAAAAAAGATTGATCTGCCTAAAACAGCAGCGGAAATATTGGCCAATGTGGCAGGGTACAGTGTATTTGTCATCACTATCGCATTTATGATTTTTGGATGGGACAAGCTTCCTGAGGAAATCCCTGCACATTTTAATGCGGCCGGTGAGGTAGATCGATATGGTTCGGCAATCGAGCTGTTGATATTGCCTGTGATTGGACTCCTGGTCGGAGCAGGGATGGAAGTACTTGAAAGATTCCCCGAGATACATAACTACCCGGCAAGACTCGATGATTCCAATCGAGAGGCATTCTACTTGAACAGCCGGCTGATTCTTAACTTAAGCAAGAACATGATATTTATCATCTTTTCCATCATTATTTTAGAAATGATGAGCGTTGCCATTAATAAGACTGCATTATTTGGTGAATGGCTGCTTCCCGTTATTTTGATTCTGGTGTTGGGGCCAGTCGTATTCGGTATGATCCAGCGGAGGAAGATTAAATAATTTACATGAAAGTGAGATTCTTGAATGATTTACTTTATCGCCTTATTTTACATACTCGCAATACTCGGGATTGTTTATTTCCTGGGTAGAAATGAACATAAAAATATCCGCATGATTTCCCTTGGATATTTTATCATTTTAACAATCGCTTTTCTCGTGTCTGCATTCCTCCTTAATTTAGGAGGGGGAAGCAATGCACCGCTGCTTTTCTCTTATTTATATGTGGCGCCTTTTATATTTTTCGTCGGCTACAAGCTGATGAAGTATATTCGTAACTACAAGGGATGGCAGATGATTGTGCTCGCACTGGCCGGTATTTTCAATCTGGTCATCATCGGTTTGATATTGCTGCTCATATTTGTCTACATGTATGAAGGATTGATGAGCATATAAAGGAACAAGCATGAGGCAGGTGCCTCATGCTTGTTATTTTTTATCAGAAAAGCATCGGGATCATGGCAATGGCGATTGCGATGAAGCCCATACGGAATGCGAATCCTATATTCAGTTTAGTGATTTTATAAGGATTTATCTGAAAATATTGTGAGGTCATCGTTGCATTCAAACCATAGGGTGCTGCAGGTGCAATGGCCAGGCCGCATACAACCATGACGATGGCGATACTGAGTATATTGTCGGCGTTCATGATGGGTCCCAGTACTTCAGCGAGTATTGCGAGTGTTGCAATCGGGTGGACCCCGAACATGGCCAACGCATAAATGAAGAGCATCATCAGGATAAGTATCAGTACTGTATAAGAATCGATATAGCTGAACACCTGCTGCATCAGACCCGGCAGCGGGCTGACATTGAAGCCTTCTGAAAATATTCCGAGGGACAGGAATAAAACAGCAAAATTCTGCAGTGTGTTGTTATGATTCCGCCAGGCAGTCCAGCCGCCTTTGACAAATATCTCGAATTTTTGCATTATCATCGCCGTAACAAAAGAAAATGGAATGATAATCATAGCGACTGTCATTACAAATCCAAGATCCGAAAAAATGTTCAGTGTCATTACGAGTGACATGAAGCTGACGAGTAATATCAGCATTTTAATGATCGAACGTCTCAGCTCCTGCTTGTTTACATCCTTAAACGGCGCATCGAGCGCTACATTTTTGAATTCTTTGCGGGATATGATAATTTCGGACAGGCACGTTGCAAACGAACATAAAATGAGCCAGGGCAGCAATGCGAAGTAGGAAAGGCCTGTCGAATCGACTGTCAATCCAACGACCACTTCCAGGGGACTCCAGATTACTGCCAGTGAAAACGCACGGAGAGTGGATTTTATTATAAACTCCTGCCTGAGGCTGACTGTTGCCTTTTTGAACAGCTCACTCAAGACTTGTTGAATTATGTAAATCGCAGATAAATTTAAAAATACACCAAGAAAATAAGTGGTTAAAACACTTCTGCCGTATATCTTCTCCACTCTGTTCTGTTCATCCTGAACCATTTCAGTAATACTTTCATCCAAACCGCCGACCTTTACCACAGTTCCGATCCAGGGAAGTATACTGAAAAAGAATAAGAGCGGCAGGTTATTTGTCGTATTGCTCATTATCGTATGCATGGAATCGCCGGCCATCAGACTCAAAATGATACCGACAGAAATGAACATGGCTCCGATCATTTTGAACAGCCTGGAAGCATACAGCCATGAAATAAGCAGCACTGCAAATGACAGAAAGCTGACTGCTGTCCCAAGTGCAGCAATGTTACTGAAGAAATAAACCAGGAACAGTATGAAGAGTGAAGCATACAAATAGAAGAAATTTCTTAAAATGGTCTGGTTGTACAAAATACTCAAATGCTATCCCTTCTTTCCTAATACCGGACATGTTCATAATTAAATCGTATTTATCCATTATAGTCCATACTGATGAAGGAATTCAAAATTATTTGTTGATTTTAAAAGTTCATGGATGAGCATAGGGAAATGCCCTTAAAAACACCCTTATAGTACGGAGTGCATTGATTTTGTTTTTTAAATGCTGTAATATTCTGAATGATGAAATATATTCAAAGGGTATTTTAGGAAAGATTGTTTTCATATGAGACGAGGGGGAAGGCTGTTATGGCAGTAAATCCATATTTGATGTTTGAGAGGGAAGCAAAAGCGGCGGCTGAACTGTATGAATCGGCATTTCAGACAGAATCGGCGGAACTTATGAGCTACGGAGAGGTTCCCGGGGAGCCGTATGCTGATTCAGTGAATAAGAATTTAATCATTCACGGAAAAATAAACGTGAGGGGCAGTGAAATCATGTTTTCGGATAGTGGAAGCCATTCTGAAATTACTGAAGGTAATAATATAACAGTGGCCGTGACAGATGAAAACTTGGAATATATCAGAAATGCCTATAATGTTCTTAAGGATCAGGGGCAAGTTGAGATGGAACTGCAGGAGACATTTTTCGCCAAAGGACATGCGATGCTTACTGATCGATTTGGTATCAAATGGCAATTGAGCTGTCCGGATGCATAGGGAGGAATACTTATGTTAAGAGTGTTTTGTGCGGCGATACCGGTACTTATCATTATTCTAAGTATTATTTTTGATTTTTCATATATTTGGGTCCTGAATTTATTACTGGCAATTCTGGGCACGATGTTCAGCAGTGTAGATGTCAAATTCAGAAAAAACATGTTATCAATAGGACTGCTCATAGTAAATGCCGGAATACTAATATTTTATACGTTTACCGTCATCAAGGCATTAATATAAGCTATAGAACCCGCGAGATTGAATTTAATAATCCCGCGGGTTCTTATTTTTATAAATATGAATAATCATCAAAGTTCAACTCGGTCTCTTCGTTGTTTAAAAACTTTGCAACTTCCCGGCCGAGTACCGGGCTCGCTGTGAGTCCGGTGGAGCCCAGTCCATTGGCAACGAATACGTTATCTTCAACGTAGCCGATATAGGGCATGTAGTCCCGGGCAAACGGTTTAAGTCCGACCATCATATTGATATCCTCGATTTCAGAGTCGGGGAAGTATCGCTGTGCCAATCCCTTAAGGTATTCATAGTTTTCCTGCGAAGGCTCTGTAGAGAAACTCTCTGTCACTTCATGGGTCGTACCGATTGCATATTGGTTGGCACCGAGTTCAACCAGATAGATGGGGCCGAGTGCCATGACGACCGGTGTATCCGATATTTTAACCGTTTCTTTAACTTCAAAGTGGAAAACTTCCGAACGCTGATGCCTGATTTCAGGCTGGTATCCCTGTTCGATGGCCCAGGCACCTGAAGTATAGATTAACAGGCCGGCCGATTTGGAACGGTCAAAATCTTCGTTGATCCATGTCCCGCCATGGTGGAGGAATCCGGCTTTCAAAGCTTTCAGAAGGTTGGCGCCTTCAATCTGGCCGCCGCCTTCTACATAGACGCCGGGATACAGATCCGTCAGATGCGGATGCATATTTTTAACATCTTCTCTTTGCACTTTATATACTTCTCCCATTTCAGGGGCGTTTTCTTTTTTCGAATAAATACGGTTGTACCCTTTCTCCAGAACAGTGTCATCTTTAAACAGGCAAAGGGCACCTTCCCGCTTATAGCCGGTGGAAACTCCGGTTTCCGCTTCTATCGTTTTAACAAATTCAGGATAGTATCTTGCACCCGCCGTCACCAGCCTGTACCAGTTTTTGTTCCGTTTCTGGCTGACCCAGGGACATATGATACCGGCTGAAGCAGCAGTCGCCTGACCCGTGTCCCCACGATCGTATATCGTTACTGTGTGGCCGGCTTTGGCAAGATGATACCCTATGGAGGCACCGGCAATGCCGCCGCCTGCGATTGTGTATGCTGACATGTAAATCACTCCCGCCCAATATTATAACGCAAATGGGGATGGGACATGGGTGAAAAACTTAAGAAATATTTAAGATTTGGATTATAGTTTAATAATTTCTATCAATTATTCTCTGTATATATCAAAATTAAAGGAGAATGATTATGAAACAATTTACGGGTTTATCATTTCTAAGTATTTTACTGCTGGCATTTCTGGGGGTGCCCCGGGTGATCGGACATGATTTGGGCTGGCTGAACGAAGGGACTTTCATAAATGCACTATTCGTCTTTATCCCAGTCATCATATGGGTATCCATCGCAGTGCTGAAAAAAGAGATGCACCCTTTTAGATCGATGCTGGTGCTTGGTGCATTTCATGGGGTGCTGCTGGCGGCGGCACATCAAATATTATGGGGTGCTGCTTTTCCCATGCCGCCCGAACTGGGCGGGAACTTTGTGAACGCCCCGGGATACTTTAAAATTCTAATCCCGAGGAGTGCGGCTGTATTAAGCAGTATCATGACGGGTATAATAATGGGAACAGTACTGGGTTTGGCGGCACTCGTCATAAAAAAGCTTTTAAAATAATTTTATCGGGAAGCCGGGGTGAGCCGATGTCGATAAGACAGCGTTTGCTATTGTCCAATATATTGCTGGTTGTGCTGCACTTTTTATCCACGCACCCCAATCAGGTATTCTCAAGAGAGCACCTGTTTGACAGAATATGGGGTGTGGAAGCTTTCGGGGATCTCAGTACAGTGACTGTCCATATCAGGAAGATCAGAGAGAAAATCGAGAAGGGGGATGAGAAGTTTATAGAAACAGTGTGGGGCGTAGGATATAAATTTTTAAATTGAGCAATATGATGGACCGGGGGAGTGGAGATATATGGATAAAACACTTGAAGAAATTTTCGATGAACTGGAAGCGCTGCGGAATGACTATTTCAGTACCGACGCATTTAATGATGACATATACGAAAGAGTAACCCCGGATAAGTGGAGCGTGGGTGAAGTGATTTATCACTGTTACCTGCTTTTGAGATTAACGCGTCAGCTGTCTGAAATTTATATTCCCTTATCCAGAATGTACATGCATCTGTTACATCGGACTCCGGAACATTATGATGGCAGAATGGAAAACATCTATGCCGGTGAAACGATGAAAGCACCGTTCATACTGATTCCCGATATGAAAAGACAATATTCCAAAGGGGAACTCAGGCTGATGCTGGAGTCGGAAACGGAAAAACTCAAAAAGTGTTTAAAAGACTTGAGCAAAGATGAGTTATACTGGATCAGATATCCGGACCCTGTGCCCGGATATCCGAACATTATACAAACAGTGAAGGTGGCAAAGATCCATGAAGCCCATCACTATGAAATAGTCATGGAAAGGGTGAGAAACCATCGATAAATATGAATTGAACATCTTTGAAGATAAAAAAACGTTAACGACCATTACAGTGATATCATTGGTGGTCACTCTGATACTGCTTGTTCCTGCGCTCTGGGTGGATGGCAGAGTATTCTTTGAACAGTTTACAGAAGGCGGAATTGAATTCACGGTTGCCTTCAGCACAATACTGATCACTTTGGCACTGCTCTTTGCAGTATTTACAATTCACGAGGGCATACATGGCCTTTTCTTCAAATTATTTTCACCCGGATCCAAAGTGAAGTTCGGCTATATGTCCGGCATGCTGTATGCCACGGCACCGGGTGAAGTCTATACCAGAAAACAGTATGCCATCATCATATTGATGCCGTTCATCATCATAACTGCTGTACTGTTATTATTGATGATCACTTTCCCGCACGCTTCCTATAAATACCTGCTCGCCATTCATACGGGCGGATGTGCAGGCGATTTCTATTATGTATATCTGATGATGAAATACAGGAATTTAAAATATGCCGAAGATACCAATGTGGGCATGACCCTGTATGAAATACAGCCGAATAACAATTAACGATAAGCGAACGTTAGTTCGCTTTTATGCTATAATAAAGTGATTAAAAACTATTGTCAGGTGAGGGAAATGGAAAGAAGGATTATTCATATTGATATGGACGCGTTTTTTGCCCAGGTTGAGCAGCGGGACAACCCTGAGTATCGGGGCAAGCCTGTCATCGTCGGCGGAAAATCATGGAGCCGGGGAGTCGTAGCCACAGCGAGTTACGAGGCCAGGAAGTACGGTGTGCATTCTGCGATGCCGACCAAGCAGGCCCATAAGCTGTGTCCCGACGGCATATATCTGCCGCCCAGGTTTGACAGATATAAAGAAATATCCAGAACTGTCCTGGATATTTTCCTTGAATATACTGAAGTCGTCGAACCGCTATCTCTGGATGAGGCATATCTTGATATTACACATCTGGTCTCCCGGGATAGAACTGCGAGATCGATTGCAATCAGCATACAAAAAGAAATATATGATGCAACCAAGCTGACGTCATCCAGCGGCGTTTCCTATAACAAGTATTTGGCTAAAATCGCTTCGGGGATGAATAAACCTGCAGGGACCACAGTATTTCACTATGGCAATGTACAGGATGTATTGAACGGGCTGCCCATCGGGAAATTCCCGGGTGTCGGCCGTGTGACCGAAGAGAAAATGAAGGGCCTCGGCATAAATACCGGTCAGGATCTGTATAACTGGTCGGAAGAAGCACTCATCCAGCAGTTTGGAAAAAGGGGAGAAAGCCTTTATCAGAAAGCGAGGGGCATTGGCACAGCAGAACTGAAGGTCGAAAGGGTCAGGAAATCTGTGGGCAAAGAGACCACTTTCAACTATGACATTAATGACGATGAAGAAATCCTTAAAGTGCTGGAATCATTAAGTGAAAAAGTAAGCGTCAACCTGGACAGGCACCAATTTGCAGGCAGGGTGGTCACTGTTAAGATGAAGACCGCAGACTATGCAACACATACGAAACAGATGATGACGGATAATCCTATTTTTCAGGGGGAGGAGATTTTCCATTATGCTTATTCTTTATATCATGACGTTAAAAGCCCCGAAGAGTCAATCAGGCTTATCGGGGTGAGTGTCTCCCATTTATCGGAACGGACGTACCGCAATCTGACGATATACGACTTTTTATAGATGCCGTTAATCAGTGCTTACTTTTGTGTTCACCTTCTTGGGTTCGCCGGTGGTTTTTTCATGCTGCAGAATCATCTGGTAAATAATTATAATTTCATACAGCACATGAATTTTGAAAGAATCTGCGTCTTCATCCATGCCTCTGATCTGACGCCTTATCGAGCGGATTGCGGGATTGGTCATTTTTAGAGTGGAAAAGTCAGACTCAAGATATTGGATGATTTCATGCAGTGCATCTTTTTCGGCTGAAGAAAAATGGATTGCTATATTTTCAGGCAGATATATTAAATTACCGACATGGGTAAAGTACAGTTTCTTGAATTGGATTTCACGTTCCAGTTTAATCATAAGCCGCATCTCTTCACGTTTTGACTTATGATAGGTAAATTCATCCTGCTGGTATTTCAGAAGTTTTTCCGATTCAGTAATCTGGTTTTGGATATTTCCATACATTTTTTCAGACTGGCGGGATATAAATTTTCCGTCTATCAGCTCCCGGAGTCTTCTTATTAACAGGTTGTGCGTCTGTTTTGTAGTGGAATCGGTAATCTCCTGAATCTGATTCGTATATTTAGGCGGCAGGATTAAAAAATTGACTAAGGTGCTCGTTGCCAGCCCGATCGTAGTCGTTGCCAGGCGGGACAGGAAATTATAAAGATAGGCATCCCCTACAGAAGGAACCATCGCGACTGCTGTAATCCCGGCGACAAGTACACCGGCCTGCAGATTTAATTTATAGGTGATGAAAATCGTCAGTGTCGCTGCGAGCGAATAGGTAAATGCGCTTTCGCCGAATATATAAAGAGACACGACAGCGATAAAGGCGCCGATGATAGAGGCGGGAAACCTGACATACGCTTTTTTAAGTGAAGCATAAGCAGTCGGCTCTATCGTAACGATTGCTGTAATGACAGCGAATATCGGTGGTAAATTCAGCGCCATGCAGATGATTGCCGTCAGGAATGTAGAAATACCGGTTTTTATAATTCTTGGTCCAATAATTTTACGAATATCGAAAGTCATATAATAACTTCTTTCTCTGTAATTTTGAGCTGTAATGACAGTATAGCATGGAGAATTTGTTATAATAATAAATGAAAAAATATTTTTAAAAGTAAGTAGGGAATAAAATGATTATCAAAACTGATGAAGAACTGAAACACCTTGAAGAAATTGGTCAGATTTGCGGCAAAGTGCTTAAATCACTTGTAGAATCCGCAGAAGTGGGAATGACGACTAAAGAGCTTGATGATATCGGAGGTAAACTGCTCAAAGAAATGGGAGCAGAAAGTGCACCGATCAGTGAGTATGACTTTCCGGGATATACGTGTATCAGCGTCAATGAGGAAGTTGCACACGGCATACCGGGAAAGCGCGTGCTTAATGACGGGGATATTGTAAATGTTGACGTATCCGCCAAGAAAAATGGATACTTTGCCGATACGGGCATTTCATTCATTGTCGGTGAAAGCGAAGATCCGATGAAGCAAAAAGTCGTGGATATTTGTGAAGCAGCCCTGGATGAAGCCCTCAAAAAGATTAAACCGGGTACGAAAGTCAGCCAGATCGGCAGGGCGGTTCATAAGGTTGCACGCAAAAATGGACTGAAAGTAATAAAAAACCTGACAGGCCATGGTGTCGGCAAGAGCCTGCATGACGCACCGCAGCATATTATGAACTACTATGAGCCGACGAACAACGAACTGCTGAAAGAGGGAATGGTCATCGCAGTTGAGCCATTCATATCTTCCAATGCGTCATTTGTAACTGATGGCAAAAATGACTGGGCATTCGAAACAAAAGACGGCAGTTTTGTAGCACAGAAAGAACATACGATTTTAGTGACAAGCGAAGGTCCCAAACTGCTGACGCTCGTTGAAGAATAAAAATAAAAGCTGATTCTCTAAGTCATTAGAGAACCAGCTTTTTTTCATCCTTCTATACTAAATCCCTTGAATGCAGTAGCACTCTAGAGCGCTTTCTTCTTGTCATCAGGATTGTCTGCATCTTCCGGTAATTGATCTTCCAGAAGGACTTCATCGGTATTTTGGGGAGTCTCTTCATCAAGATGTCGGTCGAGTAAGTCATTCAGAGCAGAGCCTCCGCCGCCTTCGTTGAGCATACGGTCAATACCGCGTTCGGGAGTACCTCTTTCCTTGATACGCATCTCTATCCCCTCCTTACCTATATTATACCTCAAAATGGTGTAAAATAACACCCGTTATACGAATTCTTTTAACTATTTTCATAACCATCGATGACCAGATCCACTTTCCCGTCATCGGGGCTGATCACCAATCCATGTACTGGAATATCCGGTACCATAAGAGGGTGGTTGCGGACTTTTGCAACATTCTCAGTGATGCTCTCTTCGACACTGTCAAACCCTTTAAGCCACTCTTTGATATCAATGCCGGAATGTTTCAGGGTTTCAAATACATTTGGATTCACACCGCGTTTTTCCATCTCTGCCATAACGGGTTCCGGCTGGAGTGCTCCAAAACCGCAATCATGGTGACCCATAAGGACCACTTCATCGGCTCCAAGCATATATACTGCAACCAGAATACTTCTCATCGTACTGCCGTAAGGGTGGGAAATCATTGCACCGGCATTCTGGATGTGTTTAATATCTCCATTTTTAAGGCCGAGTGCTTTAGTGGAAAGTTCAGTCAGTCTCGTATCCATACAGGAAACAAGGACCATCTTCTTATCCGGCGATTTTGTCGTTTTGTAATTCTCGTACTCTTTGTTTTCTACGAACTGCTGATTGAATTCAAGCAAATTATGCAATAGACTCATCTTTTGTGCTTTCCTCTTTCTCTTTTCGTAAAGTACGCTTATGCATGATTGCATTGATCTGTGCGCCTAATATTATTATAACACCAGTGATATATAACCATAAAATCAAAATGATCACACCGGCGATGCTTCCGTAAGTTGCGGAGTAGTTACTGAAGTTTGAGATATAGAAACTGAACCCCCATGATGCAAGGAGGAAAGCGATCGTCGTAAATATGGTTCCCGGGATAACCGACTTGATGCCCAGTTTAATATTTGGTGCGGTAGTATACATCACAAGGAATACTACGAATACGAGCAGTACAGGCAGAATGCTTCTTACCAGATTCCACAATGTCTGGAACTGGCTGTCGAGTCCGATGACGCCAAACATCAGGTTGCCGATCTGTTCACCAAATACAATCAATGCAAATGTCAGTATGACCGAAAGTGCAAGGATAATTGTAAAAAATATTGAAAAGAGTTTTGCCACTATGAAATTTCTGTCGTCCTCTACGTCATAAGCGACGTTGAAAGCATTCATCAGAGCTGTCATACCGTTCGAAGCAGACCACAGCGTAACGATTAAACCTACTGAGAGCAGGCCGCCGCTGGATGAACTCATGACGTCGGATATGATCTTATCCAGCATACCGGCAATATCAGACGGTGCATAATCTTGAATCATCTGGGTGATTGTTGCCTGATCTATCTGGAATAAAGGCACCAGTGTCAGCAGGAAAATCAGCAGTGGGAAGATTGCCAGCAGGAAATAATAGGCAAGCTGTGCCGCCATGCCCGATGTATTATCTTTGGAAAACTTAAACATTAACCTTTGAAGGAAATTAGGATCTTCTTTTATTTTTGCGGGCTTATTGATTTTTGAAACGTATAATTCTTGATTCGATTTCTTTGGTGTTTTTGATTTGAATTTTACATCCTCAACGAATGTTTCATTGTTTTCATTTGAAGCGTTTTTTGTTTTTTCCTGTCTTTCGGACTGTTTTGCTTCATTCAAATAATCTGAGTTTGAATTTTTTTCTGCCATAAACCTCACCTCTTTATCAAAAAAGGGCCAACTCCTGGTCAGCCCTTCTGATATTTTATTCTAATTCAAATTTTTCTGATCGCGCTTTTTCATAAACGTATCTTTGGCGTCCTTGATGGATTCCTCTAATTCCGGATTGTTTTGTCTGATTTCTTCGATTGTTTCTTTCCAGAATTTCGCTTCTTCCTTAAGGGAATCGAATTTAGATGACTGCCCCGAGTTGGAAGATAACTTCTGTTTTGCCTCATCCGGATTTTTGGCATAATATTTAAGATCTTTAGTGTTGCTCATTACTGATTCCCTTGTGCCCTTATCAATTAAGCTGAGGCCTGCACCGACTGCAGCACCAATCAAGATTGCAGGAATAATTTTGTTTTTCATTTTCATTCTCCTTTTTAGTACTTGTCATAGTTGCTTATATCCATTCTAAAACAATTTTAAACTATATTCATCCAATATTACGATTTTAAATTTTATTATCAATAGAACTTTGTTAATATAAATATGTCAATAGAAACGATATGGAGGGCTTACGAATGGATAAAAGCAAGATGCTGGAAGAAATTGAAGATAAGCTGAAAGTAGTAAACAAAGGGATGTTCAGACCCGAAGATTTCGATGACGCAAACATTGAGGAAATCGAAGAAATACACAATATGGTTAAAAGCAGGTCAACAATTTCTGCTATAGAACAATCTGCAATTATTGAAGAACTCTCAAAACTCAGGAAGTTATAAAGGAGGAAGCATTTTTGAAGAAACTTGATGAAAAGCTGGATAAATATGCCGATTTACTTGTGGAAGTCGGCCTGAATGTACAAAAAGACAGCCGTGTTTTTGTAAGATCAAGTGTCGATGCGCTGCCTTTAATCAGACGCGTAACAAAAAAGGCATATGAAAAAGGGGCGAAAGAAGTTAAAGTGAGTCTTTCTGATGATACTTTAACCCGTCTGCATGCTGATTATCAGACGAAAGAAGAACTCAGTACCATTCATCAGTGGACGATTGATGAAAGAATGCATTATTCGGATGAAAAGGCAGGGTTCTTAAGCATTACATCCTCCTCTCCTGAACTGCTGAAGGGTGTGGCTCCTGACAAACTGCAGGAGATGCAGATCGCCTCCGGAAATGCATTCAAAGACTTCTCCAACCGTATACAATCCGACTATCACAGCTGGTGTGTCGCAGGCTATCCATCTGTTGAGTGGGCAAAGCTTGTTTACCCGGATAAAAGTGACGATGAGGCGGTAGAAGCACTGCTGGACCTCATTTTATACACTGTGCGTGCAGATACTGAAAATCCGGTTGAAGCATGGGAAGAACTGGATCGGACACTTCATGAGAAAGTGGACTATCTGAATGACAAAAAATATAAAGCATTAAGATATGAAGCGCCCGGAACGGACTTTGTAATGCAGCTGCCTGAAGGCCACCTATGGGCCGGGGCTTCAAGTGTCAATGAAGACGGAGAGCGTTTTATGGCCAACATGCCGACTGAAGAAGTTTTCAGCGTGCCTGAGAGGACAGGGGTGAACGGATATGTATCGAATACATTGCCTCTGAGCCATGGCGGCAACATCATCGATAATTTCAAGCTTACATTCAAAGAGGGTAAAGTGGTGGATTTTGAAGCGGAAACCGGTTATGAAGTGCTTGAAAATCTGCTTAATACAGACGAAGGTTCAAGATATTTAGGTGAAGTCGCTCTTGTGCCGGATGATTCACCGATTTCTAATACGGGTAAATTATTCTATAACACATTGTTCGATGAGAATGCTTCATGCCATATCGCTTTGGGCAGTGCGTATGCTTTCTGTATCGAAGGCGGGAAGTCCATGTCCCGGGAAGAACTTGAAAAAGCTGGATTGAATGACTCGATCAGCCATGTCGACTTTATGATCGGTTCTGAGGAACTGAACATCTATGGCATCGATGATCAGGGAAAAGAAACAAAAGTTTTCGAAAAAGGTAACTGGGCGTTTTAAATTATTGATGCAAAAAGGGAAATATATGATAGAATTGAATTAATACGAAAAGTTCAATAGGAGGATACCTATGGGTTTTGGAATGATGTTTTTAGTTCTTGTAGCATTCGTTTTTGCGATATTCGCTTTCGCAGGAGTATTGTCATACTTCCTGACTAAAGCTCTTCCTGGCAAGGATGCACTTATAATCGATACTCCGGAAGAAGCGCTGGAACGTAAAATTTAATTTATCATAATAGGTAAATGACTTTCAGGAAGGGATATCGCTTATCCCTTCCTTTTTTCTTGTTTAAAATATGCTATTATAGTAGTGCTCAATATGGAGGGATAGTATGGAAAAGAAAATGTCTGAATCTTATACAGTGAAGACTGCAAATGTTTTACCACCGGATACAAATAATCATAATACATTGTACGGCGGCAGATTGATGGAATACATAGATGATGTGGCTTCGATTGCGGCCAGACGTCACTCAAAATCGAAAGTGGTGACGGCATCCATCGATTCGGTTGATTTTCTTGAGCCGGTCAATTTGGGAGAAGTTGTTACTTTGGAGGCGATGGTCACCCACACAGGCAATTCCTCAATGGAAGTGTTGGTGAAAATTTCAAAAGAGGACCCGGAGAATTCAGGGGACGCTAAACTCGCGGCTTTCAGCTTTTTGACATTTGTGGCATTGAGTGATGACAAGAAACCAATCAAAGTGCCGCAGTTAATAGCGGATAATGACAGACTGAAATGGCTGGATGAAACAGGTGAAGAAAGAGCTGAACATCGTCTCCACAGACGTGATAGATCTAAAGCGCTCAGAGAGTTTTTTGCAAAAGATCTTCTGGATTAGGGGTGTTTAAATGCGCGTTGCAAAGGTAGTTGAACTTAAGCGGGGCATGTTCAAAATAGTGATGGACAATGGTGATTCTTTTAAAGCACATGAGGAGTCACTGGTGAGATACCGTCTGATAACCGGTACTGAATTTGACGAAGCAGAGTATAATCGCGTACTGAATGCAATCCAATATGATAAAGCATATGTGGATGCTCTAAAATATATCAGTTACAAACTGCGTTCTGTCAGTGAAATGAGAAAGCACCTGAATGAGGATTATGAAGCGGAAATAGTTTCTCAAACCATTCATCGCCTCAAAGACGAGGGGTATCTCAATGACAGCCATTATGCCGAAGCATTGAAGAACACTATGCTTAACACTGGCGACAAAGGGCCGACAGCCCTTCAGAGAGAACTGAAAAAACACCAGGTTGATGAAGATATCATCGTCAGAATGGTGGATATATTCGACTCTGAAATAGATGCAGAACGTATGAACAAGATAAAAGATAAAGAACTTAAAAGACACAAGGGTGCCTACCGGCAGTTTAAGATGAAATTGCAGGAAAAGCTCTACCAAAAAGGGTACACTAAAGATCACATGGGGATGATTTCATTTGATGATGATGCATTTGATGAACAGTCCCATTTTGAGAAAGACTTCGAAAAGTATTACAATAAGCATATGAAGAAAGACACCACCCATGCCTCAAAACAGAAGCTTATCCAGGCATTGATGCGGAGAGGCTATGATTACGGTATGATTCAGGAAAAGTTAGGCGGTATAGAAGATGAGTTCATTTAATACAATGACAAGACGGGAAATAGAGGCTTACATCGTTGAAAAACGAGAAAAAATGCGTAAAGCGGAAATGATGGGCGTTGAAAATGAGTACAGGGTGCTCGAACGCCAGGTGCTTATTGCAGAGAGCTATTTAATAGATCTGTCCCTTATCGAGCCGGGGAAAATCTATAAGATAATCAGTAACGAAGATTTTTATTTTAAGGTAGAATATATAAAAGGGATTTTCGCATGGGGCTTTTATGTCGGTGGAGATGAGAAAGAGACGGGTATTCCAGTGAGCATGCTCCAGTTGAGTAAGAAAGGTTGATTCGATGCATGACATCATTCTGCTCAGGGCATTAAACCTGACGTATGCTAAAGAACCGGTAAAGTTTAAGGACCGTATGCTCGGCCGGGTAGAGGGTCTGATGTTAAAAGATGTCACATTTCACCTTTATAAAGGAGAAGTGCTTGGTATTCTGTCGGACTATGAATCACTTTACTATTTAAAAGAAGTAGTCAGCGGCACACTTGATGTTACTAAAGGAAAGATAAAAACAAAGAGCTCGATTCTCAGTCTGGATGTCATGGATCACATTCACCATAGACATCCGGTTAGTATTTTCGTGGCAGAACTTCTGGACGAATATATGAAACCGGGGGCTGTTAAAGATGCCATTGAAGAATTGAAAGAGCAGCCGCTCTTCAGAAAAACGTGGACAATCCCCGTCAAAGATTTATCACGCAGGGAAATCGCATTAATATTGATAGAAATATCCAAAGTGACGGATGCAGAAATCATAATATATTGTAACATGTACCGGCATTTGACCAAGCAGGATGCAGAGATGTTCAAAAAAGTGGTGAATAACCAAGAAAAGGCAGAGCGGGGCATACTCCTTTTGGAGAGTGATATTGAACCGATCAGCACGCTGGCAAATTACTTTGTCTGGATCAGTTATGGACAAACACGCTATGACGGCAGTGTTAAAAAAGGTGTAGATACATACAATGACTACATGAGGAAGAAGAGCCAGCTCAAAAGTCTGGATGAAGAAGCTTTGTTTGACCTTG
Source organism: Salinicoccus sp. HZC-1 (assembly GCF_046736035.1). Lineage (GTDB taxonomy): Bacteria > Bacillota > Bacilli > Staphylococcales > Salinicoccaceae > Salinicoccus. The sequence continues at coordinate 1,917,403 of NZ_CP177130.1, read as the reverse complement.
AATGGAAACAGAATGTTTCTGAATATGCGAGGTACAAGCACTCGCTTAAAAGATTGAGCCGTAAGCAGACCGGTGTCATCGACGGCCTGAACATCCGGAAAATCATAATTTCCGTCGTATTGCTCTTTATCATGATGATGTCCAGTTTCATTATTTTTATGGATATCAACTTCACGGGATCTGCGAATACCAATCAGGATCAGACTGTTACGGTGCCGGATGAAGAAGCGGCAATTGACAGAACCTACTATGCTCTGACGGCAGAAGATGAAATGAAGCTCGGCGATCAGGTCCTCTCTCATTTAAGCCTGGTTGAGGTTGAATCAAATCAGGAAGAGAACTATACGGTGATTCTCGATGGTGAGGAATTCGAAGTGGATGCAGACAAGCTGATTTACTTTAATCCGGCGAGCCTGTACCCTGATGCGGCCTTTGAATCACTGCTTCCCTACACAAATGAGCGGTTCGTTGACGCCTACCAGTTCTACAGTAAATATTTGGGCAGGGAAAAAAGCGCAGTAGTGGAAGACTTTGATTTATCATCATCGGATGAAAGGCATGCGTCAGTTTCAGGTTTTCCTGTCACATATCACTTCAGGAACGGGGGCGTATTTTCGATGACGCTTCCCGCTTCGAATATAGAAGGGTTATATAAAGAATTTGGAATTGAATCTGAAGATGTCATTTTCAGAATGCAGGGCGGCGGATATATGATTTTAGACGCCTCAAGCGAAACATGGGTTTACATTAAGATATAGGAGGGGCAGGATGAACTTCAAGGCGAAATATTTGTGGAGACAATTCTTAGATCAGACGGGATACTTTTCAAAGCACAATTTAACCCCCCTCCTCATATATGCCATAGGACTGATTTTCCTTTTACTGGCCGTGACAATTATGGGACCGCAGAAAATCATCCAATATTTATATACGATTGTTGGTCTGATGGCGGCGGTCTGGCTTTTCAGTATGGTTGTTTTAAACAGGAATGCCTCCTTTTACAAAGATTCGGTAGTCAAAGTGAATTATATGCCGGTATATATAAGGATGCTGCCCACAATCATTTTCCAGACTTTCATATTTGTCATGTTTACGGTGCTATACAGTGCTTTTACTGCACTGGTTGTGGATGACTGGATGATCAACATTTTCTCATTGCTTTACTACACGCTGTTGGGTGTGATTCTGATCGTACCGTTCATCTGTGTTTTCCTAACAGTTGAAACACCAAATCTGAATAAGTTGAACGTGCTGGTTTTTGTAGTGTTGGTGCTTGTTGTTCCGGTACTTTACCTGCCTGACTCAATACCCGGTGTTCTTGAAAATATATTAAGCCTGAATCCGTTCTATTATGTGATAAACAGCCTTCAGGCAAATGCTGTTCAAATCGCCTGGAGCATAAACAGATTACCGCATGATATTTTATTCTTTGCGCAAATTATATTTTTATATTTATGGATGCTTGAATTTTACAGTAAGATGAAGTTTACTTTATATCAGTTCAGAAAAAAACGACAGGATGTCTGACATTCTGTCGTTTTAGTTATTTATCAGTTTTCGCTGCAGTTTACTTTCTGAGAATACCCAGCCGGTGTAACTGTGGATAATCTCATTATCATTCTTATCCAGCTGCATGATACATACGAATGGATAATGCCCGTCTTTTAAGTACCTGAGGTCAATGTACCTGATTTCAACCAGATCTTCAGACAGTTCTTTGACCTCATAGCGGTAGATGGATGAGAAAAATGTGAAAGCTTTAAAATTGATATCTTTTTTCACCGCTTCAAATATTTCCTGTTCGATCGGTGCACTTTTGTTGAACCGGTCATAAAATATTATGTTACCGCGGAAGCTCCGCCCGACATAATAGGAATGCTGTGTAACGGCAACCAGACGCCATTCAAAGAAATGGATGGTCGGCATACAGAACACCCGTGTAATATATTCGTTGGGAAGCTGCCGTTCCACTTTCCTGTTTATCAATTGCTGCATGCTCGCGCGGGCCAGGTAATAGACGAACATTACACCGTACAGAATGAAAAAGAGCAGGACGGGTGACATTCCTAGGAACCACAGGATAAAGTAGAGTGCATGCATGACAATGATCGGCAGGTCCACTGTATTAATCACACCGAGTTGTATCCATGTATCGCTTATGGGTCTTAAGGCTTGCGTGCCGTATGAATTAAATATATCCACGAATACATGTAAAAATACTGCAAACTGTATCCATAGGTACATATTTAATGCAGGGAGATCAAAAAGCATTACAGATAAGACGGTTAATAGTACCGGCCATATGAAAAATGTAAATGGCAGGGAATGGGTGATTCCGCGGTGGTGGGTAATGTAGACCGCATTATTCTTCATTTTCATAACCGTGTCAATATCAGGTACGAGTGAAGCGCCTACAACGGTAGTGATGAAACCTACAGATATAGGATCGACTGCCGGGTCCATCGCTGCCAGACCGACGATTGTTCCACCCATTAAAGTATGTGTTAAAGTATCCATATTAAGCTCCCCATTCAAAAGAGAAATATTTATGTAGAGGAAGGTATCAGCATGCTGAACATTTCGGATTTTAATAATAACCTATTGGACTGGTATCAGGCAAACAAAAGAGACCTGCCATGGCGGCGCACGAATGATCCATACCGCATTTGGCTGAGTGAGGTCATGCTGCAGCAAACACAAGTCATTACTGTTATACCCTATTTTGAGAAATTCATAACCAACTATCCGAGCCTGGATGCCCTCGCGGATGCGGATGAACGGCGTTTATTGAAAGACTGGGAAGGGCTCGGCTACTATAACAGGATAAGGAACTTCCATGCTGCGGTCAAAGAAGTGCAGAGTACATATGGTTCTGAAGTTCCGAATAACCCTGAATCATTTTTCAAGCTGAAAGGCGTGGGCCCATATATCGGCGGAGCGGTGCAGAGTATCGCTTTCAATAATCTGCTTGCTGCTGTTGACGGGAATGTACTTCGTGTAATGGCGAGGCTTAATCTGGATTACCGGGATATGACAAAAGCTTCTGTTCAAAAATCCATAAAACATGAAATTGAAAGCATTATGCCGCTTGAAGCAGGTGATTTTAACCAGGCATTGATGGAACTCGGAGCAACAATATGTACTCCCAGAGCACCCAAGTGCATAATGTGCCCGGTCCAGGAACATTGTGAGGCGTATCGGGCAGGGGAAGTCGCTGAACTGCCGGTGAAGAAAAAAGCAAAAGCCAAGAAGGAAATATATTATAATGTGTATTTTATACTGAATGATAAAGATGAAATTATATTAAGAGAGCAGCAGGGGGCACTGCTGCAGGGGATGTACGAACTGCCCAAATATGACATCGACACTTCGGTGGAATCCATTGAAGAAGCGCTCGGGCTGACACTTGACCACCCGAACATTCATGTGGGCAGCGGGAAGCATGTATTTACCCATCAGGTATGGTATATGGAAGGATATGTGTTATATACAAAGGATGCACATCCAGATTTTATCGCTCTCAATGAAGTGGAAGAACTGCCGATGAGTAAAGCGATGCAAAAAATTTACAGACAGCTGGAAGCATAAAATCAAACAATGTGAATATAAATAGACCTATGATATAATATAAAAGTATTATTAAAAAGGTGGTGTGGAATATGGGTTTCGAATCCATACCGAAAGAAGGCAGCAGGGTTAAAATCCAAAGCTATAAGCACGATGGGAGCATCCACCGGGTATGGTCCGAAACGACTATTCTTAAAGGAACCGACCATGTAGTGATCGGAGGCAACAACCGCACTCTGGTTACTGAAAGTGATGGACGCACCTGGGTGACCCGGGAACCTGCAATCGTCTACTTTCATGTAGATTTCTGGTTTAATGTAATCTGCATGTTCAGAGAAGATGGAGTTTATTACTACTGCAATCTTTCCTCACCTTTTGTCTATGATGAAGAAGGATTGAAATATATCGATTATGACCTGGATATAAAAGTGTATCCTGACGGCAAATATCATCTGCTGGATGAAGATGAGTACCGTCTTCATAAACAGCGTATGAACTACCCAGATGACATAGACAAAATTTTGAGGCGTAATGTAGATGTTCTCCAGCAATGGATCGAGAGGAAAAAGGGACCTTTCGCTCCAGATTTCATTAAAGTTTGGCAGCAGAGATTCAACAACGATTTTAAATCATACTAAAGATCAATCAACTGGCTTCAGTTGATTGTTTTTTTGGAAAGGGAAGTTTTTAATTGATTAGACGTTATCTACAATTTGTAAAGCCGTATACGTGGCTGATTGTGCTGACGATCATCATCGGTATATTGAAGTTCGGCATTCCGCTGCTCCTGCCGCTCTTGATCAAATATGTAATTGACAGCATTATACTTGCTGAAGGTCTGACAGTTGATGATAGGGTGAACATGTTGATCCGGATCCTCCTGATTTTCTCCTTCATCTTCGTAATTATCCGTCCACCGGTCGAGTATTTCAGACAATACCTGGCCCAATGGACGAGTAATAAAATATTATATGACATCAGAAAGAAAATGTATGGCCACTTACAGATGTTAAGCGCAAAGTTTTATTCGAACAGTAAAGTCGGGGAAATCATCTCCCGGGTGATTAATGACGTCGAGCAGACGAAAGATTTCATTATGACAGGATTGATGAATGTCTGGCTTGATCTCGTTACAATCATCATTGCACTTGTAATTATGTTTTATATGAATGGTGAGCTGACACTTGTCTCTATGATAATCTTCCCATTTTATATATTCGGTGTCTGGTACTTCTTCGGCAGATTAAGAAGACTGACGCGGGACAGATCTCAGGCACTGGCGGAAGTACAAGGGTTCTTACATGAACGGATCCAGGGAATAAATGTTATTAAAAGCTTTGCTGTGGAAAAGAATGAAGAAGGCCGTTTTAATGAGAGGAACAGCAATTTTCTTGAGAAAGCGACGGATCATTCAAGGTGGACGGCAAGAAGCTTTTCTGTTGTAAACACCATTACAGATATTGGACCCTTGCTCGTGGTAGGTTATGGTGCATACCAGGTAATACAAGGCAATTTGACCGTTGGTACACTGGCAGCATTTATCGCATATTTAGACAGATTATACGGACCGCTTCGCAGACTGGTTTCCTCATCTACAACACTGACTCAGAGTATTGCTTCCATGGACAGGGTATTTCAGCTGTTTGATGTAAAATACGATGTGAAGGACCGTGAGGATGCGAAAGAATTGAAACACACGGATGGCAATATCGAGTTCAGTAATGTCGGCTTCGATTACGATGGTGAAGATACAAACATATTAAAAGATATCAATTTTAATGTAAAAAGCGGTGAAACCGTCGCCTTTGTCGGTATGAGCGGCGGGGGCAAATCGACCCTGGTCACTTTAATCCCGCGGTTCTACGATGTCACCGAAGGAAAAGTGATGCTGGATAACACGGATATAAGGAATTACACCATAGAGTCATTGAGGAATAATATTGGACTCGTGATGCAGGACAATATCCTGTTTTCAGATTCAATTCTGGAAAATATTATGCTTGCCAACCCGGATGCGACGGAAGAGGAAGTCATAGAAGCTTCTAAAAAAGCGAATGCCCATGAATTTATCATGGATCTTCCGGAGGGTTATCACACTGAAGTGGGTGAACGGGGAGTTAAATTGTCCGGCGGACAAAAGCAGCGTATCGCAATTGCCAGAGTGTTCCTCAAGAATCCTCCGATTCTGATACTGGATGAAGCGACAAGTGCATTGGATCTGGAAAGTGAAAGCATTATCCAGGATACACTGGTGAAACTTTCCCATAACAGAACAACAATCATAGTTGCACACAGACTCTCGACAATTACGCATGCCGACAGGATTTTTGTTATGAGCAACGGTAAAATCAAAGAATCCGGTTCACACTTGGAATTAATGAATAAGCAAAGTGCCTACTACGATCTATACAGTATTCAAAACTTATAAATTAATGAATTTTAAAGGATGAGTTTATGAGTGGACAAGTAGATATATCATTTCTACAGCATGATACTCTGGAAGCGGCTAAAAATTTACTGGGCAAAGAAATTGTGACTAGAGTAGAGGGTGAAATCACCAGTGGATTCATCACAGAAGTGGAAGCCTATTTGGGTCTCGATGATCGCGCAGCCCATACATTCGGCGGCAAAGTCACTAAGAAGAATGAAAAGATGTTCAATGAATATGGACATATTTATGTATACACCATGCATGGGCATAATTGTATGAACTTCCTGACCAAAGAAAAAGAACAGCCTGAAGGGATATTGATCCGCGGCATAGAGCCGAATACCGGAAAGGATGTAATGATTCAGAGAAGAGGACGGGAACAGAATTTAACCGATGGCCCCGGTAAATTGACCAAGGCGCTTGGTATTAAAAGAGAGCTGCACAATGGAATGGAACTGAACAACAATGTTTTGAAGCTGATGGAAGGCAGAACTCCCGCCATTATCGAAGCGACGAAGCGGATCGGAATTGACACTAAAGAAGAAGCGGTGGATTTTCCGTATCGTTTCATTGTGAAAGGAAACCCCCACGTAAGCAGATTCAAAGGCAAAATCAAAGAAAATAATGGCTGGAAAGACTAAAAAGCAGGTATCCGAATTCGGATACCTGCTTTTTATATATCGAGTGTCTCATCCTGAATATTGATCTTATTATTATCCGCATGGAATCTGAAGAAGCTGGATGCCAGCCTGTCCAATCTGTCGAGTGAGTTGGAATATTCATGTATGGAAGAAATCACTTCCAATACGTTCTCGTACTGTGTCTTTTCCTCTTCTGTTTCAGCTTCATTATATAATGTAACGAAGTTATCCATCATGGAATATTCGAATTGATTATCGACGTCATAGACATCAGATGGTACTTCAGGTTTTATCTTTTCAGTGATTTTCATAAATATCTGTTCATGATAGCCCATAAGCTGTTCCAATTCATATTTGATCCTGTATCTGAAATCTTCATCAAGATGATTATAATCATTTTCAAATCTATTGATCTTTCTCAATAACTCGAAAGCTCTTCTCGTTGAAGAAATAAGCTGCTGGAAAAGTATCTTACGGCGTGCTTCGGCAAAATATCTTCTAGTAAAATAGTTCTTTTCTTCCCGATACCAGAGATACATGGTTTCAAGAGTCACCACTCTTGTTCTGAGTGATTCAATATCTTTTTTCACAACCTGATATTCACTCACAGCATTCAATTCCAATCGAATCCACTTGAAAATATCGCTCGTGATGTTAAAGCAGTTATGGTACATCTTCGTTTCGTACTTGGGAGGTATAAAAATGATATTAACTATCAGTGAGCAAAGTACACCAAGCATAACGAGTGAAAATCTTGCGCCTGCTGCCTCGAGAAATTCAATTGTTGATGTATCGTCCATAATTGTAGGTGCATCCATAATTGCAATCATAGTGACAACAGCAAGTGTGGATACACTTTGCAGGTTGAAGAAAAGAAGGATTGCGAGCACCAGTATTACAGTAAGACCGATTATTATAATATTATTGCCGAATAAGAGTACCATCACAATCGCTGATATCGCACCGAGGGTGTTCCCCTGGAATTGTTCCCACAGTCTTTTAGCTGAGCGGTGGACGTTTGGCTGCAGAGCGAAGACCGCAGCGATAGCGGCAATCAATGTTGGTTCCAGATTTAATAATTTGGCGATAAGCAGAGTGAATACAACTGTAACTCCGGTTTTGAAAACTCTAGCACCAAAGCGCATGGCACCATCTCCTATAAATCATTTTTGAAAACTTCTTCAACTATGGAAAGTGTTTCTTTAATGTCATCTTCAGTATGTTCTGTTGTGATGAACCAGGCTTCATACTTGGATGGTGCAATATTAATTCCTCTGTGAATGAGACCATTAAAGAATTTGGAGAAGATTTCACCGTCACTCTCTTCAGCCATATTATAGTTTGTCACTTTTTCATCAGTGAAGTAAATAGTCAAAGCGCCGACCAGACGGTTGATGGAAGCAGTGATATTATACTTTTCAATAAGTTCAACGAGCCCGTCTTCAAGTATTTTTCCCAGGCGGTCCAGCTCTTCATAAACACCGGGCTTTTCCAATACCTCCAGGCAGGCCAGACCGGCTGCCATGCTGAGTGGATTACCTGCCATAGTGCCTGCCTGATACGCCGGACCGAGCGGCGCGACATTTTCCATTATATCAAGTCTGCCCCCATAGGCACCGATTGGCGTTCCGCCACCGATGATTTTTCCCATTGCAGTCAGATCCGGTTCAACATTGAGCAGATTTTGTGCACCGCCGTACATAAAACGGAATGCAGTGATAACTTCATCATAGATGACCAGTGAGCCATTGTCATGCGCCACGTGGTTCACTTCTTCGAGGAAGCCTTCAAAAGGTTCAACAATGCCGAAGTTTCCAACGATCGGTTCGACGAGTACAGCAGCGATTTCATCTCCGAAATGATTCATTGCTGTTTTAAAATCTTCTATATTATTAAACGGTACTGTAATGACATCCTCGGCAACACCTTTTGGAACACCTGCAGAGTCCGGCGTGCCGAGTTGGGCAGGGCCGCTGCCGGCTGCAACCAGTACTAGATCAGAGTGGCCATGGTAGCAGCCTTCAAATTTAATGATCTTGTTACGTTTCGTATAAGCGCGTGCAACCCTGATTGTGGTCATCACTGCTTCCGTTCCCGAATTGACGAATCTTACACGTTCCAATGAAGGGATTGCTTCTTGAATTTTTTTAGCAAAATCAATTTCAAGTGTCGTAGGTGTTCCGTATAATATCCCTTTGCTGCTTTGCTCGGAAATCGCCTCGTGGATGCGGGGATGGCCGTGTCCTGTGATGATCGGGCCGTAGGCAGCCAGGTAATCTATATATTTATTGCCGTCTACATCATAAAAATATGCACCCTCGGCACGGTCCATCACGACAGGTGCGCCGTCGCCCACTGCTTTATATGACCTGGAAGGGGAATTGACTCCTCCCAATATTGTCTTGTTTGCTTCTTCTTTAAGTGCTTTTGATTTTTCGTGAGTGAACATTCGTTTCCATCCTTTAGCTGCAATTTTTTATATTATGTATTCTACCACACATACCTGCCATTATTAAGTGAGTGTAATTGTGTTGTGAGTTCTTTGAAAGTCCGTTATCATCAATATATACATACTATTGTTGAGGAGGAGTACAGATGGATAAGTTTCCAGAATTTGCACTTGAAAACCAGGATGGGGAAGTAGTTTCCAATAAAGAATTAAAAGGAAAGACGGTTATTTATTTTTATCCGAAAGACAATACGCCGGGATGTACAACACAGGCGTGTGATTTAAGAGATAATATGGACTTCCTTAATGAACTGGATGTAGCAGTTTATGGTGTGAGTGGAGATTCGAAGAAAAAGCACCAGAACTTTATTGAAAAACAAAACCTGAACTTTGATCTCTTAGTAGATGAAGATTTTAAATTAGCCGAGAGTCTGGATGTGTATAGAATGAAGAAAGTCTTTGGCAAAGAATCCAAAGGAATTGTCAGAACCACTTTTGTGGTGGATGAAAACAGCAATATTCTAAAACGCTACGATAATGTTAAGGCGAAAGAACATATGGACAATCTGAAAGAATTTTTAAAAGAGGTATAGATCATGAAACATATCCTGTCAACAGCGAAACTCAGAGAAGAGATGGTGCAGTACCTGGAGAAGAACTTTGAGGAATACGAATATAGATTCGTGAAAGCTCGTGAAGTATCCGATGAGGACCGGGAGTGGGCGGACATTTTCGTGACTTATGGTTCAGATATGGAACCCGGGCATATGGATGCCTTTAAAAATTTGAAGTGGGTAATGGTCATGAGTGCCGGACTGGACGATATGCCGCTTGAACAGATGAAGGGAATCCACATTACAAATGCCAAAGGGATCCACAAGATACAAATGGCAGAGTACACGATTGGATTACTGCTTGACTACTATAAAGACATTTATCAATTAAAGGTGGACCAGGGAAAATCACACTGGAGAAAGCAGGCAACAACTGAGGAGATATATGGCAAAAGTGTACATATATTAGGTACAGGAAGCATCGGATCCCATCTTGCAGGAGTATTGAAGGCTTTCGGCACAAATACGGCCGGATACAATACTGAAGGAAGAGAAGTGGAAAACTTCGATCAGACTCATCCGGTAAGCGATATACATTCCCATATAAATGAAGCGGATATTGTGATTAATATTTTACCAAGTACTGAAGACACCAGAGGACTGCTTACAGAGGAGACTTTTAAAAAGATGAAAGACAGCAGCGTGTTCGTTAATATCGGAAGAGGAGATATTATGACGGATGAGACAGTGAGTGCTGTTCTATCCGGGAGATATATCAGGCATATGATGCTGGATGTATTCAATCGGGAACCTCTGCCGGAAGACCACGAGTTTTATAGTTATGATAATCTGACGATTACTCCGCATGCCTCATCAAAAACTCCGGAATATTTAACGCGTGCATTTGATATCTTCATATACAATCTGAACAGAGTGAATGATTTCGATTCTATGAAAAATATTATTAACCACGAGCGTGGTTACTGAAAATCTAATTTGACAAACAATTTAACAACGAAGTACAATAAAAGTACTACAGTAGTCTGATTAGGAAAGAAGGTATCAATATGAAGATGATGGATGCCAACGAACAGTTCACTGAATCAATTGATGCACTCAAGGAAACTGGTGTCAGAATTACGCCACAGAGAAAAGCAGTGCTCAAATACATGATAGAAACTGAAGAACATCCGACTGCTGATGATATTTTTAAAGCGTTGTCTGATGAATATCCAAATATGAGTGTTGCGACAATTTATAATAACTTAAAACTCTTCAAGGATACTGGGTTGGTTAAAGAACTCACTTATGGTGATGCTTCCAGCCGATTTGACTTTATCACAGATACGCATTACCATATCATCTGCAGTAATTGCGGCAAGATTACAGACTTCCATTACCCGGGCCTCGAAGAAGTGGAGCAGCTTGCCGGTTCGGTTACAGAATATGATGTAAGTCACCACAGATTGGAAATCTATGGTCTTTGTCCGGAATGCAGAGAACAAATGTAAATAATAAGAAAAGCGGCCAAATTGGCCGCTTTTCTTATTTCTCACTTTTTTGAGTCTCGTTATCAGACTCTTTTTTGATCTCATCAATAGCATCATTCCGTCTATGGTCCACATTATAATCCAAAGAGAAGTCCTTGCCTTCAAGTTCTTTGTCTATAGTAAGTGGTTCTTTGCAATGCTGGCAAAAATCAACGTGTCCCAGTATTTTTGTGTGTTTTTCACAATTGGGACATTGAACGGTTACTGTACGGGTGCTGATCATGCCCACCCAGAAGTAAATGATGAAACTGAGCAGTATCGGTAATAAACCTACTATAAGGAAGAGGCTGAATATTATCTGGGACTCACGAAAGAATACTCCCAGGTACATAATTATCATACCTATAAACACAAGGGCTAAAGCATAGCCGCGAATTCTCTGGATCTTATTACTTTTCTTTTTCATACTTTCACCTCTGCAATTCATTATATACAATTATACTTAATTATGATAATCTAATATTTAGCATTTGATGAACAAAACAAACAGCAAAAAGAAGTTAAGAATTCTTTTCAAAAATCGTTGACATTAAATTGCACAGTTGTTATGATATAAAAGTCGCTGATTTCAGCAACGTAAATTTTTTTACTCGGCAATACTACAGTATTTCAACCACAAAAAAAGTTTTTAGAAAGTGTAAAAATTACGCTTGATTAAAACTTGCAGGTGTTGTAACATACTAAGAGTGATAAAAAAACGAACAACACGAACAACATAGAAACACAGACGAGAACATTGAAAACTGAATGACAATATGTCAACGTTAATTCCGATAATTAATGAGGTTCAACACAGTTGAACTTCCCGACATTGAGGCGAACAATACAAAACGCAAACAGATACTGTCAGCAGTATCGCGAAGAGCTCTAGACGAGCTTTCCAATTATGGAGAGTTTGATCCTGGCTCAGGATGAACGCTGGCGGCGTGCCTAATACATGCAAGTCGAACGCGAAACCGAGGAGCTTGCTCCTTGGAATCGAGTGGCGGACGGGTGAGTAACACGTAGGCAACCTGCCCATCAGCCGGGGATAACTACGGGAAACCGTAGCTAATACCGGATAACCCTTACTGCCGATGGCGGTAAGTTGAAAGGCGGTCTTCGGGCTGCCGCTGATGGATGGGCCTGCGGCGCATTAGCTAGTTGGTGGGGTAAGGGCCTACCAAGGCGACGATGCGTAGCCGACCTGAGAGGGTGATCGGCCACACTGGGACTGAGACACGGCCCAGACTCCTACGGGAGGCAGCAGTAGGGAATCTTCCGCAATGGACGAAAGTCTGACGGAGCAACGCCGCGTGAGTGAAGAAGGGTTTCGGCTCGTAAAACTCTGTTGTTAAGGAAGAACGCCGGTGAGAGTAACTGCTCACCGGGTGACGGTACTTAACCAGAAAGCCACGGCTAACTACGTGCCAGCAGCCGCGGTAATACGTAGGTGGCAAGCGTTATCCGGAATTATTGGGCGTAAAGCGCGCGTAGGCGGTTTCTTAAGTCTGATGTGAAAGCCCCCGGCTCAACCGGGGAGGGTCATTGGAAACTGGGAGACTTGAGTGCAGAAGAGGAGAGTGGAATTCCATGTGTAGCGGTGAAATGCGCAGAGATATGGAGGAACACCAGTGGCGAAGGCGGCTCTCTGGTCTGTAACTGACGCTGATGTGCGAAAGCGTGGGGATCAAACAGGATTAGATACCCTGGTAGTCCACGCCGTAAACGATGAGTGCTAAGTGTTAGGGGGTTTCCGCCCCTTAGTGCTGCAGCTAACGCATTAAGCACTCCGCCTGGGGAGTACGGCCGCAAGGTTGAAACTCAAAGGAATTGACGGGGACCCGCACAAGCGGTGGAGCATGTGGTTTAATTCGAAGCAACGCGAAGAACCTTACCAAATCTTGACATCCTCTGACAGCCATGGAGACATGGTTTCCCTTCGGGGCAGAGTGACAGGTGGTGCATGGTTGTCGTCAGCTCGTGTCGTGAGATGTTGGGTTAAGTCCCGCAACGAGCGCAACCCTTATTACTAGTTGCCAGCATTCAGTTGGGCACTCTAGTGAGACTGCCGGTGACAAACCGGAGGAAGGTGGGGATGACGTCAAATCATCATGCCCCTTATGATTTGGGCTACACACGTGCTACAATGGGCAGGAACAAAGGGCAGCGAGACCGCGAGGTTCAGCGAATCCCATAAAACTGCTCTCAGTTCGGATTGGAGTCTGCAACTCGACTCCATGAAGCTGGAATCGCTAGTAATCGTGGATCAGAATGCCACGGTGAATACGTTCCCGGGTCTTGTACACACCGCCCGTCACACCACGAAAGTCAGTAACACCTGAAGCCGGTGGGCTAACCCTTTTGGGAAGCAGCCGTCGAAGGTGGGACCGATGATTGGGGTGAAGTCGTAACAAGGTAGCCGTATCGGAAGGTGCGGCTGGATCACCTCCTTTCTAAGGAATATTACGGAGCGGAATTGACGTTTGACATATTGTATTCAGTTTTGAATGTTCTATTATTCAGAGTGTTCAACAAATTAATATTTATTCATACTATATAATGGGCCTATAGCTCAGCTGGTTAGAGCGCACGCCTGATAAGCGTGAGGTCGGTGGTTCGAGTCCACTTAGGCCCACCATTATATAACTATGGGGGCTTAGCTCAGCTGGGAGAGCGCCTGCTTTGCACGCAGGAGGTCAGCGGTTCGATCCCGCTAGTCTCCACCATTATTTAAATCTCTGTTTATATTTACAGAGTATACAAAATATGTACATTGAAAACCGGATAGAGAAGCAATAAATGATTTTTAACCGAAAATCAAAGCGTAGAAAACCGAGAACTAAGATTTAAAAGAGTTCAAAAAACACGCGTTGTATCGCTGTAGGAGCGATACACTCACAAATTCATTGCGATTAAGTAATGAAGGGCGCACGGTGGATGCCTTGGCACTAAGAGCCGATGAAGGACGGAACCAACACCGATATGCTTCGGGGAGCTGTAAGTAGGCGTTGAACCGAAGATTTCCGAATGGGGGAACCCAGCACATTTTTATGTGTTACCGGTCAGTGAATACATAGCTGACGCGGAGGTAGACCCGGGGAACTGAAACATCTCATTACCCGGAGGAAGAGAAAGAAAAATCGATTCCCTGAGTAGCGGCGAGCGAAACGGGAAGAGCCCAAACCAGCTTCGGCTGGGGTTGTAGGACACCGATAATCGGTGGAATGTAAAGCTGAATGGTCTGGAAAGGCCGACCGCAGGGGGTAACAGTCCCGTAGGCATCATACATTCCACCGAGCGGTGGATCCTGAGTACGGCGGAACACGAGGAATTCCGTCGGAATCCGGGAGGACCATCTCCCAAGGCTAAATACTCCTTAGTGACCGATAGTGAACCAGTACCGTGAGGGAAAGGTGAAAAGCACCCCGGAAGGGGAGTGAAATAGATCCTGAAACCGTGTGCCTACAAGTAGTCAGAGCCCGTTAATGGGTGATGGCGTGCCTTTTGTAGAATGAACCGGCGAGTTGTGATTACATGCAAGGTTAAGCAGCGAATGCGGAGCCGCAGCGAAAGCGAGTCTGAACAGGGCGACAGAGTATGTGATTGCAGACCCGAAACCAGGTGATCTACCCATGTCCAGGCTGAAGTCCAGGTAACACTGGATGGAGGGCCGAACCGACTTACGTTGAAAAGTGACCGGATGAGGTGTGGGTAGCGGAGAAATTCCAATCGAACCTGGAGATAGCTGGTTCTCTCCGAAATATATTTAGGTATAGCCTCATGACAGCATCGTGGAGGTAGAGCACTGTTTGGACGAGGGGCCCATCCCGGGTTACCGAATTCAGACAAACTCCGAATGCCATCGATGCGATTCATGGGAGTCAGACAGCGGGTGATAAGGTCCGTTGTCGAGAGGGAAACAGCCCAGACCACCAGTTAAGGTCCCAAAATATATGTTAAGTGGAAAAGGATGTGGCGTTGCACAGACAACTAGGATGTTGGCTTAGAAGCAGCCATCATTTAAAGAGTGCGTAATAGCTCACTAGTCAAGTGACGCTGCGCCGAAAATGTACCGGGGCTAAACATATTACCGAAACTGTGGATTAATGTATATTAATGGTAGGAGAGCGTTCCAATGGCAGAGAAGCATGATCGTGAGGACATGTGGAGCGATTGGAAGTGAGAATGCCGGTGTGAGTAGCGAAAGACGGGTGGGAATCCCGTCCACCGAATGACTAAGGTTTCCAGAGGAAGGCTCGTCCGCTCTGGGTTAGTCGGGACCTAAGCCGAGGCAGAGATGCGTAGGCGATGGCCAACAGGCAGAAATTCCTGTACCGGTGATATCCGTTTGAGTGATTGTGGTGACGCAGTAGGATAGATGGAGCGTGCGAAAGGTAGAGCACGTTCAAGCAGTGAGTGGTCAGGGTAGGCAAATCCGCCCTGTGATACCATGAGCTGTGATGAGGAGCCGAAAATAGTAGGCGAAGCCATTGATTTCACACTGCCAAGAAAAGCCGCTAGCGAGGATGATCACCGCCCGTACCGTAAACCGACACAGGTAGTTGGGAAGAGAATTCTAAGGTGAGCGAGCGAACTCTCGTTAAGGAACTCGGCAAAATGACCCCGTAACTTCGGGAGAAGGGGTGCTCATAGAGATATGAGCCGCAGTGAATAGGCCCAAGCGACTGTTTATCAAAAACACAGGTCTCTGCCAAACCGAAAGGTGAAGTATAGGGGCTGACGCCTGCCCGGTGCTGGAAGGTTAAGAGGAGCGCTCAGCGTAAGCGAAGGTGCGAATCGAAGCCCCAGTAAACGGCGGCCGTAACTATAACGGTCCTAAGGTAGCGAAATTCCTTGTCAGGTAAGTTCTGACCCGCACGAAAGGCGCAACGATTTGGGCACTGTCTCAACGAGAGGCTCGGTGAAATCATAGTACCTGTGAAGATGCAGGTTACCCGCGACAGGACGGAAAGACCCCGTGGAGCTTTACTGTAACCTGATATTGAATCTGGACCTCACCTGTACAGGATAGGTGGGAGCCAAAGAAGTGTGGACGCCAGTCTACATGGAGGCAGTGGTGGGATACCACCCTGGTGATGTTGAGATTCTAACCCGCGCCCGTAATCCGGGCGGGAGACAGTGTCAGGTGGACAGTTTGACTGGGGCGGTCGCCTCCTAAAGAGTAACGGAGGCGCTCAAAGGTTCCCTCAGAATGGTTGGAAATCATTCATAGAGTGTAAAGGTATAAGGGAGCTTGACTGCGAGACATACAGGTCGAGCAGGGTCGAAAGACGGACTTAGTGATCCGGTGGTTCCGCATGGAAGGGCCATCGCTCAACGGATAAAAGCTACCCCGGGGATAACAGGCTTATCTCCCCCAAGAGTTCACATCGACGGGGAGGTTTGGCACCTCGATGTCGGCTCATCGCATCCTGGGGCTGTAGTCGGTCCCAAGGGTTGGGCTGTTCGCCCATTAAAGCGGTACGCGAGCTGGGTTCAGAACGTCGTGAGACAGTTCGGTCCCTATCCGTCGTGGGCGTAGGAAATTTGAGAGGCGCTGTCCTTAGTACGAGAGGACCGGGATGGACATACCACTGGTGTACCAGTTGTCGTGCCAACGGCATCGCTGGGTAGCTATGTATGGCCGGGATAAGTGCTGAAAGCATCTAAGCATGAAGCCCCCCTCAAGATGAGATTTCCCCATTAGATCCCTCAGAGATGATGAGGTAGATAGGTTCGGCGTGTACGTGTGGCAACACATTCAGCGGACGAATACTAATCGATCGATGACTTATTCAAGAATTTAATGAAGAAACCGTGTTCGGTTTCTGCGCGAGATATTGCTTCTATCCGGTTTTGAATGTGACATATCACATTCCCCATATGTAAGACACTGTCCGGCGGCGATGGCGGAGAGGCCACACCTGTTCCCATGCCGAACACAGCAGTTAAGCTCTCCAGCGCCGATGGTAGTTGGATGAACGTCCCGTGAGAGTAGGACGCTGCCGGGCAGTGAAGATTACATATTAAAATTCATACTATATAATGGAGAATTAGCTCAGCTGGGAGAGCATCTGCCTTACAAGCAGAGGGTCGGCGGTTCGAACCCGTCATTCTCCACCATTAATAGCCGGCCTAGCTCAACTGGTAGAGCAACTGACTTGTAATCAGTAGGTTGGGGGTTCAAGTCCTCTGGCCGGCACCATTCTTTACTATTATGAGCCATTAGCTCAGTTGGTAGAGCATCTGACTTTTAATCAGAGGGTCAGAGGTTCGAATCCTCTATGGCTCATAAATATTGCGGGTGTGGCGGAATTGGCAGACGCACTAGATTTAGGATCTAGCGCCTTCGGGCGTGGGGGTTCAAGTCCCTTCACCCGCACCATTTAGGTTTAATATAATACGCGGAAGTAGTTCAGTGGTAGAACATCACCTTGCCAAGGTGGGGGTCGCGGGTTCGAATCCCGTCTTCCGCTCCATTATATGCCGGGGTGGCGGAACTGGCAGACGCACAGGACTTAAAATCCTGCGGTAAGTAATTACCGTACCGGTTCGATTCCGGTCCTCGGCACCAGTTTTTAAATATTAATATGCGCCCGTAGCTCAATTGGATAGAGCGTCTGACTACGGATCAGAAGGCTAGGGGTTCGACTCCTCTCGGGCGCGCTTTAATTAGTTACGGGAAGTAGCTCAGCTTGGTAGAGCACTTGGTTTGGGACCAAGGGGTCGCAGGTTCGAATCCTGTCTTCCCGACTCTTATAAAAAATTAAGCGGGTGTGGCGGAACTGGCAGACGCACTAGATTTAGGATCTAGCGCCTTCGGGCGTGGGGGTTCAACTCCCTTCACCCGCATTGTTTTAATAATATTTTGTTTGGGGGCTTAGCTCAGCTGGGAGAGCGCCTGCTTTGCACGCAGGAGGTCAGCGGTTCGATCCCGCTAGTCTCCACCATTCATTAAATATTTTTCCCTATCATGGCGGCGTAGCTCAGCTGGCTAGAGCGTACGGTTCATACCCGTGAGGTCGTGGGTTCGACTCCCTCCGCCGCCATATTGGACCTTTAGCTCAGTTGGTCAGAGCAAACGGCTCATAACCGTTGGGTCGCAGGTTCGAGTCCTGCAAGGTCCACCATGTTTTTGGTACAATTGTATATTATACGGAGGAATACCCAAGTCTGGCTGAAGGGACCGGTCTTGAAAACCGACAGGGGCTTAACGGCTCGCGGGGGTTCGAATCCCTCTTCCTCCGCCATTTTTAATTATTATTATCGCGGGATAGAGCAGTCTGGAAGCTCGTCGGGCTCATAACCCGGAGGTCGGTGGTTCAAATCCGCCTCCCGCAATTTTTATTTAGGTCCCGTGGTGTAGCGGTTAACATGCCTGCCTGTCACGCAGGAGATCGCGGGTTCGATTCCCGTCGGGACCGCCATTATAAAATTTAATAAGAAGTGGTTCAGTAGCTCAGTCGGTAGAGCATGTGATTGAAGCTCACAGTGTCGGCGGTTCGATTCCGTCCTGAACCACCATTTTTGGTTTAGCCGGCCTAGCTCAACTGGTAGAGCAACTGACTTGTAATCAGTAGGTTGGGGGTTCAAGTCCTCTGGCCGGCACCATTTAGCTCGTGGAGGGGTAGCGAAGTGGCTAAACGCGGCGGACTGTAAATCCGCTCCTTCGGGTTCGGCAGTTCGAATCTGCCCCCCTCCATACGTAGGGGTATAGTTTAATGGTAGAATAGAGGTCTCCAAAACCTTTGATGTGGGTTCAATTCCTACTACCCCTGCCATATGGCGGTTGTGGTGAAGTGGTTAACACACCGGATTGTGGTTCCGGCATTCGTGGGTTCAATCCCCATCAGCCGCCCCATTATTGGGCTATAGCCAAGCGGTAAGGCAACGGGTTTTGGTCTCGTCATGCGAAGGTTCGAATCCTTCTAGCCCAGTTTAAGGCGCCATAGCCAAGGGGTAAGGCCGAGGACTGCAAATCCTCTATCACCGGTTCAAATCCGGTTGGCGCCTCCATTTTTCTTTAATAAGCAGCGGAAGTAGTTTAGTGTTTAGAACATACTTCTTCCTGAAGTAAGACATAGGTTTAAATCCTATCTTCCGCTCCATTTTTTGATAATGATCTTTATGATAATGTCATGCCACCGTGGCGGAATTGGCAGACGCGCTGGACTCAAAATCCAGTTCCCTTTGCGGGAGTGCCGGTTCGATCCCGGCCGGTGGTATCTTATTCTAACTATAAAATTGATTTTTAATAAAAAGTATTTTAATATTTTCTAAAGACGATCAGATGTAGTTTATTCATGATCGTCTTTTATTTTGTTGTTTAGAAACCCTAGTAAAACTCTATGAAAAGAATCAGTTATAAAAAGGAGATGAAACAGTACGAATAATCAGCAAGAAACTAAAGATATAGCGAAGACAGTAAAAGAAATCTTGAAAAGACGATAGTAGCAGAATGAAACGTTTATGTTTATCATAAGCGTTTTTTTATTATCTATTATTTTTAAACTTATTGGTTTCGTTGTGTAATAATGGTGTAAGATATCTTATAAATAAGAGAGAGGTGAATGAGATGGATAATTGGTACAGAATCGACAATACAGGCAAAATATTTCACGCTGTATCAAATACTGAAAACTCCTATGTATTTCGCGTCTCTATGATTATGAAAGAAAAAGTGGACCCTGAAGTCTTACAAGAGTCTTTGGATATTATTGTGCCACGTTTCCCAACATTGACTGTCCATGTACGTAAAGGATTATTTTGGGATTTTCTTGAGAAAAATGATGAAGTGCTTCTCGTTCAAAAGGAAACTAATTATCCCTGTGCACCTATCAAGCCTTCTGAAACAAAAGGATATCTAATAAGAGTTTTGTATTTCGAAAATAAAATATCGGTGGAGGTTTTTCATTCACTTACGGACGGTACAGGAGCATCAGAGTTTTTAAAAACATTAATATATCAATATTTACAATATAAAAAAAGAGATGTGACCGATGATGGATTAATATTGCTGCCTGAGGATCAACCCAATTCCATGGAAACAGAAGATAGTTTTAGTAATTATGCGGAAAGAAAGGATAGAAATGTTTTCCGTAAAGAGGACAGAGCCTCTCATCAAATTTCAGGAACCGCTCTAACTACCGAAGGGATGAACATGATCCATGGTATAATGAATGCTGGCACAGTTAATGATTATGCCAAAAGTCTGGGCACGACATTGACAGGATTCCTCACAGCCATTATGATTCAAGTTATAGGTAATGAGGCACTATCAAAATCGAGCAGACCGAAAAAAGTAACAATTGCGGTTCCGGTTAACTTAAGAAAACAATTTCCATCAAAAACTTTAAGGAACTTTTTTTCTGTGGCCAATATTGGAGCAACAATAGATGAAAATACCGGTTTTGAAGATATTTTACAACAAGTGAACAAAGAATTGATAAGACGTACTAGCAGAGAAGTTTTGCAAAAAAGCATTAATCAGCATGTTTACCTGCAGAATAGTTTTATGACTCGAGCAATTCCAGTATTTTTAAAATATCCGGCGATGCGTTATGGATTTAACTATATTGGTGAAAGAACTAAAGCGATGACAGTAACGAATATGGGGAATGTAAAACTTTCCGAATCTATGAGCAGACACATCGAGAGAATGGAACTCGCTTTTTATACAACACTGAAGAGTCCCGTTGGCTGTGGTATTGCAACAGTCAACAACAGGATGACTATAACGTTTTCGCTCTCAATAGCAGAAACAGATTTAGTTAGAAATTTCTTTAGTGAATTGACGAAGCGTATTGATATAGACATAGAAGTCTATTCAAACGAGTGGGGGAAACATGATGGAACAATGTGAAGAATGCCGTACCTGGACTAAGCAACCTGTATGTCCTTTATGCCAGGAGAAAATAAGCGGTGTAGAAACTATAGCTGATAATAAATGGTACCCATCCTATCTGGGAAAGAAATTTGGTAAAAGAAGGGCGCCTAAAATAGCAGTGTTTGCCGGAATTCTAATCATTTTGGCATGTCTTTTTATAAATATACTTGTAATGCCGCATTTCTTATGGATATTCTATGTCGCAGGTGCTGTTATATATACGGTAGTATCCTTTAATCATACAGTATTATCAAAATCTCATCTCGGCAGTAAAATTGTAATGCAGGTTGTGAGTCTGACATTACTGCTGCTGATCGTCGATTCGCAATCGGGCGCAGGATTCCTGACATGGTCTGTAAATTATGTCGTTCCGTTCCTTATCGTTTCAGGTATGGTTTCGATTACATCAATTGTGTTTTTCAGGCGTATTAAATGGAGCAGTTATTTCAGTTTCCTGCTGATGATGATAATACTCGGTTTCCTGCCGGCTGCCTTATATGCAGTAGGAATAACGACCGTAATATGGCCAAGTGCAGTAGCAGGAGCATACGCAGTGATTGTTATTTTGACCATGATCATATTTGCACAGCAGGCATTTTTGACTCAATTGGGCAGAAGATTCCATATATAGAGTAAAAACTCCATCCAATTATTTTGGATGGAGTTTTTTTAATCGTTATAAATGATGAATACGGCATAGACGGACATGCTGGTAAATTTCATATCTATAATTTCTATGTGAGTATTTTCCTGCAGAAAACCATTCACTTTTTTGTCTATCCTTTTTTCTGTCAGAGCACTGAATGTTTTAACTTTCATCGGGTTCCCCTCCAGTATGTGTTTAATGAAAGATTCATTTCCGATACTATACCCTACAGAATGAAATTCAAAATCTGATAAATCCTATTTAGTTTTTCTGGTTTTGTGAAAACTGACAAATATTTTGCAGAATTGAATATTGATAGCACATTTATCATCTATATCATGAAGATAGAATGAACAAAGGGGGATATTTAAATTATGAAGAAGTTTTTATCATTGCTCACAGTCATTGCGGCATTTTTCACACTTTCGTTGACAGCATTCGCGCAGGAAACAAAGGAAACATACTTAGTAAAATTTGAACAGACTTCTGATTTCACAACATATTCATCTTTTGGCATTACATCTGAAGAAGTAAACTACGAATTCGATACAGTGGATATGATCGAAGCCGAGCTGACTGAAGACGAGGCAGCAGACTTGGAAAGTAATTCCAATGTAAGTTATGTAGAGAAAGATATACCTGTGTATGCATATCAGCAGAATATACCATACGGTATTGAAAAAGTGCAGGCTCCTCTTACACATCAAAGCGGAAATACAGGCAGTGGCGTCAAGCTGGCAATTATCGATACCGGTATTGACGCAGCACATGAAGATTTGAATGTTTCGGGCGGATATTCAGTATTTACATCCGGCAGTGATTCCGATCCATATTATGATGGAAGCGGACATGGTACACATGTTGCAGGAACTGCTGCAGCACTTGATAACGACACTGGTGTTCTCGGTGTTGCACCCGACGCAGACCTTTATGCTGTCAAAGTATTGAACAGCAGCGGCTCAGGATCTTCTTCAGGTGTTGCTCAAGGGGTTGAATGGGCAATCCAGAATGGTATGGATGTCATTAACATGTCGCTTGGCTCCTCTGCACATTCACAGGCAATACAAGATGTAGTGGATGCAGCATACTACAATCATGATATTCTGGTGATCGCAGCAGCAGGTAATGAAGGTAATGCCGGTGGAACAGGCAATACAGTCGGCTATCCTGCACAGTATGATTCAGCATTTGCAGTAGCAGCTACAGATCAGAACAATCAAAGAGCTTCATTCTCTTCTACAGGACCTGCAGTGGACATATCTGCACCAGGCGTATCAATTCAATCGACAGTGCCGGGTAATGGTTACGCTGCTTTAAATGGTACATCAATGGCGTCTCCGCACGTAGCAGGAGCCGGTGCTGTGCTCAGAGCCTCATTCCCGGATGCTACAGCAGCTGAAATTAGAAGAACAATGCAGGCAACTGCAAAGAATATTGGCAGTAACACTGAGTGGTATGGCAGCGGATTGCTGCAGGTAAATGAAGCGGTAAACTAATAACTTATAAACGTAAGAAACTCTCCATCAGAAGATGGAGAGTTTTTGTTTCATTTCATTCTAAAGGGTAATATTACATATAAAGAACCTATTGGGATGAGGGGATTATATGAGCATTCCGTTTTTTATTTTGGGTGTTGTTTTTTTAACGATGTATTTATCTGCTGAAGATAATACTGCCTATCTGGTAATTGCGGTTGTTTTTGGAGTGCTGGCTGTGACGACTGCAGTCAGAAATAAAAAAGGTAAGGATAAAGAAAATATTGAAAAAGGTCAAAAAAAGCGCTGATTACTCAGCGCTTTTTTGATTTATTTTCCGAAAATCTCCTCAGAAATATCCACTATATATCTCAGCTTTTCCCATTGTTCTTCTTCTGTAAGAATATTTCCATGATGTGTGGATGCAAAACCGCACTGGGGACTGATGCAAAGCTGCTCTTTTGAAACGTATTTGGATGCTTCTTCAACACGTGCTTTGATTTCCTCTTTGCTTTCAAGTGCACCATGCTTGGATGTAAACAGACCAAGTACAACCTTTGGTGACTCCTCAGGGATATATGAGAGGGGTTCAAAGTCGCCGGAACGGTCATCATCATATTCGAGGAAGAAACCATCCACTTTCTCTTTGGCAAACAGGACAGGGGCGATTTTTGCATAGCTGCCTTCAAATGCCCATTTCGATCTGTAATTGCCGCGACAGAGGTGCGTTGTAATGACAAGATCTTCAGGTTTGTCCTCCAATACACTGTTTAATACCTTAAGGGCGAGCTGGATGAGTTGTTCTCTATCATATCCGCTGTCATTAAAGGGAATGTCCGGCGCATTGAGTCCTGCGATATAAACATCATCCAGCTGCAGATATCTGCAGCCTGCATCGTAAAATGCTTGAATCGCAGCTTTATATGTTTTAATTACGTCCTCCGCGTATACTTCAACATCCGGATAAATATCCGGATTACGGATGCCTGCATTGAAAAGCTGATTCGGACTTGGGATTGTTTGTTTTGCGACTGCACGATTACCGACGATTGCTTTAAACTCGATAAAATCTTTAATATGAGGATGATTTTCATCAAAAGAGATTTTATCAGTGACTCTAATATCATACCGCTCAGTCTCTTCACCAACGAAAGAAAACCCTGAATCAGGTACATACCCTTCAATACCAGTCAGATGTTCAAGAAAATCAGTGTGCCAAAACCGTCTTCTGAACTCACCGTCAGTCACTGCTTTTAAACCAACTTCAATTTGTTTATCGACAGCGTGTCTAATTTCCGCTGTCTCGATTTCCCTTAATTCTTCATGGGTGATTACCCCGTTTTCATAATCCTTGCGTGCCGCATGAATGCTTTCCGGACGGAGCAGGCTGCCTACGTGATCTGCTTTGAATGGTGCTTTGGTAGTTTTAACAGTCAATCGGATCCCTCTTTCATTAAAATTTTGTAATAAAATAAACTCCGCTCTCATCCGTTTAAGATAATAAGTGGAGTTGCATACACTCACTTCTCATCTTCTGAGCCACAGCTCCTGGAGTTAGCACGGTACTAGCGAGGTCCGCTGCTGAGGTTTCAAAGGGCCAGTCCCTCCACCTCTCTGGATAAGAGTTTCATTTATTGAATTAACAAGAACTTTATACCATAGGTATTTTTCTGTCAACTATGAATTTTTAGAATTATTTAAAGTTCCGAATCTAAAATAAAGTTATCATTAGTTTATTAGTTGCAAAAAGTAAGTAAGTGTTGTATTATAGTATTATCTCGAATTAGAGATAATACTTATTATTATATACGATTATCCAGGAGGAAAATATTTATGACAATTTATATTTCAGACGCAGTTCACTCAGAAGTTGATTTTCAAGTTAAACACATGATGGTTTCTAAAGTAAAAGGCAGTTTTGAAGAATTCACTTTCGAGGTGGATACAGATAACCTTGAAACATTTGACGGTGCTAAAGTAACAGCAGAAATTACTACTGCAAGCATCAACACCGGAAACGAAGACCGTGATAACCATTTAAAATCAGAAGATTTCTTTGATGCAGAAAAGAACCCGAAAATCACTTTCACTTCAAACAATGTAGAAAAATCAGGAAGTACTGTTAAAGTAACGGGTGATCTTACAATCGCCGGTGTCACTAAAGAAAAAACTTTTGAACTTCAGTATAATGGTAAAGGCATCAGCCCAATGGGCGGCCAGGAAGTTCATGGTTTTGAAACAGAATTCACCATCGACCGTGAAGAGTTTGGTCTGACTTGGAATGCTTCACTTGAAACAGGCGGCGTACTCGTAAGCAAGGACGTTAAAGCCCAGCTTGAACTTCAGTTCTCTGAAAAACAAGAAGGTTAATATCAGATACGAATCATATCCTGACACAGGATATGATTTTTTGTTTAACAAATGCCATAAAAGGATATTTAAGTGTAAGGAGTGAAGTCACATGCGCAGGATGTACAAACTAGGTGCGTTGGGATTAGTATCAGCGGGAGCAGTCTCATTATTATTTTCATTACATACCGTTCATGTCCAAAACAGAAGTGTCGGCAGCAGATTATCAGAAATGGCTGTTAAAATTGCGCATATGTGGCCGGATCGGATTGATGAAAATTATATTGAGAAAGCGATAAAGCAAAATAATAAAGAATATGCCATCCCAAATGATATTATTATCGATTCCAAATTGCAGAGCAGTTATAAAGAGGGTATGAAAATTTTTAAAATAACGCCGGAGGAAAAGAAGTCACACAAAGCTGTACTTTATATACATGGCGGAGGATATATAAACCAGCCTTCACTGTTCCACTGGTGGTTTTTAGACAAATTGGTGCAGGAAACCGGTTTGGAATTTTTTATACCTGTTTATCCCAAAACTCCGGAATTCACTTATGAAAAGTCCTATGATTTAATCATGAAATTATATAAAGAACTGTCAGACTCCGGTTATGAAAAGATAATACTTATGGGTGATTCTGCGGGAGGCGGTTTAGCACTGGGATTTGCGCAGATGCTGCGCGGTGAAAACGTCAAGCAGCCCGGAGAAATTATTCTAATCTCACCCTGGCTGGATATTTCATTGAATCATAAGGATATTAAAAAATATGAACAAGTCGACCCCATGCTCAACGTTGACAATTTAAAGAAAATCGGCAGGATGTGGGCAGGCGATACAGACTTGAAATCCTATAAAATCTCTCCTATGCATGGAAATTTAGAAGGTTTGGGCAGAATTTCAGTATTTGTCGGTACAAGGGAGATATGCTATCCGGATGCAAAAGAGTTTTCCGAGATGCTTAAAGAAAAAGGGATAGATCACAATTACTTTGAATATCACATGATGAACCATAACTTCCCGTTGTATCCAATAAAAGAAGGAACAACATCAAGGGCGCAAATCGCAGAGATTATAAGATAGAGGATTGGCATTTGATGCCGGTCCTTTAATTATACATTGATGAATATTTAAATATCGGTAAACATGTTACAATGACCGTTGACAAAAGATTTTTAATTACATACAAAAAGCACGAGACACTTTTCAGGCTATTTCCAATCAGGCATGTTAACTTGGATATCATGCTAGAATCTCAAGATCTAAGAAGAAAAAATTAATACAGGAATATGCATGTGTATAAATAATAATAAAGATATGGACATCCGGCGGTATAATATATTCAGGACAGATGGTGCTGCCGAATTAAAGGAGTATCGGCAATGGGTGAAAGCAGCATTGTAAAACAGGCACAGGAAATAATAAGAGATTTTCATATGGAAGATTTAACCGGGCATGATTACTGGCATGTTATCCGTGTCTATAATAATGCATTACATATCCAATCTGAAGAAGGGGGCAATTTGTTTGTCATACAGATGGCTGCGTTGTTCCATGATTTCATCGATTATAAATTAACAGATAATGAAAACGGACAGATTGAAAAAGTGAAAGCTTTTTTAAAGGACCATGAAGTGGATGAAGAGACGATTAAGCATATTATCTATGCGATGCAGTCCGTATCTTATAAGGGAGGGAATAATCCCGTTAAGCCGCGGTCACTGGAGGATAAAATTGTTCAGGATGCCGACAGGCTCGATGCACTTGGAGCTGTCGGTATCGCAAGAACATTTATATTTGGCGGAAATAAAGGACATGAACTGTATAATCCTGAGGTACAGCCGCGCGAGAACATGACATTTGAAACATATAGAAATGAAGATAATACTATGATTAATCATTTTTATGAAAAGCTGCTTAAGCTCAAAGAATTGATGAACACTCATACGGCTAAAAAGCTGGCAGATGAAAGACATGGTTTTATGGAAGCTTATTTGGAACAATTTTACGCAGAATGGGATGGTAATAAGTAAAAAGTTTCAAAAAACCTTTTAATTTCGAGTGATTTGTTGTAGATTATTATAGTGTTTCAAATTGGGAAAGAATAAGTTAAGATGTAGTAGCTGAGAATACCGTAAGAGGGGGAAGTCTTAAATGAAAATAGAACTGACTAAATTTAGAATAAAAGAAAATAAAAGTGGACGTGTGGACGAATGGATCGAGTATATGCAGGAGCATATGGAAGATGTCCTGGTGACGCTCGAGGGAGAAAAAATGTTCGTCGAGACTATATTCCGGGAGAAAAAAGGAAATCATGAATACTTGTACTGGTACAGTGTTCAGGACGAAGCCGGCAAAGAACTGGATGAAGATGATCCGCCTATAGACGAAAAGCACCTTAAGTTCTGGGAAGAATGCATCGATAAGACATTCAGGCCCGAAGATATGGAAGCAGCCGTGTGTATGATTCCTAAACGTATCCAAAGAGCTATGAATGAATACGCCTAATGTTCTGACCGCTCGTCAGTGGAGCGATAATGTGAAAAACTGAATTATACAATGATCATTGAATCGATGTTGCAAATAACAGATTCAAAAGTACGGATATAAATGTACAGGATCGTGAGTAATGAAGAATATTAATCATATATAAAACATTTAAGAGGCTGGGACTGGTTTATAACAGTTCCAGCCTTGTATAATGTTTAACAACAAGTCTATATATAGTAATGAGAGGAGCGGTTTAAATGTTGATTGGAGCGATTGAAGCGGGGGGAACAAAATTCGTGTGTTCCGTCTTGAATGAATCTAACGAAACTGTAGATAAATGCATAATAAAAACAAAGAAGCCGGCCGAAACTTTGAATGAGGCTGCTAATTTCTTTCGAGGTCATGATATTGAATCATTAGGTGTTGGAGCATTTGGACCGATTGATTTAAATGCTAAAAGTAATACTTACGGTATGATTAAAAATACACCGAAAAAAGATTGGAAAAACTTTCCGCTGCTCGAAGAACTAAAGAAAATGCTGAAGGTGCCGGTTGCACTTGATACGGATGTAAATGCAGCATGTCTTGGTGAATTCAGGTTTGGAGCCGCACAGGATGTCGATTCTGCAATGTATATTACTGTTGGAACCGGCGTAGGAGCAGGATTTGTAAAGGATAACCAGGTGTTCAAAGGATTCAGCCACCCGGAAATGGGTCATATAAAAGTAAAAAGAATTGCGGATGATACTTTCCCCGGAGTGTGCCCTTACCATGACGACTGTATCGAAGGGTTGGTATCAGGCCCTGCGATTGAAAAAAGAGCTGGAGTCAAGGGAACGGATATTGATAAGAATGATGCAGTCTGGGAAACCGTTGCTTATTATATAGCCCAGGCTTTAGTAAATTACACTTTAGTACTGAGTCCTGAAAGAATTATTATTGGTGGCGGAGTGATGAAGCAATCCCACTTGTATCCGATGATCAGAAAAGAATTTGCCAGAATTTTAAATGATTATATTGAAATAGATGATGTGAACGAGTACATTACTGAACCTTTGATGAATGATGATCAAGGTGTTATCGGTGCAGCGGCATTAGCAAGGGATATCAGCAGATAAGAAAAGGCCAATCATGTGATTGGCCTTATTTATTTATCCGCCCAGCAGGTCTTTCTTCTGTTTTAGCAGTGATTGAAATTCCTGCTCTAATTCCCCGGTTGTTCCTTCCGACATTTTGCCGAGTACTTCTGTGATCCTCGTATCTATAATCATCAAATCTTCTTCGCTTTTATCCTTTTCTTTAATTTCGACCTCCTCGACGAGTTGCTTATCTTTTATGGCATAGGATCTGTCTGTGGTTTTTTCTCTGAACATTGTATCGTGGCTGACTAAAAGAATCGTCCCCGGAAAGTCTTTAATCATATTTTCAAGTGCTTCAATGGTATGGATGTCCAAAAAGTTGGTCGGTTCATCAAGAAATAACACATGGGCGTCAGACATCAGCATTTTAACGAGCTGAATCTTGACCCGTTCTCCTCCACTTGTGACTGATATATTTTTATATACATCATTTTTGGAAATGGCGAGTCCGGCGAGTGCGGTTCTGATGGTTGTTTCATCATGGATACTTGTTTCCATTATATTCTCGAGGATGGTTTTATCATTATCCAGTGATTCAAGCTGTTGGTGAAAATAACCGATGGATAGATTTTTATCATTATATTTATCTATAAAAAGATTGAATAATGTCGTTTTTCCGGAACCGTTCAGACCTGTAATTGCGACATGTTCGCCTGCACGTATATAGAGTGATGCTTTCTTTATCAGCAGTTTTTCCTGGACGCAGACATCTTCGCCTTCAATTTTTAAAATAATCCGATTCCCCTGATCTTTAATATGCTGTGTCTGGAAATGGATGCTTTTTTCTTCAAATGGTTTTTCTTTAACTTCAAGGTGTTCGAGTCTTGTTTTCATACTGGAAGCGACTTGTTCCATCTTCTTCTTTTTCTTATTGAAGTAGGGCTTGGCCCCCATCTGCCTAAAATCCGAATCGTATTTATTTTTAGGCTTGTTGACCCCGGTTGCCTTACTCGCTTTATTTGCTATCGCTTTTTCCAGATGTTTTTTCTTTGCAGTGTACTGCGCGTATTCATCCTGCCGTTTTTTTTGCTCGCCTTCTTTAATCTCCCGGTATTTATGGTAGTTGCCCGCGTACACCTTCACCTCCCTGTCTTCAATCGACCACACTTCATCCGCAATTTGATTTATAAAATGCCGGTCATGTGAAGCGACTATTTTTATGCCCGGCCATCTTTTAAGTTTTTTCACCAGCCATCTAACATTATTTTCATCCAGATGGGTGGTGGGTTCATCGAGCAACATTATTTGAGCATCGTTTTTCAACGCATCCTGCAAATATGCTTTAGTATTTTCACCGCCGCTTTTCGTGATATCTTTCTCTTTGATCTGCGGGACTATTTTTATTCTGTAATTTCCGGAAATCTCCCTCCGGTGTTTATAGATATAATTAAAGAGGGTCGTTTTACCGCTGCCATTCCTGCCTATCAAAGCAATCGTTTTAACCGATTGTATGGCCAGGTGTTCAATTTCCAGGAGTGTTTCGCCATTTATATCGATTTCTGCATTGTTTATTTCTAACATAAAAAATCTCCTCAATTCTGTTTGTCAGAAAAGGGAGTCCGGTTGTATAATATAATGATGAATAAGGGACATAGTAATCCCGCTTACAGTAAACATTAATTATATCGTAGTCAGACTCATTTAATTATCCCTTTTCCAACATGATTTTTGTGCACAACAAATAAAAAGCACACATATGTTACATCAAATGTCATGGAATGAAAGGATAATTACTTCATCGGCTACAGTTCACCTCTTTGTTATAATTAATGTAAATATAAATGATAAATTAAAAAATTTCAACTGATAAAAAGGCAGGTGTTAATATGGAACGCAATGAATTTAAACGGAAAGTCATAGAATACGCTCATTCAATTGGTATAGATGAGATAGGATTTACCCATGCAGAACCATTTTTAGAGTTTAAAGAAAAGCTGGTCGACTATCATAAAAGAGGATATGCTTCAGGTTTTGAAAAAGGATCCATTGAAGAAAGGACCGAGCCTGATCTGAGTCTGGAGTCGGCGAGCAGCATTATTTCGATTGCCGTGGGATATCCGAATAAATTGCCGGATGCTCCCAAAAGCAAAAAAGGGGAAAGACGCGGAATATTCGCACGCGCCTCATGGGGTGTTGACTATCATACGCTTTTAAATGACAGACTGAGCAGGCTGGAAGAATACATTAAGACCATGGATCCTGCTGTTGAAACGAAAAGTATGGTGGATACCGGTGTGTTGAGTGACAGGGAAGTGGCTCGGAGAAGCGGGCTTGGATACATTGGTAAGAATGGTTTTATGATTAATCCCAATTTGGGAACATACTCTTACTTAGGTGAGATGATTACAAGCTATCCATTTCCACCGGATGAGGAACTGATCGATTCCTGCGGGGATTGCAACCTTTGTGTAGATCGGTGCCCGACGGGGGCGCTAGTCGGTAACGGCCAGCTGGATTCCCAGAAATGCATTTCGTTTTTAACACAGACTAAAGGATTTCTCCCGGATGAATACCGGAATAAGATCGGCAATCGGCTGTATGGCTGTGATACATGCCAGCAGGTATGTCCGAGGAACAAAGGGATTAATACCGACCATCATGAAGATATAGTACTCGAACCTGAAATATTAAAACCTGAGCTTACAGGCTTGCTTGAAATTTCCAACAGGGATTTTAAAGAAACTTACGGGCATTTAGCCGGAGTCTGGAGAGGGAAGAAGCCGATTCAGAGAAATGCGATTATTGCACTTGCCCATTTCAGGGAAACGGCGTCGGTGGAAGTATTAAAACGTGTTGCTGAAAATGATGCACGCCCTGTAATCAAAGGCACCGCATATTGGGCAATCGGTAGGATTCTAGGGAATGATGCGCTTGAATATATAAACGAAAGATATAAAATGGAAGCAGATGAAGAAGTGAAAGAAGAGATGCTGAAAGGTATCCAGGAAGCAGTTTAGGAGAGAAGAAGAAATGGCAAACCACATCGTACTTTATCAGCCGGAAATCCCGGCAAACACCGGTAATATCGGCAGAACATGTGCCGGAACAGGAACAACACTGCATTTAATACGTCCTTTGGGATTTTCAACAGACGATAAGATGTTGAAGCGGGCCGGCCTGGATTACTGGCATCATATGGATATTAAATATTATGATTCGGCTGAAGAATTTTTTGAAGAGACAAAAGGCAAGTATTATCTGCTCACAAAATTCGCTGAAAAATTCCATACAGAAATGGATTTCAGTAATACGCATGAAAATCATTATTTCGTATTTGGCAGGGAAACAACGGGACTGCCTGACTGGATAAAAGAAAGGCATGCAGATACTGCACTTAGAATTCCAATGAATGATAAGATAAGGTCACTCAATCTTTCCAATACTTCAGCGATATTAATTTATGAAGCGTTGAGACAGCAGGGATATCCAACACTACATTAGGAGGAAAAAGTAATGAATGAAACAATCAATCTTCTTAAAAATCATCGGTCAATCAGAAAATTCAAAGACGAACTATTAGATGATGAGACAGTCAAAGAGCTGGTCTTATCTGCCCAGAGTGCGAGTACATCCAGTTATGTCCAGGCCTATACGATTATGGGAATCACTGACCCTGAGAAAAAGAGGGCGCTCAAAGAGATAAGCACACAGAGTTATGTTGAAAATAATGGTCATCTATTCGTCTTTTTGGCTGACTATAACAGACATTATGAATTATCAAAGGATAAAGGCACCCCCATCTCCTATGACAAGACAGAACAGCTGATCGTCGGCACCGTCGATGCTACACTCGCTGCCCAAAACCTGGCTGTCGCGGCAGAGAGCATGGGTCTTGGTATGTGCTACATCGGCTCACTGAGAAATGATATGGGCAAAGTGGTGGAAATCCTTGAACTGCCTAAGGGCGTTATTCCACTTTTTGGCATGGTTGTCGGCAAACCGGACCATGAGGGCAGCCGGAAAGAAAGATTGCCGCTTGATGTTATCTACCATGAAAATACATATAAACCGGTAGAAGAAACGAAAGACAGTGTAGAAGAATATGACAGAAGCATAAGTGAATACTATAAAGAGCGCAGCGATGGCAAGAGGGACGACACATGGAGTGATCAGGTCATCGGTATGTTATCTAAGAAACAAAGACTGGATGTCGATGCAGTCATCAAGGATCAGGGATTCTTAGGCCAATAACCAATAAAAAAAGAAGCCATATAAGCTGAATGCTTATATGGCTTCTTTTTCGCTAAGCAATTAATTTATCTTCTCGTCACCATTATCTTTATAACCCCATTCAGATTCACGGGCTCCTGTGAGAATGGCGGTTAAAAAGGAGATACATACCATCAGTATGAGAAAAGCTTTCATAATTTGCGCCTCCTATAATCAATACATGAATCTATTATAAACCATACCGACAAAAGAAAAAAGCTGTAAAGAGATAAATTTTATGATTTGCGCCGAGAACACTCGTGACTTCAGCCATGAGATGAATCGGCGGTCGGACAAGGGTGGCTTTAGCCGTCTCGGTTGTCCGACATATGTCATATAATAAAATTGATGAATCAATTGGTGTGTAGGTGTAGAACTATATTTAATCACAGACATATGTTATCTTGAATAAGAGGTGGTAGCGTATGTCGGAAGTAAAGCACGGCAGAGGATATGTCTATGCCATTCAGTATCATATTGTATGGTGCGTCAAGTATCGACATAGGGTATTAAGTGGAGACGTGAACAAAAGGTTAAAGGAAATCCTTCATCAAATTTCGGCAGACAATCATTTCGCTATAACTGAAATTGAAAGTGATGAAGACCATATTCACCTTTTGATTGAGTGCACACCGCAACATTCTATTCCCAGTATTGTCAAAGCTTTAAAAGGTGTTTCCGCTCGATTGCTCTTCAAAGAGTTTCCTCAACTCAAAAAGAAATTATGGGACGGACATCTTTGGAATCCCTCTTATTTTGTAGTAACCGTTAGTGAACAAACAGAAGCGCAGATACGAACATACATCCAAAATCAAAAAGTGAGGTGAAGACAATGTTGCGGCACAAAGCCTTTAAATTTCGCTTATATCCTACAAAAGAACAAGCAGTTTTGATTGCGAAAACCATGGGTTGCAGTCGTTTTGTCTTCAATCATTTTCAGATAAATGGAATATTGCTTACAAAGATACAGGCAAAGGATTGACTTACAATTCTTGCGCTTCTCAATTAACTCAATTAAAGAAAGAGAATGATTGGTTAAAAGAAGTAGATAGTATTTCTTTGCAGTCTGCATTAAAAAACTTAGACGACTCCTTTAAGCGGTTTTTCAAAAAGCAGAATAAAGCACCTCGTTTCAAGTCGAAGAAGAACGATGTGCAGTCTTATACAACAAAACAGACAAATGCCAATATCGCTGTTGTCGGAGATAAAGTAAAACTCCCTAAACTCGGACGCGTTCGTTTCGCCAATAGTCAAGAAATCAACGGGCGAATCATCAACGCTACAGTCTCACGCAAACCGAGCGGGAAGTATTTTGTTTCGCTCCTAGCAGAAGTCGAGGTACACCATAATCCTAAAACGGGTTCTTCTATCGGTGTCGATGTCGGGCTGAAAGAGTTTGCGATTCTGTCAGATGGAACGGTATATGAGAATCCGAAATATTTCCGCAAGATGGAAAAGAAATTAGCCAAGGAACAGAAAATCCTGTCTCGAAGAAAAGACAAGCAATAAATCGTAAATGTCCGCTGGTTGATGCGAGAAATTATCAGAAGCAGAAAATCAAAGTTGCCCGCATTCATGAACGTATCGTCCATGCACGAACCGATTACTTGCATAAAATCTCTTCCGAGATTGTCAAAAACCACGACATTATCGGAATTGAAGACTTGCAGGTGTCGAACATGTTAAAGAATCGGAATCTAGCAAAAGTCATTAGCGAAGTATCGTGGTCTCAATTCAGATCGATGTTGGAATACAAAGCAGAATGGTATGGCAAAAAAGTTGTGGTTGTCGCCAAAAACTTCGCTTCCAGCCAACTCTGTTCAAATTGTGGTCACAAACACAAAGCCGTTAAAAACCTTGCCCTGCGTGAATGGGATTGCCCGGCATTCAACAGGCACCACAACAGAGATATTAACGCAGGGATTAATCTTCGAAACGAAGCCATTCGTATCTTAACCGTAGGGACTACGGGGATAGCCTAATAAATTTTTGCCCGTTAGGGCAAATAACTTAGGAGTCTCGGTACTTTAGTGCCGAGTAGTTCAATGTTAGAAATAGTATCGATAAGGGTACAATAGGATTAACAGTGAGAAAATTAGGAGGAATCATCATGGCTATGAATTTCAAAATCTACAAGGACAAAGAATTACTCAGCATATATTCGGCTGATGTTTTAAGGAAACAAGTTCATAATAATCCCACAAGCATCATGGCTGTAGAACTCGATGAAGATTTGGATTGGACATATGAAAAATTTGTCGGAGAAGCCAAACAGCATCCAGCCGATTTTTCCCAGATCTATCTGGTAGGAGTCGGGAATGAAGGGAATGCTGATATCTTTAAAAAACTGGATATTCCGGACAACCAGCTCAGGACTGAAGGCACACCAGAAACTCTGAAAGATGTGCTGGGCAGTAAAAAGCAGGTGAATCTTGCGTTTCTAACCATCGGCGCGGATGGCAAGATAGGATATGCTGACTCAGACAGCAATGACAATTTATTCGATGCCAGAGAGCTGATACTCATAGCTACGGGAAAAGATAAAGCAAAAGCAGTCAGAGAGCTTTATAATGCCGAGGAAAATGACAAGGAAGCATTCGGCCGGGTCAAACAACACAGAATGGTGACTGTCGTACTCGATAATGAAGCAGCTGCAGAACTGGATCAGGACATTGTTGATTATTACACTTCAGAGTTTGCTTAGAAAAGGTGACGACCGTGAAAAAAGATAATGATTTTGACCATAGAAAAGATGCTGAACCGGATTCTAATGAAATGACTGAAGACATGGAAGATGTCAAAGCTCTGGGGAAAGAAATGGAACAGATTTCCCAAAATGAGGATTATCCAATCGATTCTTCAGACGATGAATCACACGGATTAGGCCCGGAAGAAAATGAAAAACGTCAATAACAGATGAATCCTCCTGGAAATTAGTATAAAATATTCTATGAATACTAATTTTTCAGGAGGTTTTTTAATTGTCATACAGAATTGAAAAAGATACTATCGGTGAAATCAAGGTTCCAAGTGAAAAATATTGGGCAGCACAAACAGAACGAAGCAGACAGAACTTCCCGGTAGGTAAAGAGAAGATGCCTATGGAAGTAATTGTTGCGTTTGCTCATCTGAAGAAAGCTGCCGCAGTATCCAACAATGCATTAGGAAAACTTTCCGATGATAAAAAAGCTGCGATTATTTATGCATGCGATAGAGTCATTGCAAGAGAACTTGATGAACACTTCCCGCTTGTTGTCTGGCAGACAGGCAGTGGAACGCAGAGTAACATGAACGTGAACGAAGTGGTAAGTTACGTTGCAAATGAATATTTGACTGAAAAAGGGATTGAGGAGAAAGTACATCCAAATGATGATGTGAACAAATCCCAGAGCTCAAATGATACTTATCCCACTGCAATGCATGTAGCACTTTATCAATCTGTTGAAGAGCAATTAGTGCCGGCGCTCGGTGTGCTGAAAGAAACATTCCAGGAAAAAGAAGATAAATTCCAGGATATTATTAAAATCGGCAGAACGCATCTGCAAGATGCTACACCACTGACACTTGGCCAGGAAATAAGCGGTTGGAAGTATATGCTTGAGAAATGTGAAACACTGATTGACGAATCCAAACAGCAGCTTAAAAACCTGGCTATTGGCGGCACGGCTGTAGGTACGGGTATAAATGCACATCCCGAATTTGGCGATAGAGTGGCCAAAGAGATTTCCAATCAGACGGGATATGATTTCGTATCTTCTCCAAACAAGTTCCATGCATTGACTGCACACGACGAAGTTGTTTATCTCCATGGTGCCCTGAAAGCTCTCGCTGCTGACTTGATGAAGATTGCAAATGATGTAAGATGGCTGTCATCAGGACCAAGAGCAGGTATTGCTGAAATTGAAATTCCGGCAAATGAACCGGGCTCTTCAATCATGCCGGGCAAAGTCAATCCGACCCAGTCTGAAATGCTGACTATGGTTGCTACGCAGGTATTCGGCAACGACGCAACAGTTGGATTCGCAGCTTCCCAGGGTAACTTTGAACTGAACGTGTTTAAACCTGTGATTTTCTATAATACGTTACAGTCTATTTACCTCCTTGCAGACGGTATGCAGACATTCAATGATAAGTGTGCCGTAGGTATCGAACCGATCGAAGAGAACATTGAGCGCTTCTTAAACAACTCTCTCATGCTTGTTACTGCACTTAACCCGCATATCGGTTATGAAAATGCTGCTAAAATTGCAAAAAATGCACACGAAAAAGGGCTTACTCTGAAAGAATCGGCAATTGAATCCGGTCTGTTAACTGAAGACCAGTTTGATGAGTGGATTAAGCCTGAAGATATGATTCAATCTAAAAACTAAGGAGTATTCTATGAAACGAATTGGTTTAGTGGATATTGGTTCGAATACAATTCGTCTTGTTCTGTTTGAATATGACGAAAACACAGGATTAAAAGAACTGCAAAATATTAAAGCGCCAGCCCGTTTGGCGAGATTTTTAAATGAAGACAATGAAATGGAAGATGAAGGGATTGAAAACCTCATCTCCATTTTAAACAGCTTCAGACAGATTGCCGAGAAGTATGAAGTTAATGACATCTACCCGGTTGCGACTGCAGCGATTAGACAATCGGTCAACGTTGATGAAATTCTGGAACGGGTGGAAGCGGAAGTCGGCATGAAAATCAAAGTCATCAGCGGCAGTGAAGAAGCATACTACGGATATCACGCAGTTGTACACACAATCAGTAATACCGATGCTGTTACCATTGATATCGGTGGAGGAAGTACCGAACTCACTTATTTTGAAGATAAAGAGCTTATACATTCGATAAGCCTGCCTTTCGGTGTCGTTACATTGAAATCGATGTTTTTTGATGGTAAAGATCATAATGATAAGAAAGCCATCTCAGAAACAGAAAAATATGTAAAAGAACAGCTGAAAAGTGTCAAATGGCTTGCGAAGAGAAAAGTCCCGATTTTGGCAATCGGGGGGAGTGCCCGTAACATAGCCAGAATTCATCAGTCTTCTACGAATTATCCCATAGCGGGCGTGCATGGTTATTCCATGACGAGCGGAGACCTTAAAGAGGTATACAGCTTATTAAAAAATACTAAAGGAAGCGATCTGGATGATATTGATGGTTTGAGTAAAGACCGCAGCGATATCATTTTGCCGAGTACCATAGTATTCAGGACGATCTATAACGTTGTTAAGGCGGATGAGTTCAAATTCAGCAGAAAAGGGATACGGGAAGGTATGGCAATTTCAATCATCTCCAAGGATTATCCTGCAGCTTTTGATAAACACGAGGTTTTTAATGATTCCCTGATTGAATTGGCAAATGATTTCAAGATAAAACCTTCTGCTGCAAAACGCAGGACCGAGCTTGCAGAAAGACTCTTTCATGAGCTGGAAAAGCATGAATTCACTGATTTTGAAAAACATGAGAAAAATTTGATGAAGAATGCCGCCTCTCTATTCTATCTGGGTGATTTTATCGATCGTGATGCAACGAGTCAGCATACGTATTACCTGATCTCCAACAGCAACATCAACGGCATCACCCACCGGGACAGGGTCAAAATCGCACTTATGGCCAGTTTTAAAAATAAGACACTGCTTAAATTTTATGCAGACGAGACAGATTGGTTCGATGACGATGAACTCGAAGATATCCTGGAGCTCGGAAGCATACTGAAATTTGCCAATGCTTTGAACGTCTCCGACACCGGCGTAGTGAAAGAATTGTATCTTGAAGAAGAAGACGATGAAATGGTGCTTACGGTCCAATATAAAGGAGATCCGATTGCCGAGGAGTACCAGGCAAACCGTCAAAAAAAACATATTGAAAAAATGATTGATGAAGATATGGTGATAAAATTTACAGAAATTTAATATTCAAGCTGTATAATATCAAAGGGGAGGATTGTGATGGCTTACAGATTAAACGATCAAAAATACTATAACAATAGAGAGCTGAGCTGGCTCATGTTTAACTATAGAGTGGTTCAGGAAGCGATTGACCCGAATAATCCTCTTCTGGAACGACTCAAATTTCTAGCAATCACCAGTTCAAATCTCGATGAATTCATCATGGTGCGTGTAGCCGGTCTGAAAGACCAGGTGAAAATGAACTATCACGAGCCGGATACTAAAACCCAGCTGACTCCAAGGCAGCAGTTAGAGGGGATTGGTAAGTTAAACAGGGAGAATTCCCGGGTGCAATATGAGTATTACCATAAGCTGATGGGTGAATTGGAAAGATATAATATTTATTTTAAACACCCTCATGAACTTCCGCAGTCCATGCAGGAAAAACTTGAGGATTTATTTGATACGGAAATTTATCCGTCACTTACACCACTCGGCATTGATGCATATCGTCCGTTCCCGAAACTGAAGAATAAAAAGATCAATATATTTGTTGACCTATCCAACGATCTCGGTGATCAGACGGCAATTGTACAACTGCCGACGGTAATTAAACGGTTTTATGAGATGAAGGATGGTGTGAATACCTACTATATTCTTACTGAAGATATCATCGAAACTCATATTGAGAAATTGTTCACAGGATATCGGATTGACAGAACTTTTCCATTCCGTATTACCAGAAACGCTGATTTGACGATTCATGAAGAGGGTGCAGCGGATCTGCTGATTGAAATCGAGCGTTTCCTCAAAGAGCGTACGAGAGGCGCGGCAGTAAGACTGGAAATTGATATCAGTAAAAATCATACAATCAATGGCTCATTCCTGAAGCATGAACTTGATCTGCATGAAGAGGATATATATAAATATGATGGACCATTGGATTTAACGTTCCTTTTTGAATTGTGTTCAAAACTCAAGGAACAGCTGCCTCATCTGGTATATCAGCCGTTTGTGCCGCAGGAACCCAAATTCCTTGGTTCAGAAAATATTTATGATAAAGCATTGGAAGAAGATATATTCTTCCACCATCCGTTTGAGAGCTTCGAGCCCATTGTGGACTTCATGAAAGAAGCGGCTGAGGATCCGGATGTCCTGGCGATAAAACAGACATTATACCGGGTTTCCAGTGATTCTCCGATCATCGAGGCTTTAAAACTTGCAGCTGAGAACAATAAGCAGGTGACGGTGCTCGTAGAGCTGAAAGCGCGTTTTGATGAAGAGAATAATGTCCAGTGGGCAAAAGAACTTGAAGATGCAGGGTGTCACGTGATTTATGGCATGCACTACCTTAAGACACACAGTAAGATCACCCTGGTTGTTAAAAGGGTGAAGGGGAAAATAGTGAGATATGTCCATTTGGGGACAGGTAACTATAATGACTCCACAGCGAAGCAATACACTGATATGGGAATCATTACAACAAACCCGGAAATCGGTATTGATGCAATCAATTTCTTTAATTACCTGAGTGGTTATTCACTCAAACCGGAATATAATGCGCTGCATGTAGCACCGTTTGAAATACGTGATTTGTTCGGGGAATCCATTGATACAGAGATCGGGCATCATAAGGAACACGGAAATGGATATATCTTTGCCAAGATGAATTCATTAACAGATAAAAAAGTGATCAACAAATTATTGCAGGCTTCCCAGGAAGGTGTAAAAGTTGATCTTGTAATCAGAGGCATCTGTTGTTTAAAACCCGGTATCGAAGGGGTCAGCGACAATATCCGTGTAATCAGCATTGTAGGACGTTTCCTGGAACACTCAAGGATATATTATTTCTATCATAACGGGGAAGAAAAAATGTATCTGTCATCTGCAGACATGATGACAAGGAACATGATCAAACGTGTAGAAATACTGTTCCCAATCAACGACCCGCAAATCGTGAAAGAAATAAAATCCATCAACAGACTTTATCTTATGGATAATATTAAAGCCAGAGAACAAAAATCTGACGGAACGTATGAATATGTAGAGAATTCTTATGAAGCGATCAGCGCACAGGATGAGCTGATGAGACGTGCCGAAAGTTACGGACGGGAACAGCAAGTACAAAAAGAAAATCAATTGCTGCTGAAAGTCAAAAACCGTTTTAAAAAGAGAAAATAATAATTGCATAAAAGCCAAAGTTCTGAAGCTTTGGCTTTTTTGTGTTGTTTGACTTTGTTTTCTGAATTGTATAGACTATTCACATATGTTTTGAATAAAATAAATGAGGTGATGAGATGACCACGTATAAAGAGTTTTTAAATGATGCGGAAACTTACCGCACAGTGCCGGTGGTACAATCCTTTTATACCGATGTACTGACACCGGTCCATATGTTTCATGCTTTGAAGAACGAAGCCGTCTATATGCTGGAAAGCCAGGAACCCGAGTCCCCGTGGTCCAACTTCTCATTTATTGGTATAAACCCCATGATTGATATAGAAGAAGTTAACAGCGAATTTGTCATCAAAGATTTGCAAAATGGTTTTAAAACAAAAGCGGAGTCATTCAAAGAGGCATTTGATGCAGTGCTCTCTAAATTGAATGTGAAAATACCCGATATCGATATTCCGTTTAAAGGGGGAGGCGTCGGCTACATCAGTTATGATGCTATTTCCGACTATGAACCGGTGCCAAAGGCAATCGAGACAGATAAAAAATTAGCAAATTATCATCTTTTGTTCTGCCAGACACTGCTTGCATATAACCACCGGACAAAAAAGATATCCATATTGACTTTTGCGAGGATCAATCAGCATGATTCCATCCGGCAAATTTATGACAGGGCAAATCATCATATCCAGCATGTCAGAGACCGGCTGGTTAAAAACAGTGAATTATCCGATCTTATGATGCCGGTGGATATGTATGAAAGTCCTGCCGAAAAGATGGAAAGCAATTATGAAAAAGATAAGTTTAAAGATGATGTCAGAAAAATAAAAGAATATATAAAAGATGGCGACATTCTTCAGGCAGTGCTTTCCCAAAGGTTCCATACCGAAACGAAAAGAAGCGGATTTGAATTATACAGGGTTTTAAGGAATGTAAATCCCTCACCCTATATGTACTATTTGAAGTTCAATAATGTCGAAGTGATCGGAAGTTCTCCAGAAAGGCAGCTGCAGGTTCAGGATGGAAGGCTCGAAATACATCCTATCGCCGGTACACGGAAGCGTGGAGAAACAAAAGAAGACGATGACAGACTGGCAGAAGAACTGCTCAATGATGAGAAAGAAATTGCAGAACACCGCATGCTTGTCGATCTGGCAAGAAATGATATTGGCCGGGTATCCGAATATGGCTCTGTTGAAGTGAGTGATTATATGACCATTGGCAGATTCTCAAAAGTAATGCATATCATCAGTAAGGTGAATGGAGACTTGAGGAAAGAAGTTTCGCCGATAGATGCATTCATCTCATCCTTCCCGGCAGGCACTCTCTCAGGCGCGCCTAAAGTAAGGGCCATGCAAATATTGAGAGAGCTCGAGCCGACACCGAGAAATCTCTACGGGGGGAGTATTTTATATCTCGGTTTCGATGGCAATATGGATTCGTGCATAACAATACGTACAATGACGTTAACAGGGAATGACCTTTACATCCAGGCAGGCGCGGGTGTTGTTGCAGACTCTGATCCGGAGTCCGAGTATCAGGAAACGATTAATAAAGCGAGCGCCCTCGAGAAGACAGTCCATCTGACTGAACTGATATTTGAAGAAAAAGAACCGATTTTAAATTCCTGAGGAGGGTTTCCATGATATATATGATTGATCACTACGACTCCTTTACTTTCAAT
Organism: Salinicoccus sp. HZC-1; assembly: GCF_046736035.1. GTDB lineage: Bacteria > Bacillota > Bacilli > Staphylococcales > Salinicoccaceae > Salinicoccus. The sequence continues at coordinate 1,874,295 of NZ_CP177130.1, read as the reverse complement.
ATCGTCCAGTTTCTGGGAGAACTTGGAGAAGAGATAACCGTCAGAAGAAATGATGAAGTACGCCTGACCGAAATTGAGGCATTAAAGCCGGATTTGATATTTCTGTCACCGGGTCCGCGTACTCCGAAACAGACTGGAATCACGCTCGAAGTCATAGAAAAGTTTAAAGGGATCATCCCTATATTTGGTGTGTGTCTCGGCCACCAGGCCATCGCTTATGCATCCGGTGGTGAAATTGTTAAAACACAGCAGCTGATGCACGGGAAAACATCTGAACTCTACCATAATAATTCAGGTATTTACTCGGATATCCCGCAGGGCTCTGAAGTGATGAATTATCATTCACTCGTTGTGGACAGAGCAACATTGCCGGACTGTTTCGAAGTGACTTCAGAAAATGAAAACGGTGAGATTATGGGAATCAGACACAGAGAGCTGCCTCTTGAGGGGGTTCAGTTCCATCCGGAATCAATTGGCTCCGTTGATGGGGAACGATTACTTAAAAATGTAATAGAAAACTTAAAGGTACACGTATAAAAAAGGCAGATCAGATGATCTGCCTTTTTGCTATAGCGTGTCTTTATCCAGTTCAACATTAATATTTTTCTGTGTTATTGGATGATTGAATTCAATTTTGTAACTGAATAGCTGAAGATCGCGGAGTGTGGCGCGACCATATAATGTATCTCCCATTACAGGCAGGCCGATATGTTCAAGATGCACTCTGATCTGGTGTGTTCTTCCGGTTTCAAGATCAATTTCCAGTTCGCAGTAATCCTGGGTTACTTTGGAGTTCAAAATATGAGTGACAGCCGGCTTTCCTTTATCCGTAACATGATATTTATTACGTTCTCTGGGATCTTTAGCAATGGGCAGATTAATTGTCTGCTTATCAATCAGCTTCTTAGTGTCCACACGGGCAATGTAAGTACGCTTTATTTCCCTTTCAGCAAGCATATGATCAAGAATCTTTTTAACAAGTGGATGCTTTGCTACTAAAAGTACTCCTTTTGTTTCCTGGTCCAATCTATGGACAGGCTCCAGGTAGGGGGTGTCCAGCGTATAGATGGCATGATTCATCAAAGTGTTCGTTTCATGCATCTCATTCGGATGTGTTTTTACGCCTCTTGGCTTAAATAAAACTGCCAAATATCTATCTTCGAACAAAATGTCGCATGTTCTGTAGCTGGGTTTGTAGTTGCTCGGGCTATAATCATCGGGCAGGACTACTTTGTCGCCTGCAGCAATTACACTGTTGAGTGGCATTTTCTCATCGTTGATTTCAATGTCTTTGGACATTCTTAAAAGGTGCAGCTCTTTTTTTGGAACATGCAATTCTTTCAGCATATCTTCCAATGTCATCGAATCGAAACGTTCATTTACTGTAAATTTCATTTATTCCTCTCCAGTCATTGCATTGATGAATGACTCGTAGTCCTCAGAGTTTCCGGGGTTACCGGCGAAACGGTCAACTTCTTCACCGTTTTCGAAGTACACAAGAGTAGGAGTGGCTTCAATCTGGTATTCCTGCCATGCCGGTTCGTACTCGAGGATATTAAGCTGAGTCACTTCTTCCCCCGTCGAATTGAAAGCATCCATCAGGAATGGTGTGGCCGCTTCACAGTGGGAACATGTCGGGCTCCAGAAGTATACAAATTCACCTTCGCCGGCACTGACGATCTCATTCACTTCATCCAATGTTTTGTTGTGGTGGTAGTCTTCATTATCCAGCTTGTCGATCGTTGCCCCACTCAATTCGTCCGGGTTTTTGTCAGTGTATGGATAATATCCGGAATCACTGAGGTTTTCCGGGTCGTTTGAGGAATTATTCATAAAAATAAATATCCCGATAAATACAATAATCACTAAAGCGATGACGCCGTAAAATACTTTGTTTCCCATTTTAATTCTCCTCTTTAATCTTTTTTAATCAAAAATGTTAAAATCAATATAATCGAAAATGCTGTGAGTGACAGGAGAGGAATTGTTATAAAACCCAACCAGTTTATATATTGAACTGTGCATGATACACCTTCACACGCAGCCATGCCGTTTCCCAGAAAACTGACTTTCTGGAGCGCATAATGATATCCTGCCATAATAACACCGAGTATACTGAAGACACGGATATAATATTTTGCACCAAAGTCATTCCTTACGAGACCGATAAGGGAAATGATGACGATAGGATACATGAGAATCCGCTGATACCAGCAAAATTCACAGGGAACATATTGTCTGATCTCGCTGAAGTAGAGCGATCCCAATGTTGCAAAGAGAGATGTGAGGAACAGCAACTGTAAGTATAATTTCCTGCGGTCCATCTGAAACCTCCTGTCCCATGTTAGTTTATAAGTCATACTATACCATTATAAAAGAAGCGGTTGTTTAGTGGGTGACAAGAATTTTACAAAATGATTAACTTTAAATGTTAGAAGGTGAAGTGTCCCATGAAAAGTAAACTGCAGCTCCTAAAAGACATTGCTGAATTTCTAAACGAAGAAACCGATAGAAATACGATGATAGACGGTGCACTCCGGCTGCTGATCGACCATTCGGATTTTGAAACCGGCTGGATATTCTTCATAGATAATGAAGGAAACCCGGAATTAAAAGCGCACTATCAGCTGCCGCCTTCGCTTGAAAAAGAAGGGTATCATCATCTTTGCGAAGGCAAATGCTGGTGTGTCAATAAATATAACAACAAAGAGCTTGAGCGGGCAACGAATATATTCGTCTGTTCCCGTCTCGAGAAAGCAAGAATGGAATATCCGGATGAAAACAACAATATTACCCATCATGCGACTGTACCGCTCATTTCCGGGGACGAATCATTCGGGCTTTTGAATATCGCCAGCCCCTATACAGAACAGTTTGCAAAAGATGAACTGGATCTGCTGGAATCCGTTGCGTTCCAGATAGGATCGACTTTAAAACGGATTGAACTCAATGCACAGGAACAGGAAAACATGATTATAATGGAGCGTCAGCGTCTGGCACGTGATCTGCACGATTCCGTCAATCAGATGCTTTTCTCAATCGGCATCACTTCGCATGCTGCAAAAACTCTGGACAATAAAGAAAAATTGTCCGATGCCTTCGATTCCATAGAAAATACTTCGAAGCATGCCATGAAGGAAATGAAGGCGTTGATCTGGCAGCTGAAGCCGATCGGTCTGGAAAAAGGCATCATCGATGCAATAGAGAAATATGCAGACTTGCTTGGCATAGAACTCGAAGTGACGGTGTCCGGCTTCTATGATGTTCCGGATAACGTTGAAGTGGGGCTCTACAGAGTGATGCAGGAAGGACTGAACAACGTCAGGAAACACTCAGGTTCGGCAAAAGCTGAGATTGTAATCCGATCGAAGGCTGATGAACTTGAAATTCATATCATGGATGATGGCATCGGCTTCGATCAGAAAGAAAAAAGTGGGTACAGCTATGGTCTCGGGAATATGAAAGACCGGGTTAAAAAACTCGGAGGCATTTTGGATATACAATCACAAAAAGGTAATGGCACGACTGTAAAAGTAATCGTACCGATAGGGGAGTAATGATATGTATAAAATTATAATGACGGACGACCACCATATTGTGCGTGAGGGAATGAAATTTTTACTTTCTACTACAGAAGATATCAGAGTAGTGGAAGATTTCGGCACAGGCGCGGAAACCCTGGATTATTTATCCGCTAACCATCAGGAGATAGACCTTGTATTGCTGGATCTCGTAATGCCGGAAATGGATGGCATAGAAGTCACTCGGCGAATCAAGTCGGAATTTCCAAATATTAAAGTGCTGGTTCTATCCAGTTATACCAGCGAAGAGTATATCCGTCCGGTTTTTGCCGCTCATGCCGATGGCTACATCATTAAAGAGATGGAAGCAGAAGAACTGATCGAATCTATCAAAAATGTCATAGAAGGGGAAAAAGTGATCCACCCGGACATTTTGGAAGTGATCGACCGGGAAGGGGATATGCCGCATGAAAAAAATGTCTTATCAGCAAGGGAAATAGAGGTTCTGAAAGAAATAGTTAAAGGGAAATCCAATAAAGAAATTGGAGAAGCCCTGTTCGTCAGCGAGAAAACAGTAAAGACACATGTCAGCCATATACTGAATAAATTAGAAGTTTCAGACAGGACGCAGGCAGTGATATATGCGATTAAATACAATATCGTAGAGTTTTGATTTCGCCAATGGGAGCATGGGAGTAACCGGTTACAAAATATTAGTTTACAAAAATGAATTCATAGCCTTATAATAAGACAAGTACTTTCAAAGTTATGGGGGGATTTTATGAAAGTCGGTAACAGAATGACTCTGTATATCGTAATAGGCTTGATTTTAGGTATAGCCGTAGGCTCAATACTCAGCCCGATGGCTGATCAAGGATGGGTACAATGGATCGACCAATACATATTTAATGTAATCGGACAATTGTTTCTTAATATGATTTTCATGATGGTAGTTCCAATTGTATTTATTTCCATCGTTCTCGGTGTTTATAATGTAGGGGATCCTAAAACTCTGGGAAGTCTTGGAATCAAAACTCTTGGATTTTATCTGGTGACTACTGCAATTGCGATTACTATTGCTATGACACTGGCAAATGTTTTGGATCCTGGTGTAGGCCAGTCAGACCTTCTGGATTCAGAGGAGGTTTCCGAATACCGGACATCAGAACTTGAAGGCGGGGAAACCGGACAAGCGATCGAGCAGACGGTTGATCAGA